>JBBQWA010000161.1:0-10171 GCA_038211045.1 Gemmatales bacterium
TTTGGCGAGCGTTTCCGGTGGAAGCGTCGCTGGCTTCATGCCGAGGAAGCCGCGGGCGAGGTTGCCGAAGATGCCGGAGTCGCCGAGGATTCTCGGCGTCATCATCATGGTGGTGAGTTCGACGGCCACGGCGAGCATCACGATGAGGATCACAGCACCCAGCAGTAGCGATTGCAGCGACAGCAGCAATGCGATGAACCAATTCCTCCGCGGCTTCACGGTGTCCGAGAGTACCGATTCCTGCGGGTTGATGGCGGGGTAGGCGAGCAACAACGCGGAAAGCGGCAACAGCGACAACCCCACGAGGAAGAGCGTGCCGAAGAAGCGCAAGATGCGGAGGGCGAAGCGGAGGAGCATTGCGGGGATTTCACGCATGGTTCGATTTAATCCATCCAGTTTTCGACCGTGAGGCCGGGAACGTGTGAAAAATCGGAATCGCAGGTGACGACGGTGCAATCCGGCAACAGCCGTGCAATCGCTGCCGACATGAGATCGATTGCCTGCATCCGGACTCCGCGGCGTTTCAACTCTGCGTAAAGCCGGGCGTATTCATTTGCGGAAGCGAAATCGAAAGGCCACAGGCGTAGTTTTGCGATCGCACGTTTCACGATGGGGACGTTCACATTGGGGTGATCGCCCGCCAATTGGCCACCCAGGAATTCCGCGGCGATCGGTGTGTTCGTGCCGAGAAAAGATCCAGCCTTATGCTCTGCGGTCGCGCGCTCGTAAACCGATCCGCTTTCAAAAACAACTGAATTGAGTGAATTGCTATCGAGCATGTACCGTTTCATTGTTTGGATGCCCCCGGTTTCCGCTCGCCATTCTCGATCCGGGAAAGTTCACATTCACGGTTTTCGGCAAGGATTTTCTTCATTTCCATATACGCCTCATGGGCCCCGGGCGAGTTGTGAATCTCATCGAACGTGGCAATCCACGAGTTGATCGATGCGGGATCCGTGGGGTAATCCTCATCCCGTGTAATGCCCAAGGGTTCCTCGATGGCGTGCAACGTTACGACCAGCTCGGAGCCGTCCGGAAATTCCGGAGTTGCGGGAACATCGATTCGACCGTTCTTGACCCGTGCAATCAGCGTCGTCATGCTTCAGCCTCCGATTGTAGCTGCATTCTAACCTACGCCACCTGCGAGAAGACTTCCGAGGCCTTGACCTTGCACCCGTTCCACGCGGGCATGAAAGTTCCTAGCGCCGCGGCCACCGCTCCGAGGAGCGGGCCAAGCCAGAGGATCCGCCAATCCAATTTGAACGTGCCGAAGAAGGCGATGGGGAACTTGATGCCGCCGGGGAACAACACTTGTACCACGCCGAAAACGAACCAAGTGCAAATCAACCCGCTGAGGAAACCGATCAGCACGCCCTCGCCGAAGATCATCCAGAACACGCTTCGGGGCGGGAACCCCAGCACCTTCAGCACCGCCATCTCCGTACGGCGTTCGCGGATCGCGATCGTCATCGTGATCGATACCACGAGTGCCATGATCACCGCGAGGGAGGGCATCAGGATATATTTCACGGCGAACAGAATGTCCTTGTAGGCATCGAGGAAAGAACCGATCCCGGCGGAGGCGGTTTCCATCTTCACGGCGGGGGAGTTGAACTTGCCCGGTTCGTTCACGATGGCCGCGAGTTGTTCGTACGCCTGTTTGTTCGGCAAGCGCACCCACACGAGGTTCGTACATCGTTCCGCGAGCGGGTGAACCGATCCCTTTTGCACCTTGTAATCGTCGAGCTTGGCGATCAAGTAATCGAGGCGCATCACCGCCGAGCCGTTGTAGCGGCCGTCCGGGAACGTTCCAACGATTTTGCATTCGAGCACGATGTCCTTGTAATTCATCGAGTAAATCTTCACCTCTTCGCCCACGGACTTGCCCATCGTGGCGAGTTTGTCCTTCCCCACGAGGATGTTCCGTTTGTCTTGCTGCAATTGTTGAACGGCGGTTTGGAACTTTTCGTAATCCGCCCCCGGCATGTCCTTCTGCCCGAGATCGTCCATCATCGTCAGCAGCGAATGCGGTTCCATGGCGAACATGAACAGCGAGTTTTCGAGCGTTTTATTCACGGGATCGAGGCTGCCGCCCACGAAGCCCCACGTCATAACGTCGTCCTCGAAGTTCTTCGGCTGCGATTCCAACGGCAGTTCCTTCTTCATCACGGCGATCAAATCCCCGGTGTACCGCGGGGGCATCTGACTCGGCACCTGGAACTTCTCGGTCATAATCACTTTCACATCCTGCTGCTTTTCTTCCTGCACGCTTTGGAGGAATGCCACGATGCTGTAGATGAGCGTGAGTACGAACGTGAACACGAAGAGCGCGACGTAAGTGAGCGAGGTTCGCAGGATGTTTCGCCGAAGGCTGCGGAACATCATCAGCGCCACGCGGATTGCAAGGAAGCCGCTGCGTTGGAAGAGCAACAGCACGCCTTCGAGGGCAAAAGTTGTGGCGAAGAAGAGCGGCAGCGTTAGCGTGCCGAGGAGGGTGGCCCCGAGAACAATCGCCATCAACCCGAAGGCCATGTAAATGGCCATGGTGAAGAGGGAGAAGTCCGGGGCAACGCTCATGCCGGGCATCATTTGGGGGTTCATGCGAATGCCGAGGGAGTGACTTATGGAAAGCGGGGGGACATCGTCCCCCTGCAAGGGTAAGGCAGGGGGACGATGTCCCCCCGCTTTCGGGAACATCACAGAACCCGCGTCGCCTTCTGTCGTGCCATTTCGTTGGCGGGGATCCGCCCCTTATCCAAGTGAACCGTGCGTTGGGCACGCTCGGCGGCTTTCGGATCGTGGGTTACCATGATGATCGTCTTGCCGAGTTCACTGCGGAGCAGCTCCAACAAGCTCATCGCGGTATCGGCGCTCTTGGAATCGAGTGCCCCCGTCGGTTCATCGGCCACGACGATGGTCGGATCGGTGACGATGGCCCGGGCGATACCAACGCGCTGGCACTGTCCGCCGGAGAGTTGCCCCGGCCGGTGAGTGAGGCGATCCCCCAACCCGACGAGTTCGAGGGCATTCAGTACTTGTTTCTTGCGTTCCGCCCCGGTCATCGGCAGGAGCAACATGGGCAACTCGACGTTCTCGTACGCCGTGAGCACGGGCAGCAAGTTGTAGAACTGGAAGACGAAACCGACGTTGCGGGTGCGCCAACGGGCCAGTTCGCTTTCGGACATCGCCGAGATTTCCTGATCGCCGATGACGATGCTGCCTTCGGTGGGGGAATCCAACCCGGCGATGAGGTTCAGCAATGTCGTCTTACCCGAGCCGGACGGCCCCATCAGCGAGATGAATTCGCCTTCGTGAACGTCGAGGTTCAGATCCATGAGCACGTCGATCTTCTCGGCGCCCCGGCTGAACGATTTGTACAAGTTCCGCACTTCAACAATGGCCATCGGTAACTCCATAACAAAATTAGCCACAGAGCACACAGAGAACGCAGAGTTAGGAAATTTTGCAATAACTGAATTTCGACTTCTCCGTGTACTCTGTGACTAATTCTTTTTCTCTTCTGACGAAGCCATGAACGAAACCACGGCGCCCATTTCGGGTTTCAAGTAAGTGCCGGGGGCTTCGCCCTCGGGGAGTTTCACTTTAACCCGTACGTTCACAATGCTCTTGGCCCGGTTCGCAATTGGCATGATGCGATCGAGGTTGCCTTCGTACATTCGTTCCGAGAAGGCATCGGCCCGCACCCGGCACAGTTGTCCGACTTTCAACTTCGAGATGTCCCGTTCCGGGATTTCGATATCCACTTCCAGATCGGAAAGGTCGGCCACATCGCAAATGGAACCCGAGGTCGCACTGCCGAATGCCAACGGATTCACGAGGTTGTAGATGTCGGCTTTTTTGGTGAGCACGGTCGCCTCGACCGGCATCTTGATTGTACAATTGCCGAGCCGCCATTTCGCTTGGAAAAGCCTCTGTTCCGCGGCAGCCTTATCATTTTCCGCTGCCGCCACATCGGCATCTGCCGCATCGATTTTTGGTTGCCGGGGGCCTTTTAACAATAAACCGAGGGTAGCACTCAGGCGAAGGCTACGAGCGATTGCGGAATCGTAATCGGCTTGGGCTTGTTGGATTTCCTTGGTGCCCACCGAATTTGTGTTGCCGATGGCCTTGATCCGGTCGATTTCCTGTTTGGCCCTCAGTTCATTGACCTTGGCTTCCGCGAGTTCCTGCTCGACCTGCTGCCGTTCCTCGGGAAGGATGTATTGCGGATCGAGATCGCGGCGACGGCTCTTCGCCGCTTCGAGCCGGCTCGATGCGGCCATGAACGTGGCATCGGCTTCCCGCATCGAGGCGAGGTATGTTGTGGGGTCGATTTCGGCGAGGATGTGATCTTTGGGGTACAGCTTGCCTTCCACGAAGTTGAGGAACACGAGTTTGCCGACAACGTCGACCGGACTGACCGCGATTTGCTTCGCCGGCATGAGGTAGCCCTTCACTTCCAGTTGGATCGTCCCGGGTGCCACAACCGCGCCGCCGGTAGTTGATCCCGGCGATACGACGACCGCCTTCTTGTTCGCCGAACTTTCGCCGTCGTCTTTGGGTGCATTCCGGTACGCCCGCACGGCGACGAAGGCCCATGCGAACGCCAGCAAGGTGCAGAGAATCCAGGGCAGCCATGCGATGCGGTTGATGATGCCTCCGGACGAAGCACCCGGGCCTCCGAGGCGCAGTTTCTGCACCCGTTCGCGCAGTTCGCCATTCACTGAAGGTGGTGCCAGCGGTTCGTTCTCTTTCAACTCAACCATGTGCGTTCTCCGGAGCGTTTGTCACACCGAGCAACGGTTCCACGGCTTGCAACACCGCGTTCGCCATCAAGGCGGGGTCGAAGGCCTGCGGGTTCACCGCCAATTGATTCCCCAACCCTTGAAACAATGCCATAATGATCGAAGCCACGACTTCCGGCGAATGCCTCGGCCTCGGCACGGAGGCGGTAACGTCGGCCGCGATGTGGCCGCGCCAACTCGCATCGGCTTCGGCGAGCTTCGCCCGGAAATCGGGGCGGTGGTGCAACTGGGCAAGGAAGGTGTAGACCACAGAAAGCAGGTGCGTTTTTTCGGTACGGCCCGCAGTTTGTTCCATCATGTGCCGAAGGCCGTAACTCAACTTCTCCAGCACCGGCCCGCCCGGTTCCATCTTGAATCCGGCCTGTTCCGCTTCACGCATGTTCTCTGCCATCATCTTCGCGAGCATTTGATCGAACACCGCCAGCAGAATCTTTTCCTTGGAGCGGAAGTAGTAGGTGAGCTGCCCTCGGCTCATGTGCACGCGGCTTTCGATGCGGGCGAGCGAGAGCCGGTGAATCCCTTCCGTGGCGATGATCTCCATCGCTGCCGAAACGATTTCTTCCCGGCGTTTTCGTACAACCGCAGTATCGGCCAATGGTTCCGCCGGGGCATCGGGCTTCGTAACTCCGTTTCGCACGGTTCAAGTTTCCATTGGTTCATTCAGTCTAGCGATCACGGATCATTTTAGACTGAACGGACTATTGAATTCAAGCCTAGGTTGCGCCGATTCCCTCCGCCAATCGCTAAAACCGATTCAACCCAAATCCCCATGATAGCCGATAAAGGAGCAGATTGCTTCCACCCGGGAATTCGCCTCATGCGGCCGGCATACTGGATACTTCCGATCTTGCTGGCCGGTTTCGGTTGTCGAACCCCGGCGAAGCCCGTTCTTGTCTCCGCTTCTCCGGTTGCGATTCCCGTTCCAACGCCGCCGCTGGAACTTCCCGTCGCCAAGATCACCCCGTTCGAGCCGGAGTACAAAACACTTCCGTTCCTCGATACGAAAGCCGCGATGGCGGGGGAACGCAAGCCGCCGCGGGGTATCGAAGAATCGACGGTGATCGCATTCGCCGCGAAGCGTTCGACGACGGCGACCCTGCTCGAACTCGAAAATGCATTGCCTATACCGAATCCCTCGGCGGAACTGCTGAAAGAACTCCGGATCTTGCTCGCGGCGGAAGCCCGCAACCGCTCCGTGGGCGAAGCCCTCGGCAGCTTCTACCAACTCGCCGATGCCGATGGCCGTGCGGAACTCCTTCGGCAATCGTTGCGGCGTTTGAACGAATTGCGAGCCGTGGCAGCGAAAGCCAAAGCGGAGGGTGCCCGTATCCCCGTGGAACCGGAAGAGCTCGACCAACAGAAAGGGCAAACCCTCGGCATTCTGGGCCAAGCCGAGTTGGGGGCAAACTTACTGGAAATCGATTTGTTGCGACGCCTCGGCTTGCCGGGGCAGAGCGAGGAACGATTGCGGCCTACGGGCAAGTTCGACCTCGAATGGCCCCCGCAAATGCAACACGAGGCCGTTGCGAAGGCCTTGGAAGGCCGTGCCGAGTTGCAAGCCCTGAGGTTGCTGCACGCGAAGTTGAGCGCGGAGAATCTGCCGTCGATTCGCGAATACCTCCGCGGGGCGGGCAGTACCATCGGGCCGGTCGTGCCTAAGATTCCACTGGTTCGGCAGGCGTTTCTCAAGCAGATCGCCAAGGTGGAAGCGGAAGCGGCGTGTTCCGCGGCGGCCGAGGTGGAGGTTCGACGCCAGCAATTGTTCCTATTGATCGAGGAGAAAGAACGCGTGACGGCGGATGAGGTGCGTGCGGCGTTGCTCGCCGTGGAGGAACAGTACCGCCAAGTGGGCTTGGCGCGCGGCCGGGCCGAGCAATCGATTGCGAAGTTGGCCGAACTGAAACGCCAGACGAAAGGGCCGTTCTTGGAATTGCCCGCCGAGATCGAGGTATTGCGAGCGCGGGCCGACGTACTCGCGGGGGTGATGGGCTGGCACCAAGCCCGGGTGAAACTGGCCACGGCCCAAGGCCAGTATTCGGGGAAGTAATGGAAATCGCGAATGGGGATTCCTATCATTCTCCCATGAACAAATCCATTTGCATATTCGCACTTCTTTGTATCCCCTTAGCCCAAGCGGCCGAGCCAGCCGCGTGGGATCAGTGGCGCGGGCCGAACCGGGATGGCATTCTCAAGAACGCCCAGGTGTGGCCTGCCGATTTCAAGGGTTTCCAATCGGTTTGGAGCGTCGAGAACCTCGGCCCCAGCTATTCCGGCCCGATCATTTCCTCGGATAGCGTTTTCACCACCGAAACGATTGCGAAGAAAACCGAGCGAGTCACGGCGTACGATCGCGCCACGGGCAAACTCCGTTGGAAGGCGGAATGGGAAGGTTCGGTCAGCGTGCCTTTCTTCGCCGCCGCCAATGGCAGTTGGATCCGGGCCACGCCCGCATTCGATGGCGAACGATTGTACGTGGCGGGGATTAAAGATTTGCTCGTCTGCCTCGATGCCAAGACCGGCAAGGAACTCTGGCGTTACGACTTCGTGAAGGAACAGAAGAGCGAAGTTCCTACGTTCGGGTTTGTATCTTCTCCGCTCGTCGATTCCCAAGCGGTGTACGTACAAGCCGGGGGCGGCTTCGCCAAGCTCGATAAGCTCTCGGGGAAGTTGCTCTGGCTCACGCTGAAGGACGGCGGCGGAACGAACGGCAGCGCCTTCTCGAGCCCGATGTTCGCTAAGTTGGGCGCGACCGATCAAATCGTCGTTCAAACGCGAACCAAAATGGCCGGCGTCGATTCCAACACCGGCAAGAGCCTCTGGACGAAAGAGATTCCATCGTTTCGCGGCATGAACGTCCTCACGCCGGTGATCTTTGGCGATACCGTCTTCACCAGCACCTACGGAGGCAACACCCAAGGTTTCAAAGTTCTGGGCAGCACTGGCGAACTCCGCACCGAGAACGCTTGGAACTTCAAGTACGAGGGAAACATGAGTACGCCCGTGGTGGTCGGCGATCACGCCTATTACCTCGGCAAGGATCAGCGGGCCATCTGCGTGAACCTGAAAGATGGCAAAGAAGCTTGGCGCTCCGAAAAACGCTTCGGGAAATATTGGAACCTCGTGGCGAACGGGGATCGCATCCTCGCCCTCGATGAACGCGGTACGCTGTTCCTCCTCAAAGCCAACCCAATGGAAATGGAAATCCTCGCCGAGAAGAAACTGCCCCGTTCCGATACTTGGGCGCACCTCGCCCTGTACGGCGACGAGATCGCCGTCCGCGATCTCAGTAGCCTGACGCTCTACCGTTGGAAGTAAAACGCGGGGATGGTATCTTGTTCCGCACAGGCTTCTTCCCGGCCCATGGAACAGGATTGGCACATGCGAAACTTCAACCTCCTCGCGATCGCTTTCCTCTTTCTGCAACCCTTCGCCGCAATTGCCGCCGAGCGACCGCCGAACATCGTGGTGATCCTCGCGGACGATCTCGGCTACGGCGATCTCGGTTGCTTCGGCCAAAAAACGCTGCAAACTCCGCGGCTCGACGCCATGGCCAAGGAAGGAATGCGTTTCACGCAGTTCTACGCCGGTAACACCGTGTGCGCCCCATCGCGTTGCACCTTCCTCACGGGGAAGCACAACGGCCACGCCGCGATCCGCGGCAACTCGGATGCCCCAATTTATCTCACCCCCGAAATTCCGAACGTCGCCTCGATGCTCAAGAAAGCCGGGTACGCCACGGGCTGCGTCGGCAAATGGGGCATGGGCACCACCGATAACTTCACCAATCCGAACGATATCGGCTTCGATCATTTCTACGGCTACTTGAACAACCAACACGCTCACAACCCGTTCCCCGAGTTCCTATTCCGCAATGGCAAAGTGGTGCCGTTGAAGAACGAAGTCGCCGCGGAGTGGAAGAAATGGCAAGATCCCAAGTTGCCGCAAGCGGGGAAGGGCGTGGCGGTGAAGAAGGTCGAATACGCCCCCGATATGATCGTCGAGGAAGGGTTGCAGTTTATCCGCGATCACGAGAAGAAGCCGTTTTTCCTGTTCCTCTCGCTGAACACACCTCACGCCAACAATGAGGGGAAGAACCGGGGCATGGAAGTGCCCGATCTCGGCGAATTCGCATCGAAAGATTGGCCCGAAACCGAAAAGGCGTTCGCCGCGATGATGAAAAACCTCGACCGCGATACCGGCCGGGTTCTCGATCTGTTAAAGAAGTTGAACCTCGAGAAAGAAACACTCGTGATCTTCACCTCCGATAACGGCCCGCACCAAGAAGGCGGCCACAAAGCCGATTTCTTCAAATCCGGCGGGCCCTACCGAGGCACCAAGCGGAGCCTCACCGAAGGGGGCATCCGCGTGCCGATGATCGCATGGTGGCCGGGGAAAATCGAAGCGGGAAGCGAGAACATCCTCCAGTATTACTTGGGCGATATGATGGGAACCGCGGCCGAACTTGCGGGAACCACCGCACCCACCGGTTTGGACAGCGATAGCATGGTTCCCGCGTTCACGGGCAAAGCCGGGGACGACAAATGGAAGCGTAAAAGCACGCTCTATTGGGAGTTCTACGAAGGAACCACGGCCCAAGCCGTGCGTTTCGGGAAGTGGAAGGCGATCCGCTCGCCGATGTTCACGGGGGAAATCGAACTCTACGATATGTCTAACGATCCCGCCGAGAAGAGCGATTATTCCAAGCGTCGCCCCGATCTCACGAAGCACGCCGCGAACCTCCTCGACAAGAACCACACCCACGATCCGAACTGGAAGGCGAAATCGCCGAAATGATTGGGCGAGTTCGGGGTATAATCCCGCATCGCGTACCCCGGAGCGAATGCCGTGCAGCAGCATCTTTCCCTCAGCCAATCGAGAATCCTCGGTGTTATGGTGTTCGTCGCCGTGGCCCTCGGGGCGTGGGGTTTGATCCGCATTGGAGGCAATCAGGGTTTGTGGGCGAAGACGATCGAAGTGACGGTCGCTTTCGCCGAGCCGCACGACATCGCCCCCGGAACTCCGGTTCGCATCCGCGGTGTGGAAGCCGGGCAAGTCGTGGCCATCGAATATCCCGAGAGCGATGGCCCTGGTGCGGCGGTCACACTCCGCTTGAAACTCGATTCCAAGTACGCATCCCGGCTCTTCGCCGATGCCTCGGCGCAAATCTATTCCAACGGGTTACTCGGTAGCAAAGTCATTGCGATTCAACCGGGCGATCCGAACACCGGGCCGCTCACCACGGGTCAACTCGCCGGGAAGCCGACGCCCGATCTCGCTCAAGCCGCGGCGAGAATCTCCGAAGCCGCCGATGAAGCCAAGCAACTGATTCACGATGTTCGCGCCGGCCAAGGCAGCCTCGGCAAACT
>JBBQWA010000162.1:0-10170 GCA_038211045.1 Gemmatales bacterium
TGCCACGATTGCAGCGAAGGGGGGTTGGCCGTGGCCCTCGCGGAAATGGCGTTCGCCGGGGAATTCGGGGCGGATGTTACCGGATTAAATGCGATTCCGGGTGCCGAGGATTTGAACGACAATGCGAAGTTGTTCAGCGAATCGACCACGCGCTTCGTGATCGAAGCTACCCCGGCGAACGCCCCGGCATTGAAGGAATGCTTCACCGGGTTACCATTCGCTAAACTCGGCGTTACGGTGAACGAACAGCGGTTGCGCATCGCCGGGGCCGACGGCGAATGGCTGGTGTGGGCAAAGCTCAGCGAATTGAAGGAGGCCTGGCAGATGACGATGCGGGTATAATCTATGAGTCGTAGGGTGGGCACTGCCCACCTCTTCAGAAACCAAGAGGTGGGCAGCGCCCACCCTACAAGCGCGATCCGCGTCATCTGCGGGCACTCTTTTGAATGGAGCGGATGATGAAATACTTGTTGCCTTCGGTGTTCGTCCTTTTATCCATCAACACCTCGTACGCCGCGCCGCCGCCGCCGGACGATGAACAGGTCGCGGTGGCCAAGGTGAACAAATCCATTGATGCCGGGGTGCAATACCTCCGTCTCAGCCGAAAGCCGAACGATCAATGGGAAAGCTTCCTGTTGAATCTCGCCGTGGAGATGAAAGGCGGCGTGACCGCCTTGGCTACGTTGGCCCTCCTCAACTCCGGCGTCCGCGGCGACGATCCCGATGTGATCGCGGCTTTGAACTTCCTCCGTGGCGTCGAACGGAAACGCACCTACGCCGTGGCCCTCATCACGATGGCGTTCGCCGAGGCACGCAACCCCAAGGATTTGCCCGTCATTCAAAGTAACGTCGATTGGTTGTTGAAAACCGCGGTGCGAAAGAACAACGGCATCAGCGGTTGGAGCTATCCCTTCCACGAGGCCCAATCGCCGGATGCTTCCAACACGCAATACGCATTGCTCGGCCTCTACGCGGGCAAGCAAGCCGGGGCGAAGATCCCCGAAGCCGATTGGAAAGCCCTCCGCCAGTTGTACCTCGACACCATGATCCGCGAAACGAAAGATACCGCCGCGTGGAGTTACGTCGAACAAGGCAAGCGGGCCAGCTTCACCATGACCGTGGCCGGGGTGAGTGGCCTCGTGATTTCGCGGATGGCCCTCGGCTCCGATTCCCAAGAGTTCGACGCTGCGACGGGCGTCGCCAAGAAATGCGGTTTCTACCCGGAGAACGAAGCGATCCGCCTCGGCATGAATTGGATCGGCCAAAACTTCGCCTTCGACGAGGCTAAGGAAAGCAAATCCCTCTTTTACAACGTCTACGGTATCGAGCGCGTCGGCCGGCTATCGGGGCAGCGCTTCATCGGCCGCTTCGATTGGTACCGCGAAGGCTGCGATTTCCTTTCCAACCTCCAAAATAATACCGGAGCGTGGTCGGCCAAGAAGCCCGGCTTCGGCGAAGATGCGAACAAGGTGATTTCCACATCGTTCGCACTCCTGTTCCTTTCCAAAGGTCGCAGCCCCGTTCTCATCAGCAAGCTCGCCTACGGCGGCTTCACCCTGGATAAGCAAACCGGAATCCTCACCGAGAAGGGGGCAAACCCCAACATTAGCGGTTGGAATCGCAAACACAACGATGCCCGCAACCTCACCGAGTTCGCCTCGAAGGAACTCTTCAAGAACCTGCCGCTCGGCTGGCAGGTGTACGATCCACGCCGCAAGGATTACCCGAAAGAGGCGGACATTCTCGCCGAGGTCGGAGTGTTGGTGCAATCGCCGATCCTCTATTTCAACGGTCACGAAAAGCCGGAGCTCACGGGCCAGCAGCGGGATTTGCTGAAGAAGTACATCGAAGAAGGGGGCTTCGTGCTGGCGGAAGCCTGTTGCGGTTCGCCGGAGTTCACCGAGGGGTTCCGCCGATTGATCGGCGAGATATTCCCCGAAAGCGAACTCAAGAAGATGCCGCCGGAACATGCGATTTGGCGTTCGCACTTCGCCGTGCCGCCGACGCAATTTCCCGATCTGGAATGTTTGGATCGCGGTTGCCGAACGGTGTTGGTGTTCAGCCCGAAGCCGTTGGCCGGGTATTGGGAAGATCCGAAGTTCATGCCCGAAACCGGCAAGCCCGCGATGAGTAAAGGCGAATCGGCGTTCCACCTCGCCGGGAACATCATCGCGTACGCAACGGGCATGGAACCGCCCAAACAGAGGCTGTCGCAGCGCAAGATCGTGGATGGCAACAAGGAAGAGAGCAACCCGCCGCGCGGCTTCGTGAAGCCGGTGCAATTGAAAATTGGCGAGCAAGCGCCCGCGCCGAAGGCGATGCGCAACCTGATGAGTTACCTGCGCGATAACGCCCGGCTCGACGTGGTAGTGGGCGTCGAGAACCTGCCGCCGAGCGATGAAGATTTGTTCAAATACAAGTTCCTGTATATGCACGGGCGCAAGGCGTACGGTTACGACGATAAAGAAATCGAGAACATCAAAGCGAACTTGCAAAGCGGTGGGCTGCTCCTCGCGGATGCCTGCTGCGGTGCCCCGCAATTCGATAAATCCTTCCGGGCGATGATCGAAAAGATGTTTCCGGAGAACAAGCTGGTGCCGATTCCGGTGAACGATGCGCTCTATTCCGAGAAGCTCAACGGCCGGGAAATCCGTACGGTGAAACGCCGGGAGAAGGCCCCCACCGGCGGAGGAGCCGATAACGACACGGGCTTCGAGGATTTGCCCCCGGCCTTGGAAGGCGTGAAGATCGATGGCCGCTGGGTTGTGATCTACAGCAAGTTCGATATCGGTTGCGCGCTGGAGAACCACAAATCGACCGATTGCCTCGGCCACAACCCGGAGAGCGCGAAACGCCTCGCCGCCGCCGCCGTGTTGTATTCTTTGAAACGGTAAAGGAGTATTGATCCGAGCCGGAAGCGTGAGCGACGATCAGAATCGAATCCTCGCTGACGCTTCGTGCTCGGAAATCTGTGTTGCCAAACCGCACTCGTTCCGCGAATAATAATTGGAACGAATCCCGCCGATTACCCTTTCCCTGAAGGAATTCCTCATGCGTCGCACGAAAGCGTACCTGATTCTCTCCGCGATCACCGCATTCGGGTGCGGTTCAACCGTGGTGCCCACCCCGGAAGCGGTCGCCCAAACGCCCGTGAAAACGGAACCCGCAGCCATCAAAGCCCCCGCGAACCCCGGCACGTTGCCCGTGGCCAAAGCGGGCGAATACGTGACGATCAAAGGCAAGGTCACTTGGCCCGGTGCAGCTCCGAAACCCGCGGTATTGAACGTGACCGCCGATAAAGCCGTGTGCTGCAAAGACGGCGACCTGCTGTCGACCGAAATCCTCGTCGATCCGAAATCGAAGGGTTTGAAGAACGTGGTGGTATGGGTGCGGCCCGACACCGAAGATCGCAAAGACGTCTTCCCCCAGGATAAGATCCACCCGGATCTGTCGAAGCCGAAATCGAACGCGCTCGTGATCGATCAACCGAAGTGCCAATTCGAACCGCGGATTCTCGTCGGTCGCACCGGGGATACCTTGACGGTGAAGAACTCTTCGACCATCCCGCACAACATCAATTACAGCAGCGATATGGAATCGATTAACCCGCTGATCCCCGCCGGTGGCTTCGTAAATCTCAAGTTGCCGCTCGCGGCCCAAAGTACGCCAATTCCATACTCTTGCAACATCCACCCTTGGATGCTGGGTCGTATGCGGGTGTTCGATCACCCGTATTACGCCATCACCGATGCCGAGGGCAACTTCGAGATCAAGAATTTGCCCGCCGGGAAATGGCGGCTCGTGTACTGGCACGAACTCGGTTTCCACAAGGCCCGCGAGGGCATCCTCGGTTTCCCCGTGGAAGCCGCCGGAGCAACGATGGAACTGAAGCCCCTCGACTTCGAAGCCCCCAAGCCGAAGCCGTAGTTGGGTTTCTTCCGAGCCGGAAGCATTAGCGACGATCCAATCGAACTGATCGTCGCTAACGCTTCCGGCTCGGATTGAGATTATTTGCCCGCGTGCTGCACCGCGGCACCGACGAAATCGCGGAAGAGCGGGTGGGCTGCCGTCGGTTTCGATTTGAACTCCGGGTGGCACTGCACCGCCAAAAACCACGGGTGGTTCGGCAACTCGATCACTTCGACCAATTCCCCCTCGGCGCTCGTGCCGGAAATCATCAACCCGGCCTTTTCCAACTCCGCCCGAAAATCGTTGTTCACCTCGTACCTGTGCCGGTGGCGTTCGGAAATCCCGGCACTGCGATACGCGGCGTAGGCTTTCGTATCGGGTTGAATTTGGCAATCGTAAGCACCCTTACGCATCGTGCCGCCGATGTAGGTCACTTTGTGTTGGGAATCGAGCAGGGCCACCACGGGGTGCGGCGTCGTCGGGTCGAACTCCGTGCTGTTCGCATCGGCATAGCCGAGTACGTTGCGGGCATATTCGATCGTGGCACATTGTAAGCCGAGGCAAATGCCGAAAAAGGGGATGCCGTTCTCGCGGGCGTATCGGATCGCATCGATCTTGCCGAGGATGCCGCGTTTATCGAAGCCGCCCGGCACGAGGACACCGTCGAAACCCGCGAGTACTTTCGCCGCGCCGAGTTCCTCGACCGATTCCGATTCGATCCGTTCAATGTGCAGCCGGGCGTGGTGCGCGATCCCGGCGTGATCCAAAGATTCGTACACCGATTTGTACGCATCGCGGTGCTTCACGTACTTGCCCACCACGGCGATACGCACCTCCGGGTGCTTCTCCGGGTGCTGCTTCAACTCGCGGATGCGCTCGACCATCAATCGCCAATCGTTCAATTCCAACGGTTCGCAGTCGATGTGCAACTGATCGACGATAGTTTGATCGATCTTGTTGTCCGAGAGGCTGATCGGCACTTCGTAAATGCTGAACTCGCGATCCATCTCTTCGATCACCGCCCGGCGCTCGACGTTGCACATCAAGGCGATCTTTTCCAACTCCTCCTTCGGGATCGGCCGTTCCGTGCGGCAAATGAGAATATCGGGTTGGATGCCGATCTCGCGGAGTTCGCGCACGCTGTGCTGCGTCGGCTTGGTCTTGAGTTCCCCCGCGGCCTTCAAATACGGCACGAGCGTGAGGTGGATGAACAAACAGTTCGTCTTGCCGACATCGAGGGCGTACTGGCGGATGGCTTCGAAATAGGGTGCGGCTTCGATGTCGCCGACGGTACCGCCGATCTCGGTGATAACAACGTCCACTTCCGCCGTGGCCAAACTGCGGATGCACGATTTGATTTCGTCCGTCACGTGGGGTATCACCTGCACGGTCTTGCCGTGGTAATCGCCCCGGCGTTCCTTGTCGATAATCGTGCTGTAGATGCGGCCGGTGGTGAAGTTGCAATTGCGATCGAGGTGGGCGTTGGTGAAGCGTTCGTAGTGGCCGAGGTCGAGGTCGCATTCGGCACCGTCGTCGAGCACGTACACTTCGCCGTGCTGGTAGGGGGACATCGTGCCGGGATCGACGTTCAAATACGGGTCGAACTTTTGCATCCGCACTTTCAAGCCCCGGCGTTCGAGCAGCAACCCGATGGAAGCGCTCGTCAGCCCTTTGCCGAGGGAACTCACCACGCCGCCGGTTACGAAGATATGCTTCGTTATGTGCTTCGACATCGTTCGCGGAACTCCGTGGGTTCGATCATCCCAAACGGAGAATATAGGGAAAACTTGGCAGACGAAGACTCCGGGCGCTCACGCTTCCGGCTCGCCGGGGTGTTGTCTCCGGGCGCTCACGCTTCCGGCTGCCATATCAAGAGGTCTGACTGCTCCACGCTTGCACGAACGCGGCGTAATCTTCGGGGGTGTCCACGCCGCGGTGGGCGTGCGGGATCACCCCCACTTGGATGCCGATGCCGTGGGCGAGCGCCCGGAGTTGCTCCAACTTCTCCGAGAGTTCGATGGCGTGCGGTGGGGTCGCGGAAAGCTTCAACAGCGTCTCGCGGCGGTAGGCGTACACGCCCAAGTGCTGGAGGTAGAGTGGTGGAATTGCGGCGAAGTCCGGATCGCCGTCCCGGCACATCGGGATCGGGCTGCGGCTGAAATACAGGGCTTTCCCCGCATCGTCGCACACCACTTTGACGAAGTTCGGATTCCGCCAAGCCACGGCGTCGCGGAATGGCGTGGCTAGCGTGGCCATGCCGCTGGCGGGATTATCGATCAGCGATTGGGCGAGCGAGTCGAGATCGCTCGGGTCGAATAGCGGTTCATCGCCTTGCAGATTCACCACGATATCCGCATCGAGATTCGATGCCACTTCGGCGATGCGATCGGTGCCGGAAGGGTGATCGGCGCGGGTCATGCGCACTTCGCCGCCGAATTCTCGCACCGCATCAAAGATGCGGGAGTCGTCGGTAGCGATGATCACGTTGGTGGCGAGTCGAGATTGAAGTGCGCGATCGTAGACATGTTGAATCAAATATTTGCCCGTTTCGCGGAGGAGCGGCTTCGCGGGAAGCCGTAGGGAAGCGAAACGGGCCGGGATCACAATGGCGATTTTCATGCGGGTTCGAGTTCAAACATGGCCTTGCGGAGTTTATCGAGTGCGGTGGCCTGCAACTGCCTCACGCGTTCTTTAGAGAGGCCCAGTACCGCCCCCACGTTTTCAAGTGTCGGATCTCCGGCCGTTTGATGCAAGTTAAATCGGTGGGTGAGAATCGCTTTTTCGCGGTCGGTGAGCAGCGGATGTTCGCGGCGGAAGAATTCCTCAATGGGAATTTGCAACTTGTCGCTCGATTCCACACTCTGGCGAGTCTTAACGCAATCGGGATCGGGTAGCTTTTCGAGCGAAACGGTGCGTGAGAGCCAATCCTTGGAATGCTTCTGCGAGAGTCGGCCGAGGGCACGAATCAAGCAGGTGTACGCATAGGTACTGAAGCGGATGCCCATCCACGGGTTGTACGCCACCACGGCGTTGATCATCACGATGTGGCAATCGCCAATGAGATCTTCAGCCCGGCTTTGATAAGCCATGATCCTCCTCACGGCCCGGTAAATCAGCTTGCGATTGCCGAGGACGATTTGATCGCGTAGGCCGAAGTACGCGGTTTGCCAACGGGTACGATCCGCATTTGTTCGGGCGGCGTGCATACGGTGAGCAGCGTAGTGCATACGTTTGGAATGCTCTCGCGTGATGTCGTCCGGCATGAAGCGGTCATCGTAGTTCGTCGGTTGATTCAACAGTGCTTCCGGGTCGTAATCCCTCTTCGCACTCTTTTCGGAGAACGTGGGGTGAGCGAGGTAGCTGGGCAAAGTACCGCGTTTGGGTTCCCGTTCCGCAAGTATTGCAATGCTTGGCATGGTGTTGTTCTCGGGTATTAAGGGAGGTATGTACATTACTTGCAATATCGGCGCCACGGCCCATTCTTTCAGCAATTTATCTTCACATCCGCCTATTCTTGAACCAGCGGCGGATGCCTTCGTCTACTAGTGTGCCAAACAGCAGCGTCAACCCAATGATCGCCGGGATGACATCGCTGTTGATGCCACGGAAGGTAATCAGGTTATTTAACACAGGCATCACCATCGCACCGAGTATGATGCCGATGGCGGTGCCTTCGCCCCCCCGCATGCTGCAACCGCCGAGGACGGCCCCGGTAATGGCTTCAAGTTCCATACCCGCTCCGGCGTTATCGGAGCGGAGGCTGGAATAATCCAACAGGAGCAACACTCCTGCGAAGATGGAAAGCGAGGAGCAAATCACGTATCCGATGATCCGCTGGCGATCCACATTCACCCCGGCGTACTTCGCGGCCAGATCGTTGCGACCAATCGCAAACCAATACCGGCCATACGCGGTGTAGTGAAGAAAGAAACCGAGGATGCCGACGAGAAATAACATCAAAACAAACTGAATTGGGAATTCGAGTGCCCCCTCTTTGTTCTTGCCGATGAGCACAAATCGCAGGTTCTGCAGCGCCCCGGCGAATTCCGGGTGGGCTTCCCGAATACGGGTGAGGCCGATGGAACCCCCGAGCAATCGGGCCAAGCCGCGATAGACGAACATTCCGCAGAGCGTGACGAGGAACGCCTGCAACTTCACCTTCGTCACCAGCAAGCCGTTCACCAAGCCGATCATGGCACCGCCGAGGACTACTAACGGCACCGCGAGGTATGGGTGGATTCCTTCCTCCATGAGATAAGCGAACAGCACCGCCCCCAAGCCGATCACCGAACCCATGGAAAGATCGATGCCGCCGGAAAGGATCAAGAGCGCTGCGCCGAGCGTAATGATGCCGTAGAACCCTTGCCTGCTGGCCACGGTGTAAAGGTTACTGGTGCGATCCGCGTTCGGATCGGAGGCGAACAGCATCGCGTAGAGCGCGACGAGCACGGCGAAGATCCCGGCCACTCGGTACACATTCACGGCAACGTTCCTCCGGTAGCCAAGGTCATCACAGCTTCTTCGGTGAGGCGTTCGCGGGAAAGTTCCCCGGCGATACGGCCTTCGTTCATCACCAGTACGCGGTCGCTCATCCCCAAGAGTTCTTCCATATCGCTGGAGATCATCCAGATGGCTACGCCGCGGTTGGCGAGGTCGTCGATGAGGGCGTATATTTCGGCTTTCGCCCCGACGTCGACACCGCGGGTCGGCTCATCGAGGATCAGCACCTTCGGCTCGCGGGCCAGCCACTTGCCGTAAACCACCTTTTGTTGGTTCCCGCCGGAGAGCAACCCGACCACCTTCGCGGCGGATGGGGCCTTCACCCGCAGTTTCGCCATCGTGTTCGTATGCAATTCGCGCTCGGCCCTGCGGTTCACCCCGAGTAGGCCTTGCAAACGATCCAAGTTCGGCAGGCTCAGATTGAAGCCGATGGTTTCTTCGAGGATCAATCCGTGGGCGCGGCGGTCTTCGGGAACGAGCAGCACGCCGAGGGCGATGGCATCCCTCGGGCGTTTCACCCGGAACGGTTGGCCTTCCAGCAGCAGTTCGCCCCCGGTGATTGGGCGCACGCCGAAGATCGCTTCGGCGAGTTCGGTTCGCCCCGCCCCCACCAAGCCCGACATACCGAGGATTTCTCCTGCCCGAATCTCGAACGTGATGCCCTCAGTCGCACGGCGGATACCGCCCATTCGGAATTGCAGATTCCGCACTTCCAGCACGGGCTTCTTTGGCCCGGCGGTTCGTTCGGTTCGCGGGTAGTACGTCGTCATGTCGCGGCCGACCATCAATCGAACCATCGCATCGTGCGAAATCTCCGCCTTCGCCAGTTCCCCGGCATTCTTGCCATCCCGCAACACCACCACGCGATCGGCACAGCGTTTGACCTCCGCCAGCCGGTGCGAGATGTAGAGCATCGACACCCCGGCAGCTTTCAATCCATCGATCGTTTGAAAGAGACGGTCGGTTTCATTTTGGGTGAGGCTGGATGTCGGCTCGTCGAAGATCAGCACGCGGGCGTTGCCGCCGATGGCCCGGGCGATTTCGACGAGTTGCTTCTCCCCCGGCGGCAGTTCCTCGACGCGCCGGCGGGCCGCGGATGGCGGAAGCCCGACCAAGCCGAGCAGCCGTTCGCTCTCGGCGATCATCGCACGGCCGTTGCGGAAACGGATCGCGCCGAGTGATGTAAGTTCGCGGCCGAGGAAGATGTTATCCGATACCGAAAGATTTTCGGCGAGGTTGAGTTCTTGGTGGATAAGGTGAATCGAAGCAGCCATGGCATCGGCGGGGCCATCAAACCGAACGGGTTGCCCTTCGCAGAGGAGTTCACCTTCATCGGGCGAATATATCCCGGCGAGGATTTTCATCAGTGTCGATTTGCCGGCGCCGTTCTCGCCGATCACGGCGACGATTTCGCCGACGCCCAATTGCAGCGAGACGCCGTCGAGCGCAAGTACGCCGGGGAACTGCTTGCGGGTATTGCGGATTTCGAGGCGTGGATGGGGCATTTGGCTTTGTCCCCCTCTCCCCGTTGCGGGAGAGGGGCTAGGGGTGAGGGGGATTTGAGGTCAACCCCCTCACCCCCAACCCCTCTCCCGGAATGGGGAGAGGGGAGCCAGATTCGCTTACTTCTTCGCGGAGGCGATGTCGGCCCGGAGCTTCGTTTCCAGTTCGGTCGCTTTCAGATTGAGAATCTTCAAGCCGTTGATGGTTTGTTCCGCACCGCCATCCTTGGTGATCACGCGGTACGGAATCGAATCCTTG
>JBBQWA010000163.1:0-10014 GCA_038211045.1 Gemmatales bacterium
TCCTTCAAATCGCGTTGGTCGGGCGCACCGGAATAAAATACCGCCGGCACGTCATCCGTATACAACTGCACGAGCGAATACTTCTTCATCAGCTTTGAGATCTGCGGTTTAGGGAAGACTTCGCGTTCGTTCGCCTTGCAGTTCGAACATGTCACGCCGGTGAAATCGACGAATACATACCTCGGGATGCCGCTGGTGGCGCCTTCCTCGCGGGCCTTATCGATGGCCCCCGGTAGATCGGCGCTCCAACGGAATTCGTCGCCCGTTCCGGATTGCTCCGGCAGCAGGAAGGCATCGATCCAAGCGAAGACGATGCCCCGAGGGCGCTGGCTTTCGCCGTTCGGTTGTTTGAGCATACCGGGGATCAGGTACACGCCGAGGCCGAGGAACATCAATGCGAACATCAAGCGAGGCACGCCGATGTTGGGCTTCTCCTCGTCGTGCGGCAAACGGTACACGTTCAACAAGTACAACCCGCAGGCGGTGGAAACGACGACCCACCCGGCCAGCACGATGTCGTAAGTGAAATAGGTGGGAGTACCCAGCCAGCGGATTTCGGCAGTGCGGAAGAACTTGAGCGCCGCGGCGATTTCGAGGAAGCCCATCACCACTTTCACGCTATCGAGCCAGCCACCGGACTTCGGCAGCTTCTTCAAGAGGCTGGGGAACAGGGCCAACAAGAAGAAGGGCAGTGCGAACGCGGAGGCGAAGGCCAAGCCCGCGAGGATCAATTCGAATTGCGAATACTGGCCGCTGCTCACCATCCCGGCGAAGCCGCCGAGGAACGGTGCCACGCAGGTGAAGCTGACGATGCTGAACGCGATGGCGCCGAACACGGTGCCGATCATACCGCCTTGCTTGCGTCGGCTCTCGGCAGCGCGGAGCAGCGAGTTGGGCAGCACGATCTCGTACATGCCGAAGAGGCTGAGTGCGAACACAATGAAGAGCGCCCCGAGCAACACGTTGGTTACCGGGTGGACGCTGAGTTTGTAAAAGACGCTGAGCAGCGTGATCGCGGAGAGGCCGAGCACGATGATGATGGTGAGGCTGTACACGGCCGCGAGTTTCACCGCCCCGCCGGCGGATTGGTTCGCTTGTTTCAGGAACAAGCTCACCGTGATCGGGATCATCGGAAAAACGCACGGCGTGGCCAGCGATACGAGGCCCCAGAACATCGCGGTGAGCAGCAGTGTGGTGATGCCGCCTTCGCGCTTCACCTCGATCTTTTGCAGGTTGTTCAAAAGGTTATCGATCCGATTCTTGTACTCTTCGATCGACAGTTGCGGCTTTGCTGCGGACGCTTCCCCCGGAGAAACGACTTCCGGACTTTTGTTCGGCGACGAAGTGAGGGGAATCACGGGAGGTGCGACCGGCGTGAACGCAATCTTCGCAGCTTCCGCATACTCGGCGGGCACCGGCTCCGGTGGGCCGGGCAGGATTTCGAGCGACAATGCGGGGAAATGTTGCGACTTGGCATTCATGCAAGTCACGTCTGTCTTGCAGATTTGAACTTTGAAGCCGTCCCAATCGAAGCGGACAGTCCCCGGGGGAGCGTTGGGCGAAACCAACACCTTCACGGTCCACGTGGTCGCGCCAGGGTAGAAACGGTTCTCGTCGCCGAGCTTCTTTTC
The DNA here is from genome assembly GCA_038211045.1 of Gemmatales bacterium. Classification (GTDB taxonomy): domain Bacteria; phylum Planctomycetota; class Planctomycetia; order Gemmatales; family Gemmataceae; genus JALHQU01. The sequence continues at coordinate 1,632 of JBBQWA010000163.1, forward strand.
CAATCCCGGAGGGTCAACCACCGACCCGACTACGATGAAGTTGGGTATAGGCCGCCCTTTTCGCGGTGGGAGTATCTGCGGCTTAAAGGTATTCGTACTGAGTTGCGGTCCACTGGCTTCGGTGGGGTAAGTGTGCCAGCCGAAACCTATGGGCGTTACGGTGATCTTGAGATTGACGGTCTGCCCTGGCTTGGCCTGCTTGGGGGTGAACTCCGCGGTGATGCTGCCAACGTCGTCGAAGTCATTGGCCTTGGGTCCTCCTGAGCCGGGGATTTCGAATTGCGCGAACGCTTGCGATCCGAACAGCAACAAAATGGCGAGCGCAGATCGCATGGAGAAGATTCCCAAGACCCGAATTCATATCGGGACAGACCGAATGATTAAACTAAAAACTGTCGACTATTCACTGTTCACCCCAAAGAAGCAAGTCATCATAAATGTGTTGATAGTCTTTAGTCAGCAGCTGACAGTCACTAATTGAAATACCCCTTCCTGTCACTTCCCTTTCAGCGCCTTCTCTACTTCCGCGGCGTATTTCGCATCCACGGCCACCGGGGAACCGGTCACCTTAATCGCAGCTTCCGGGGCGATCTTGTACGAAGGGAAGCAATTCTCTTTATCGCACACGCTCAAACGGAACTCGGTGAGCTTTACCGTGGCCGAGCCAGGTACCGCCTTCGGCGACACCACCGCGTAGCGGGTGAACGTCACTTGATCGTGGTAAATGTGCATCGCCTTGATGCCGAGTTCCGGTTCGGCCTTGGTTTCCGGCAACGGCGGATCGATCGCTTCCCCCACGAACACCACGGTGCCCGCAGCGGGGAAGGTCAGCGTGTTCACCATGTCCGCGGCGGCTTTATCGGTTTGCACCAGCGGGTAGGTATGGAAGCCCGGCTTCAAGTTCACGGTCACGGTGAACTTCACCGTTTGGCCCGGCTTGGCTTCCGCCGGTTCGAACTTGGCTTCGATGGAATCGACGGCCTTGGCGTACCACGACGGCTCCGCGGCGAACGCGGGGGCAGCGATCAGAATGATGGGAATGTATCGGAACATGGGGGAACCTATTTGGAGTGGTTTGGATTTGGCGAGCCGGGTGGCGTAAGCACCCGGAGTTCCAACAATTCCAGACTCCGGGTGCTTAGGCAACCCGGCTCGCCAAGACACTATTTCTTCACTTCCTTCGGGGGCGGTGGCGGTTGCAACCCCTGAATTTCCAGCGTGCTGATCGCGTTCGTCTTCAAATCGACCACGCGGATGCGGTGGCTGTTCGTATCCGCAACGTACAATTTCCCCCCGGCCTTCGCCAGCCCCGCCGGTTCGTTGAAGATCGGATCCTTGGCGTTCGGATCGTTATCCCCGAGCCACGATTTGATCTGCTTGGTTTTCGGGTCGAGGATCTTCAACTTGCTGTTGTAAGTATCGGCCACGATCAAACGCCCTTCGTGTTCCAGCACGGCGAGGGCATGTTGAATGCGGGCCTCAGGGAAGACACCATCCTTATCGCCGAACTCGAAGAGGCCTTCGCCTATCAGGGTTTCCACGCGCCCCTTCGGGTCGAGCGGCACCCGGCGGATGGAGCTGATCTCGCAATCGGCCACATAGATGTATTTGCCATCGGTCGTCAGCCCCGAGGGTTGGGCGAAGCTCGCGGCGTACACCGGGCCGTCTTGAAGGCGTTCGCGGCCATCCCCGGCATAGGGGGCGATCGTCTTCGCTTTCAAATCCATGCTCCAAATCTGGTGGTGCCCGGCCATGGCAATGAAGAGCGTATCGCCAACCTTCAACAAATCCCACGGGCTGTTCAAACCCACTTCCATCGCCTTCACGGGCTTATCCGGATCGGTGATGCGGGAGCGTTGATCCTGTTCACCGTTGCCCGCGAGAGTGGAAACTGTTCCCGCCTTGAGGTCGGCCACGCGGAGTTGGTGGTTCTTGCGATCCGCGATGTAGATCAGATCGCCATCGATCACCACGCCTTGAGGATCGTCGAATTGGGCCTCGGCGAACTTGCCATCCTGCTTGCCCGGCGTTCCGGTGCCGATCACGGTTTGGAGCTTCCCGGCGAGATCGCTGACCACGATGCGGTGGTGGGTGCTGTCCGCGATCAAGAGGCGGTTGGCCTTTTCGTCCGCGGCGATCTTGCCGGGGAAGAAGAGGGGCGTGTCGCCCTTCTCGCGGAACTTGGCGAGGTCGAAGCGAATGGCTTTATCGTTGAGGGTTTTGTTCGCCTTGCCTTCTTCCACGAGCTTCGCCACGACCTTATCGAGGATTTCGTAGTTGCCCTCGCCGGAGGTTTCCCCCACGACGCGCCCTTCGGTATCGAGCACGATGAACGTCGGCCACGAGTTCACGCCGAACTTGTTCCAGATGCCGTGCTCGGCATCATTCACCACGGGGTGGGCGATCTCGTACCGAAGTACGGCTTTGCGAATGTTCTTCGTGATCTTCTCGCTATCGAACTTGGCGGAGTGGACGCCGACCACCACGAGTTCGTTGGCCCACTTCTTTTCGAGCTTAGCCAAATCGGGCAGGATGTGGATGCAATTGATGCAGCAGAGCGTCCAGAAATCGAGGATGACCACTTTCCCCTTGAGGTCTTCCATCTTGAGGGGGCCGCCGGTGTTCAACCAATCGAGCTTCTCGGGGAAGTCCGGGGCTTTTTCGCGTTTGGCCGCTTCGGGAGGCTTCGGTTCCGGATCTTGGGGTTTGGGTTCTTGTGGTGTCGGCGCCGCGCAGGCGAATACCGCCATCAGCGCGGCGCAGAGAAAAGCGAACGAAAATGCGAATGGAGGCATGCGGCGAAGAATCATGAGCGACCTCGGCGGACGGACGGGCGAAAGGACTATATTACCCATTCATCGGTAGGCTTCCTACAGCAAACGCGCTAAGGCGACCGGCAGCTCTTGTTTTACCCTCTCCCCGTCCCGAAGCGGGACGACCCTCTCCCCAACGGGCGAGAGGGTGAAAAACCTTGACTCCTAATGCCATGACATTCCAACGCCCGTTACTCATCGCTGCACTACTGGCACCCGGCATCGCTGCCGGTTCCGAGCCGTTCACGTTCATCGAGAACAGCGAAGTCCGCCTCGGCATCGATTCGAAACGCGGCGGTAGCATCGGTTACTTCGCCGAAGCGGCAAACGGCAAAAACGCCGTGAACACCCACGATCTCGGCCGATGGATCGGCCAATCGTACTACGCCGGGCCGAAGCCCTTCGGCGAACCGCACCCCGGTTGGAAAGATTGGCCGTGGAACCCCGTTTCGGCCGGAGACGTGTTCGGTTTCGCCGGGGAAGTACTGGAACAGAAATTCGGCCAGGGCGAACTGTACCTGCGCACCCGGCCCAAACAGTGGGCACTCAAGAACACCCCGGCCGAATGTACCTTCGAAACGTGGATCGTGTTGAAAGGGCGCACCGCCGAGATTCGCCATCGCTTGAACAACAATCGTGCCGATGCGAAACAGTACCCGGCGATGGATCAGGAACTCCCGGCGGTCTACACCATCGGCTCGATGCACCGCACGATCGCCTACACGGGCGAACGACCGTTCACCGGCGGAAAGCTCACCGAAGTTCCCAAGAAGCCGGCCGAAGCCGGGAAGCCGCAGTGGAGTACCTTTTACCCCACCGAAGGCTGGGCCGCGCAGGTGAACGAAGGCGATTTCGGCCTCGGCGTGATTCATCCGAATGTCGGCCGTTGGCTCGGCGGCTTCTACGGAAAGGGAACCGAGGGCGGCCCGAACGACGATGCCACCGGCTACCTCGCCCCCGTCCGCCGCGAGATTCTCGATGCCAAGATCGAGTACGAATACCGCTACGTTCTCGTGCTCGATACTCTGGCGAACATTCGCAAGTACGCGGTGGAGCACCGCCCGGAGAAGCCTTCCCCGTGTGCCCGTTTCAACAAAGATCGCCGAGGGTGGACGCACGCGAATGCGGCGGACGACGGCCCGCTCAACGGATCGTGGAAACTGAAACTGGAAGCGGACGACCCGCAGTTGATCGGCCCGGAAGGCTTCTGGCTCGCGGAGGACGTGCCGACGATTTATCTTCGTGCCGCCTTCCGAACGAAGCGAACCACGGCCGAACTCTATTGGCAAACCACCGAGGCCCGCAGCTTCCGCGGCGAACGCCGCGTGGCCTTCGAGATCGTACCCGATGGGAAGTTGCGAACGTATGCGGTGGAACTCTCGAAGGTGAAAACGTACGCGGGAGCGATTACCCGCCTGCGCTTCGATCCGGTAGGAGTCGGTCAACCCGGCGATACAATCGAGTTGGAATCGATCACCGGAACGAAGGAATGAGGCAAACCGAGATTGCCCGCCCTACGGGTTAACAAAGCCGGCTTGCCCCCATTGGCTCGCTTGGGGCGAACGGTTCAAGTCGCCCGGCCCGCAATGTCGATACCTCAGGGAAGGCCCGTTTGCGCTCCGGCGCGAATGTAAGGATGGCCGACCCGGAGGATCCGATTCATGCGAACGCCGTTCGCCACCCGTTTCGCGTGGGCATGCGGCGTTTTGGCGCTTTGGGGAAGCCTCGCCTCGGCCCAGGAGCCGAAGTACTGGCCGCTCGCCAAGATCAGCTTCCCGGTAGACGTCGAGAAACTGAATAGCCAAGATCCGAAGCCGACGAAACTCCGCTTCTACGCCGCGCCGAGCCGGGGCCGTTTCGATTTGATCGCCGAGCGCGGCATCAACGAACTCGATGAACTTGTCGATCTGAACAACAAACAGACCAAACGCGGCTTCAACTACGTCGCCCGGGCCGATGGCCTCGAAGAGTTCGCCCTGCAATTCGTGTACGCCAACGGGGATACCGTTCCCTCGACGGGGAACCTCGCGGCGCAGTACCGAATCGTCTTCGATACCCGCCCACCGTTGGTTCGTATCACCACGCCGACCGCGACCGGCGTTCGATGGACGATCGACGATGAAAACCTCGCCACCGATTCGATCAAATTGGAAGTGAAGTATTCGAACCAAGCCGATTGGTTCCCGGTGGGCACGCGCGGGTTCGCCGCGAACGATTCCTATACTTGGAAGGAACTTCCCCCCAACAAGGTGCTGGAAGTGCGAGTGACGGCCAAGGATAAAGCCGGGCACGAAGGCCGCAGTTCCATCGTGAAGTTGCCGACGAACTCGCCCGGTGGGGGCTTCGCCGATTCCACACCGCCGCCCAAAGTCGGTACCGGGTTCGGCAACCCGGAAGACGCGGGTAACGGCGGCCGACCGCAAATCGAATACGTGAATACCAACAAACTCAACGTTCGCAGCAAGCTCACCAAGGTCACACGCAGCGGCGTGAAGGAAGCGATCCTCTGGGTGAACGATGGCAAAGTGAACTGGAAGGAAGATTCTCGCAAGGTCGTCGCCATAGGCCCCAACGATAAGGAACCGGCCGTCGAAATGCCGTACTCCGCGCCGCGCGATGGCCTCTACGGTTTCATCGTTCTCCCCGTGAACGGCGCCGGTGGCAAGCCGGACGATCCCCGCGAAGGGGATTCGGCGCAATGGCTCGTCGAAGTGGATACGCTCAAGCCCACCATCGAGGTGAAGAATATCCGCGTGGGCGGAGGCGGCCTCAACGGTCCGCGCGTGGAAATCGATTGGTTGGCCACCGATAAGAATTTGATGCCGGAACCGATCACGTTGGAATACGCCACCGATCCGAACGCCATGGAATGGCTGCCGATCGCGATTAAGGTTTCGAACAGCGGCAAGTACATTTGGGAAGTGGAAGACAAACAGGTGTGGAAGTTCTGGGTGCGGGCGACCGCCGTGGACAAAGCCGGGAACAGCGAGCGTGTGATCTACAAGGATCCCGTATTGGTCGATCTGGAGAAGCCCGCCGCGGTGATCGAGAAGGTGAACGGGAGCGGCCCGGCCGGTGCGAGCCGGAAGTACCAGTCGCCCGTGGGCACACCGACGTCATCCGCACCGCCGCCGATCGCGTTGCCCAAGACGGAACAACCGCCGTTGCCTAAGCCGACCCCCGCGCCACCGCCGGTTGTGGTCGCGCCTCCGACCGATTTTGTGCTGCCGGGCATTGATGGGCCGGGCATTCCGAGCCTGCCCAAGTAGGATCAAGAATCGGCCCGGCATTTCCAAGTCGAAGGATCCTTGCGACTGTGCATCACAGCGAGGATTGAAAACGAGAGTGCAGATCATCGTTTCATCCGGAAGTGTTCCTTAATCTGGTTCCAACTTTCGACATCTTCCGGATGAGCGTCCAACTCTGCGATCCGTAGATCGCTTTGACAGTTGTGTTGCCATCTCAGTTGCCCTCCACGAACTCGTTGCAGACGGTCACACTTCGTTCAGAGCGACCTCCCCCACGAGGGGCAAAGGTATACCCACAACTTTTCGACTTGGTAATCAGGTACATAGGGGCACCACCCCGTCAGTTGCCCTTTACCCCATTCCCCCGAAACGCTATTCCCCCCGAATTGTCGGGATCGCGCCTGGGGAAGACAGCATGCGGAACATTTCGATACTCGTACTGTTCCTGGTGGCCGCGGTGGCCGTGGCACAAAGCCCAACGCTGCCGCCGCAAGGTTTGCCACTGCATATCGTTTCCCCCGGAGAGCAGTCGCCGATCGTCGATCCGAACGTGGAACCGGTTCAACGATTGGAACCGCCGATTCCCGGTTCGACCATCCCGGATCGGCCCACCGGGCCGACCGTGCCCACCGGCATCACGAGCACCGCACCGCGGGCAAACGGCGCCGTCACCGATCCGCCTTCGCCGACGATTCAACTGAAACTCCGCACCCCGGCGCACGTGGCCAACGGCAAGCCGGTGCCGGTGAAAATCCAAGTGGTGAACAACTCCGGGGCGACCGCGTACCGCGTGCAGGTGCGCGTGCCGTTCCCGGAAGGAGCCTCCGCGCTGGCCAAGAGCGAACCGCCCGCCGACGGCCCCGCCCCGGCCTCGAAAGAACTCGTCTGGAAGTTCAAACAACTGGCCAAGGGCGAACAAAAGTTGATCGAACTCGAGTTCACTCCCGCCGCGAACGCCAAGGAAATTCATACCCGCGGCTACGTTTCGTTCGAGTACGGAGCGGAAGTGGTGACCGCGCTCGATAAGCCTAAGCTCACGTTGAAGAAGACCGCGTCGCCCCAGGTGGGCATCAACGATCTTACTACCGTGCGAGTGGAGGTGCTCAACTCCGGCTACGTCACCATCCCGAATACCCGGCTCGTGGAGAACGTTTCGCCCGGCGCGGAATTCCGCGGCGACCGCGATAGCGAAATGGGGGAAGCCCCGAACCAACGCATCTGGCAACTCGGCGACCTCGCCCCGGGGCAAGCGAAAATCGTGACGTACCAACTCGCCAGCAAAGCCGGGGGGGATCTCATCACCACGTCGATCGCCGCGAGCACCGATGCCACGGCGAGTGTGCAATCCGAAAAGGCCGAATCGAAGACGAAGGTGCTCGTGCCGGCCTTGAAACTCGAATTCACCGGGCCAACCACGGTGGACGCGAACCGACCGGGGGCCTACGCCGCTACGGTTTCCAACTCCGGTACGCAGACGCTCACCGACGTCCGAGTGACCGCGGTCGTACCCGACGATTGCGAAGTGACCAAGATGACCAACGGCGGCCGCCGCACGAAAGAGAGCGTTCTCTGGATCGTGCCCAGCCTGCCCGCCGGGGAATCCCGCAGCTTTCGTTTGAGCCTCGAAGCTCAAACCTCGGGACGAAAGACGATCAAGGCCAGCGCCCGCGAACCGCGCACGGCGTTGGAAGAAACCAAGGAAGTGGTTTCGATGTTCCAAGGGAAAGCCGACCTTACCTGGGCGCCGTCGCTCGAACAGGTGGTGCTCTCGGCGGGGAAGCAGAGTACCGTGACGATCAAAGTTCGCAATCAGGGGGGCGAAACGGAGAAGGCCCTGCGGGTGCGAGTGGAACTGCCGGAGCAGGTGAAGTTGATCCAAGCGACGCCGAACGCCTTCGATTTGGCCAAGAACGAATTGGTGTTCAAGCCCCGTTCGGTTGCACCCGGGCAACAAGAGACGTTCACGATCACCTACGAAGCGAAAACGCCGGGGCGAGCGTTCTTTCGCATACGGTTGGAAGCCGATTCCTTGGGCGACCGCCCGCTGCTGAAGGAACAATCGATCGAGATCAATAACGCGCGGTAAGGCGAACAGCGGTTGATTTTCCACCCTCTCTCCCGTTGGGGAGAGGGTCGTCCCGCTTCGTGACGGGGAGAGGGGTTTTGATTGGTTCCAAAGCCCCGCTTCTCGCTACGCTCGCTGCGACCCTCTCCCCAACGGGAGCGAGGGTAATACAAGAACTGCCGCTCGCTTAATTCTCAATTCTACTTCTCCTTACCGCCGACGAAGTAATCGCACGAAGGCGAGAGGTTTCATCGGCG
>JBBQWA010000164.1:0-9988 GCA_038211045.1 Gemmatales bacterium
TTTGCGATACGTGAACCGATTTGCGGATGTGGATGCCGCCCGGGTTGCAACGATTTTGAAAGATCCACCAAGTTGCCCGGCGGACTTCGCGTTGCAGGATTTCACCTACCAAAGTACGCTGCGAATTCCCGGCGAACCCTATGCAGCGCGTGTGGTGAAACATTTGCCATCGAAAGGGCCCTCGGGGTTGATCTTGGATATCAGTGCCTTCACCCTCGAGCCTTCGGAAATAAACGATTCGGACGACTTGGTTCGACTGAGAAAGCTGAAGAATCGAGTGTTCTTCAGCTTGCTGACGGAGTCGGAGATTTCCAAACGAGGATCTTTATGACCACCTCGATGATTGATGAGCCCATGGAAGCGACGGATTCCTATGCCGATCGCATCGACTTGCATTCCGCTCAACTGCGAGAAGAATTGCAGGATACCGTGCTCGGTCACCACGAAGCTTTGAATGACTTATTCGATGTATACCACGATTGCCGTGAATCTGGCTGGGATGGATACTGTGCTGCGCCGGTCAGCAAGGAGAGCTTTCTGGCAGCGTACAATTTGATTCGTTCTCTGCCTTTGGGGTTTTCCCGACCGACGATCGGTGCGGAACCCGACGGGCAGATCACACTGGAATGGTATCGCAATCCCAACCGGGTTTTGTCGGTCAGCGTCGATCCGCGTGGTGTTCTTCACTTCGCGGGTTTGTTCGGCGCGGACAAACAATCGGGCCGCATTACTATCTTCCCGGATGAGACGCCGGATGAATTGATCCATCTCGTTCGGAAAATTTGACGTGCTCGATCCGGCAAACGTACCAGTTGTTGACGACGACGAATTACTGAGCCGATTCGTTTTCTCTGCATCCCAGATTCGCCGATCCGATGGGACGGTCAAACCGGAGGCGTTCATGCCGCATCCGCATGTTGCACTTTCGTTGACCCGGCATCGAGAGGCAACGTTGGCGGAAGTATGGGCAGAAGGATTCCGGATCGCGACCCTCCGACAGAAAACGCTTTATGCGCATGCAATGCTCCCAGCTTCGTGCTTTCGGATGGCAGCCCTCGACGTCGTTCCGAAACCCATTGTTGAAAATCCTAATCATTGTGACGTCACAGGTTGGCCACCGGAGAAATCCGATCAGAAGATGGCCGCACTCGAAATTGCAAAGCAGGCGAAGTTGGAGTTGGCTCCCAGTTCCAATCACTGACGGCTATCCTACAATTCCCCCATGTTCTTCTCGTCGCTGCGCGTTCGCAATCGCCAACCCGAACTGATGGACGATCCCGATCTCGATGCGGCTTCGCACCGGTCGGCGTTGGCGGGCCTCGCCCGCATCAACCGTTTCAGCAACAGTGCCGGGGTGCTGTGGCCGAGTTTGCAGAAGGTCGCCGCGGAGCGTCCGAATCGGCCGCTGCGCGTGCTGGATGTGGCCACCGGTTCCGGCGACGTGCCTTTGGCGTTGGTTCAGAAGGCCGCGAAGGCCGGGGTGAAACTCGAAATCCTCGGCGTCGATCTTTCGCAAGTGGCGATCGCGGAAGCCGAGGTGCGTTCGGAACTCGGCCGCCACGAGAACCTGCGATTCGAAGTGCGGGACGTGCTGAAGCCACCGTTGCCCGAAGGCTTCGACGCGGTGATCTGTTCGCTGTTTCTGCACCACCTCGAAGCCGACGACGCGGTGAAGTTGATGAAAGCGATGAAGCATGCCGCCGGGCGGATGGTGCTCATCAACGATCTTTCCCGTAGCCGAATGAATTACCTCCAAGTGTGGTTCGCGTCGCATGTGCTCAGCGGTTCGACGGTGGTGCATGTGGATGGGCCGCGTTCGGTGCGGGCCGCGTTCGCACCCGAAGAGATGCGATCGTTCGCGGAGGCCGCCGGCATGGCGGGTGCGAAGGTGGAGAAGCGTTTCCCCTGCCGGATGCTTTTGAGTTGGGAGAAGTGATCCGAGTTCCGGAGTCGGGCACTTACTTGTTCCCGTCCGCCGGGGCGAACGAGGAAAAGAATTGTTCGACGCGCTCCGCGGGGGGGCCGGAATCTTTGCCCATCGCGGAAAGCATGTAGAGCTTATTGTTCAACACGAACACCCTTCGAGTGACCGTGCCCCTTTTGATCGTCGAATCAGAGAATGTGCCCGTGTACTCTTTGCCGGGCTTGTCGAAGATGGTGATGTCTTTGATGCCGGTTTCCTTGACCGTCACGCCGGGTTGATTCTTGAGTACGTTCAAGCATGATTGGATGTACATTTCCGCGAGCAACTTGCCCATCGGCCCATCAATCTTCACCTTGGGGAGATCGCACACGCCCACGGCGTAGCGCTCCTGCGCCAGCCTGCGTTCGCTGATCCTAAGCTCCATCTCCACAGGCTTATTTCCCGGAATTGGGATGCTGATCGATTTCTCTTTCGGGGAGTCGCCGGGGAAATCGACGCTGAAGCTGCCGTCGTCGGAGGTATATTTCGTCCACGTGGGGTTCCCGACTTTGTAGGCGAGCCATGCGAATAGGCCGCAGCAACCCACGCATGAAAGGCCGCCGACGACCAGCAACATCCAAAGCCACCGGAGGCTTTTCTTGGGAGTAGGGAGGTCTTCGGAGTTATTCGCCGGTTCGCGGTATTCGTTGCGTTGGCTCGGTTCTACGCGGCGAACCGCCGGCGCCGAACCCGGTTCGACCACGGATTGGCACGTCCCGCAGCGCACCGGCGAATTGGCCAGTTCCGCGGGCACATCGAGAACTTCCCGACAATTCGGGCACTGGATTTCCGGCATGAAAACACTCCGACGTTTCGCACTGTAAGAGATTTTACTGGGAAACGAACGAGGAGGGAAAGTACCGATTGGTGATCGAAGACCAACCCCCCTCTCGCCGTTGTCGTTGCGCGACAATCAGCGACCCCCCCATTGTGCCCTGGTGGGGGGAGGTCGGTCGAACGAAGTTCGGACGGGAGGGGGTAATCCCAGAAAGAATTGTTGCATCTTTTTTGAACGGCCGATCCGGCTTGTTCGATAGTGGAGATTCCGGCTAGTATCCCGACCTATGCCCGTTGCGCACATTCCCGGATTCCGCCGAACGCCACTGTGGCTACTCGCCGCGGCGTTGCTCGCGGTGGGCCAAGCCGGGTTGGCGTTGCCGCTGTTCGGCAGTTTTGCGGGCATCCGCGATGCCCAGCCCATTCTTGATGGTCGGCATCCGTTGCACCTCTACCACGGTTCGCTGGGGGCCGAGGCGTTCCGCGATCGCCTCGCCGTGACTTGCTACGACCCCAACTTCCAAGCGGGTTACCCGAAGACTCCGGTGTTCGATGCCGGATCGCGGCCCGCCGAGTTGTTCCTCGCTTTCTCCGGAGAAGCGTTCGATGCTTCGCGCTACAAATGGGGCGTCTTCGTCATTTGCACGATGGTTCCGCTGATCTTCGTGGCGGCGGCCCGCAACTTCGGTGTACGGCCCGCAGGGTCGATCCTCGCCGGGGCGTGCGGGGCGATGCTCTGGTGGTTGCCGGAAGTGCAAACGCTCTTGAAGGCCGGTCAACTCGATCTCTTGCTCTGCGGCCTCGCCGAGATAGCATTCTTGGGCGGCTTGGCCCGCTACTCGACCGATGCCGGGCCGACGGCGTGGCTCAGCATGGTGTTCGCCTCGGTTCTCGGTTGGTACGTTCAACCGTTGGCGTGGCTCGGCACAATCCCCGTGTTGGCGTTGTACTATTTGCTGAACGCCCCCCGCCACGGCCTAGCCTGGCATTTGGGCTTCTTCGCAGTGCTCCCGGCCAGCTTGGCGCCGAATGCCGGTTGGCTCATCGATTGGGGCCGCTTCTGGTGGCTACGCCAAGCGTTTTGTGAAGGTAACCCTTGGCCCACTTGGCGCGAACTCCTCGGCTCGATCGAACGCGATGCGATCCACTTCGCCCCGGAGGCGTTCACTATCGTTCTGATAATCTTCGGAAGCTTGGGAACAATGGCGATGCTGCGACAGAAGCGAGGTAGCCACGCGCTGTTGCTGTTGAGCGCGGCCGCTTGCACCGCGATTGCGGCCCGCATGGGGGCGGTTTGGCTTCCCGGTCGCGCGGCGGCCCTCGACCATGCGACGATACTCCTGCCGGCATTGGCCACGATTCCCGCCGCGTTCGCCATCATTGAACTTTTCCAACATTGGCGGATCGCCACGGTCTGGGCGATCTTCGCTTCGGCCATCCCCGCAGGATTCGCCCTGTTCCCCGACCGTGTCCCGGTCGAGTGGCGCATTAACGCCGAACCCTTCCAATTGGGCCTCTCGGCGGAACAACAACGATTCGTTCAATTTTTGAATCACCGCACCGGCCCGGCCGCCCGCATCTTGATCGAAGATGGCGACACCGTCCGAACCGGTTGGAACTGGACGGCCCTGCTCCCCGCCTACACCGAACGCTCCTACCTCGGCGGCCTCGACCCGGAAGGCGGTATCGAACACTTGACCTGCGGCATGAAGCAGGGCAAGCTATTGAACCGACCGTTCGAGGAATGGCCCTCGGCGGAACGGGCCGCGTTCTGCGAACGTTACAACGTCGGTTGGGTGATCTGCCGAAGCGAAGCGGCGGTAGAATTCTGGGTGACCGAACCGATGGCTCGAGAAATCGGCCGGTTCGACGACGGTGGCGAAGTGGTTGTGTACGAAATCGAACGGCCGCATTCCTTCGTCCGCAGCGGCGGCGGGATCGTGGAACGGGCCGATAGCGAACGGATCGTGCTCCGCGATCTGGTGCCGGACGATCAAGGGTACGTGCGTTTGAGTTTCCATTTTCAAAGGGAACTCCGGGCCACCCCGCTCACGGTGATGGTGGAAGCGGATCCCGATTCTTCGGATCCCGTTCCCTTGATGCGGTTGCGCTTGCCGGGGCCAGTCTCGCGGGTTACGCTGCGCTGGCAACATCCGTGATGCGAGCGAGAGATTTTTGCCCTCTCCCCTTGAGGGCCCCTTGAGGGAGAGGGGTTAGAAGTCGGAACGAAGAAACCCCTCTCCCGGTTCGCTGCGCGAACCACCCTCTCCCTCAATGGGAGAAGGTTAAAGGGCGCCCGCAGCTCGGGTGCCATTCCGATTACATATCGGGATGCTGAGTGTCCGATCCGATTTCGCGGTGGATGGTGATTCCCAGGTTGCGAATCTTGCTCCGCAGGCTGCCGCGGGTGATGCCGAGAATCTTGGCGGCTTGGAGTTGGTTGCCGTTCGTGTGGCGGAGTACGCGAACGAGCACTTCCCCTTCCATCCGCTTCAGCGATTCATCGTAAATTGTTTGCGAACCGGCCGAGATGCGCTCGCGGACGAACGATTCCCATCCATTCTCGGCCGATTTTTCCGGGCCGCGTTCGCGGAGTAACGTCGGCAAATCTTCCTTCAGAACGACATCCCCGCGGGCGTGCAACAGGCTTTGCCGGATGACGCTTTGCAACTCGCGGACGTTCCCCGGCCACGAATACGATTTGAGCACGGCCATCGCCGAGGCGGAAATCGCGGTGGCGGGGCAAGCCATCTCTTGGCGGTATTGCTGGAAGTAGTGCTCGGCGAGGTATTCCAAATCGTTGCCGCGCTCGCGGAGCGGCGGGAGGGAAATCGCAAAGACGTTGAGGCGGAAGAAGAGATCCTTGCGAAGCGTTCCCTCTTCGACCATGGCTTCGAGATCGGCGTTGGTCGCGGCGATCACTCGAACATCGGTTGGAATCGTTTCGTTGCCGCCGACTCGCTCGAACGTGCGTTCTTGCAAGATGCGCAAGATTTTCACTTGGGCGGGCATCGGCAATTCGCCGACTTCATCGAGGAAGAGCGTTCCGCCGTTGGCTTGCTCGAACTTGCCGATGCGCCGGCGCTCCGCACCCGTGAAGGCCCCTTTTTCGTGCCCGAAGAGTTCGCTTTCCAACAGCGATTCGGGGATCGCCCCGCAATTGATCGCCACGAACGGTTGGTCGCTGCGCCCGGAATGCTGGTAGATCGCCCGCGCCACCAACTCCTTCCCCGTTCCCGATTCCCCGAGGATGAGCACGCTCACATCTTGCCTCGCCACCCGGCCCACGGCCTTGTACACCTCCTGCATCTGCGGGCAACGGCCGACGAGCGAATCGCCTTTCGCCGGTTCCAACTCGGCCATCGTCGCCGGTACCCGCATTTGGCGGCTGGAGCGGATCGCGCGCTCGATGAGTTCGCGGAGTTCGCTCAATTCCAACGGCTTCAACAAATAATCGTACGCGCCTTCTTTCATCGCCTCGATGGCGAGGCCGGTGGTGCCGTGGCCCGTGATCATGATGATCGGCACGCGGCGATCGCGGCTCCGTAACGCGTGGAAGGTTTCGAGACCGCTGGAATCGGGGAGGTGCACATCGAGCACGATGACGTCGGGCGAATGTTCGTCGAAGCGTGCGAAGGCTTCCGCCGCGCTTCCCGCCACAGAAACCTCGATCTCGGGGTCGCGGATAGCTTTGCGAAAGGCGTGTTGGATTGCCGGTTCGTCGTCGACGAGCAGCAGACGGGCCATGGAATTATCCTTCTCGCGGGAGTTTGACGGTGAACGCGGCCCCGCCTTGAATCGCCTTGGCCACACCGATGGTGCCTTGGTGGTTTTCGACGATGCGGCGGCTGATGACCAAGCCGAGGCCCAAACCGGTATCTTTGGTGCTGGCGAAAGGCTCGAACAAGCGTGGAACCATTCCCGGATCGATACCGGGGCCGGTATCGCACACCTCGACGAACACTTGCCCGGCAGTGCGATCATCAATGCAGAAGGTGAGCGTGCCGCCGCCGGGCATCGCATCCAGAGCGTTCAACCCCAAGTTCACGAATACTTGCCGGAGTTGCTGCGGATCGGCTTCCAACGGCACCGGGTGGGGCGGCTTTTCAAAAACGATCGCTACCTTTTGCTTCGTGGCGCGACCGCGGAGGAGATCGATTACGCCGCCGACCACGCCATCGATCGTCGTGCGTTGGCGTTCGATCCGCAAGGGCTTGGCAAAATCGAGGAAGGTTTTCAGCGATTGCTCCATGCGGCGGATTTCCGCTTCGATGATGATGAGATCTTCGGTGGAAAGCCCGTCGCCGCCATCTTCGATCGCGGTCTGAATCAATAATTTGATCGAAGTGAGGGGGTTGCGGATTTCGTGCCCGACCCCGGCGGCGAGCTGGCCCACGGCGGCCAATTGCTTGGCGCGGAGGACTTCCAATTCCCGCTGTTGGAGTTTATGCATCGTTTCGCCGATCTGCACCGAGAGTCGATCCATATCGTCGCCGAGGGATTGCATTCCCCCTTCGCCGCGGAGAATGATCTCGGGCTCATCGGGCAGCAGTTTCCCGGCGGCATCCCTCACCTGCACCCGCAAGCGTTGCAAGGTTCGGGTGAAGTTCCGGGCCACGCCGTAACCCAACACGCCGCCGGCCACGCCGCCCAGCCCCCCCACCACGGCCAATCCCCACGCGTGCTGGCCGAGAATCCGCTCGTGCTCGACAGCCGAGTATTCGATGCGCCGGCTATTGGACTCCTCGAAGGCTTCGCAGGGTTGCAAAACATCTTCCTCCAGCAGCTGTGTCGCCCGGTGGAAGGCCTCTTCGTGATCGGCGGCCCCTTTAGGCGGGAGCGCTTTCCACAAATTCAGGTAATCGTTGAAGGATTGAACCATACGCCCGTGCAAGTTGCGCTCCTCGTTGCCATCGGCCACCCTTTTTAGAGTCTCTAGCAAATCCCGCACCCGTTCGTGGAGCACAGCCACTTCCTCATTGCGGTTTTTTTCCAACTCGATCACATCGCGCAAACACTCCCGCAACTCGATGACCGCTTTTCGGCCCTGCATGTGATCCTTGAGCAGCCCCGTTACGGCGGCTTGCTGGCGGAAAAGGCTCACGGCGGTGATGGCGCAAAGCGCCATCAGGCACAGCGTGAGCAAAACGAATTGTGTGAATATGCGGGTCATACCGTTCGGCTTACTCGCCTTCCCGCCGCATTCAATGCTGGATCGAACGGAACCAACCTGAACGGGGATCGATCATCGCATCGATGGGACAATCGGCCGATTCCGCCGCCGGGAGGATTTGCCAATCTCGGGAATCGAGCTGCGCCTTGCCCGGAGTGCGTTCGAACCGTAGATTACACAGTTCAATATAGATTCTGGCATCGGGAGAATACGCAATGGCAGGACGACGCGCCGGGGGTGGTAAGAGCCGCATGGACATGCGCCGCGACGCGGAAGCGGCCGAAGCGCGCGAAAAGGGCGAAGAAGAAGAAGTCGAAGACGAAGACGAAGATGCGGACGATGACGAGGACGAGGAGGAGGGCGACGAAGCGGAGGTCGACGCCGAAGCCGAAGAGGCCGTCGCCGAAGATGCGGACGCGGATGCGGACGACGACGACGACGATGATGAAGACGAAGACGGCGTCAAGAAGAAGAAGAAAAAGAAGAAGGTCGTGAAGGTAAAGAAGGTTGCCGCGCCCAAGAAGAAGCGCGTCAAGGCAGTGAAAGTGATTCGGCAGCGGGCCACTTGGGTGGTGTTCGACAATTCGAGCAAGCGCGTGGGGGCGTTCCCCTATTCGCAAAAGCCCGAAGCCGAAGCGCTGATGGCCGCGAAGATGGAAGAGAAAAAGACCACGTTCTTCCTGCAACTCATCAAAGAACCGATCGAAGAGTAATCCTCGTGAAAGCCCCCCGACGGTGTCGGGGGGTTTGTTTCTATGTCCCCGTACGCATCACCGGAATGGGAATCGTTTCTCGCCGCGATCGCAGCGGCGATCGACGACGATCTACCGCGCTTGGTGGCCGCCGATTGGTTGGAAGAATCGGGGGACGCGGAGCGCGCCGAATTCATCCGATTGCAATGCGAACTCGCCCGCCCCGTGGCATCGGATCGGGCTGAGGTGCTGCGCTTCCGCGAAAAGGAGTTGTTGAATTCGCCAACGGCCGCGTGGCTGTGGGCCGTGGAAGCCTGCCCGCACATCGTCAGCACTTCGTTCGATGCGATGGCTTCGCCGTTGCGGAGCTTCTCGATTCACAATGCGAACCGCGTACAGTTCCGCCGGGGATTCCCGGCTTCGGTGAGTTGCACGGCCCGCGAATGGCTGGAACACGGTTCCGGTGTGGTGCCGCGTCAACCGGTGATTTCACTCGTCCTGACGCGGTGCGAAGAATTGAGCATCGAGAATTGGTGGCCGATGTTGAGCACGCTGAGGCGAATGCGTTCGATCTTTTTGGATTGCAGGTGGGCGCGGTTGCCGAAGTGGTTGGGCGAACGATTGCCGCAAGTCGACATCACGCCGAAGCGGTAAGCTCGGCCCACCCGTGGCAACGGGTGGGCTTTTGGGATCGTAAGCCCACCCGTTGCAACGGGTGGGTTGATGCATTCACTTCTTCTTGGCGAAGTTCGCCGCGACCGCATCCCAGTTCACGACCTTCCACCATTCCGTGATGTAGCTCGGCCGCAGGTTGCGATACTTCAAATAGTACGCGTGTTCCCACACGTCCAAGCCGAGGATCGGCACCGGGCCGCCGTCCATCGGCGGGCTGTCTTGGTTGGGCGTGCTCACCACGGCCAGCGGCTTCTCCTTGCCGGGCACGAGCCAGGCCCAACCGCTGCCGAAGCGCTTGGTCGCGGCTTCCGCGAACGCCTTTTTGAAGTCGTCGAGCGTGCCGAACGAGGCTTCCAGGGCTTTCAGCAGATCGCCCTTCGGTTCGCCGCCTTTGCCGGTCGGGGCCATCACGTTCCAGAAGAACGTATGGTTCCAGTGGCCGCCGACATTATTGCGAACGCCCGTGCGGATCGCTTCGGGAACGTCCTTCAAACTGACGATGATTTCTTCGGGGGACTTCGCCAACCACGCGGGTGAATCTTTGAGCAGATCGTTGGCGTTCTTCACGTACCCCGCGTGGTGCTTATCGTGGTGGATCGTCATCGTCTCGGCATCGATACTCGGCTCCAGCGCGTTGTAATCGTAGGGGAGCTTCGGCAGCGTGAACCCGGCGGGGGGTTGTGCAGAAGCAATGCGGGGCAGGGCGAA
>JBBQWA010000165.1:0-9947 GCA_038211045.1 Gemmatales bacterium
GGCATTCGCCAGCAGGAGTTTGCGGCCGGCCTTGCACCCCTCCAGCATCTCGAATAGGCCGCCCGGCCCGTCGGTGGCGATCAGTGTCTTCTTGTCTTCCAGCTTGGCATCGACCGGGCAGATGTAGCCGGTGGCCTCGCCGGTGTAATGCAAGCCGTGCAAGGAATAGGCAACAACGAGGGTGTCGTCCTGGCTCATTCCGTGGAGGAACTTGCTGAACTGATCGCGGATGTTGGGCCCGGTCGAGAGGAAACGCTTGTCCGACAGGCGTTTGAAGTCGTCGTGCATGACGATGATGTTGTCTTCCTCGAAGCCCGATTCTTTCAATACCGCCTTGAAATCGAACACATCATCGACCGTCTGGGGCAACGGCGGCAGTTCTTTCTTGTCGTACCCCGAACAGGCGATCAGAAAGGCGTACTGCGTGCCCTTCTTCTTGCCCGGCTGGGCCGAGAGCCAAGGCTCAAAGCCGATGAGTGCGACCAAGGCAATGACGGCGACTGCCGCGAAGCATTTCCGAACCATGGCACGCCCCTCCGATGTGTGCGAACAGTGTACCCGCAAATTGGCTTTCGAACAATGCGATAATAGCATTTCGATCAGACCATCACCCACACCCATTTGCTGACCGCGATTTTCTTGGTCACGGGCACGCGAACCTCCTTGGTAAGCATTATTACATTGATTGCTACCCGATTGAATTCCGATGGCAGCTGGGAGAGTTCGTTCCTAACCGAGCATCCGCCTTTGGATTCCGCGAAAACGATGACATTCATCGGCCACCCGAGGGATCGGCGACTGCCAGCGGGCCGACGAACTTGGAAAGTGCCGATGCGGGAATCGGCATCGGTGCATGAAGATGCCGTGATCTGGTTCGACGGAAAGAACTCCCGCACGCTCACCGCGAACGAGGTGCTCGAATACGCGCAGCAAAGGTTACGCGGATTTTCGTGCGTCAATATATGACGGCGTCACTTGTCTGGGGTGTGGTTGCGAAATTTCTTGTGGCATTCCGCACACGTCGATTCGCTGATCGCAAGAGCATTATTTAGCGACACCGATGAACCTGATTGAACCAACTCCTCGGTGCGAATTTCGCCCGTAGTGAGCAACCGGCGGAACTCCTCGGGCTTGGTTCCGGAATCGCGTTGGAGTTCTCGGTAGGCTTCCCTCAGCGCGATGGCGTCTTGCGGGTTTACGGAACCATCCCGCGAATGCGACTTCTTCAACCGCCCGATCAACTCGTCGAGTTCCAACATCTTCCCCACGAAATCTGGGATCACGGCGACTGAGGGAAACTCCGGCGGGATCATTTCGAGTGTTCCTTGTTCCAGCGACGATTGCCGCGCGACGCTCGCAAACAGTTCGGAATATTCGCTGCTGGTGCCCGCGAGTTTCAAGTACCGTTCGCCTTCGGCCGCGGTCCAACTCGGATCGAGGCAGCGCAACCCGGCCATCGCCGCGGCGGGGCCGCGGTGCTTGCCGTGATGGCAATGCAAGTAAATCGGCTTGGGTAGCGATTGCATCGCCTTGGCGATTTGCAACACACGTTCCTGCGGGATCGCGTTGTAACCGATGGGGATGTGAACATAGCGGATGCCCCGTTCTCCGGCTCGGGCCAGATCGGGTTTGGTACCATCGACGGTGATCACGGTGCGAATACCGAGGTCGTGCAAGGTTTGAAATCCCGGTTCGGCTTCCGGTTCACTCCCCGTGTACAGCCAATCGTTCACGCGAATGAGGTTGTGAATGCCGGGCGAATCACCGATCATTTTGCCCGTGGAACCATCTGCCACGGTGGGTTGGGGCGGTGCCTTACCGCAACCGATCAGCCCGAGTAGAACGAGTGCACAGGCGAATCGCATGGTTCAAACCCACAGTTGCAATTGGTGAATCGCGGCGAGTATCCAACTCTCGAACGCATCGTCGGCGGCGAGCGGCACCGGCGATCCTCGGCCATCGGTGAGTACCGGAATCGGCCCATCCACGGCCAAAGTGGAAACTACGACGTTTTCGTTGTCTTCCCACACCGGTGCCGTTCCGATGCGGAGCATTCCCACTTGGGCGTGGCCCGCACGTTCTTTCATGTGCTCGTCGAAGTCGGGCACCGCTCCCAAAACTTCCACGGTGCCAGCTTGACACATCTCCAACAGCACGGCGGCGAAGAGTTTTGCTTCTTCTTTCAACCTTTGTTGACCATCGCGTTCGGGGAAGTGAATCTCGAAACGGATCGCGTCGGCGGTCAGCCATTCGGCCAACCGTCGAATCAACGCCACGACTAACGATTGCACCAAGACGATCCGCTGGCACGGTAGCTCGGGATCTTTGAACCGCGCTTCGATAATATCGGGTTCCAGAACGAATGCGAATACCCGGCGGCGGCGGAGGAATTGGTTTTCGTCTCGGGCATAGTAGAAGAGTTCGTCGCGGATAAATTTCACATCGAACAGATCGGGGCGTTCGACCGGTTCCATATACGCGAGTTGCGAATGGAGCAGGCTTTCGATGCTGCCGCGATTGCTCAGCGAAGAGTAGCCGCCGACCGGGTATTGGTCGTCGTCGTGCACGCGCGTCGGCACTTCCTTCCGACCGGCCAATGCCTTCACCGGGCGGCTCGGCAACGCGGCTTCGATCCTCGCGGCGATTTGAACGATCTGGCGGTGGGCCACATATTCGCCCATCTCGGCGAGTGCCGTCCGTTGTTCGATGGCTTGAATATCCTCGGCCCCGAGGAATTCGGGCGTTCGCCGCACCGCCGCGATCAAGTCTTCGTACTGCCGTTTCAGCAGTGACATCGGGCCGCGCTCGGCCAAACGCTCCGAGGTTTTCGCCAGTAAGTCGGAGGCGTTCGATTGGAGCAAATGGCGGATTACCGCCGGGGAGACTTCCACGCCGCCGAGTTGGCTCCGTTCGCGGAACTGTTTGATGGCGTACGCCAATCCTTTCGCGCGATCCCGGCCTTGGTACCTCCGCAGTGCATCGCTGGCACGCTCGAACGACCAATCCGAATGCAGCTTAGCCAGAACGTGATCTTCGTACTGCCGCAGCAGTGCCGGGGGCCAACCGAGGTAGTTCGGGTACTCCCGGGCGAACTTGTTCGATTCCGCACCGAAGGCGATGGAACTCAGATCGAACATGGCCCCGGTGGGCAGGAGCGGTTGGCCATCCGAAGCCACTTCCAAGGCGAGTTCCAACCCCGCCTTGAACGACGCCAAGCCCAATCGGGAAGCGCGTTGAAGGAAGAATGCGTCGAGCAGGTAAGCTCGGCTTTCTTCGGCATCGCGGAGTTCGATCAGTTCCATGGAACAACCATTGTATAGCCGCGATCTCGGCCCGGATTATTGGAATAACCGTTAAGTTCGATCCAGCTTACCGCCGATGAATGAGAGCGGGAGAGCATCGCCCGACGGACGGACGGTGCGCGTTCCCCGGCAAGTGTTGGCGAGGATCGGCATGCGAACTAATCGAACGACGCTGGTGATACTGGGATGCCTCTGGGCCATCGGCGATGCTTCGGCTCAGTATACACAGTACCAACAAACGCCGGCGACTGGCGGAACGGTTCCGGCGCCGAAGGCCGCGATGCCCACGGAAGCGATGCCCTCGCAACCGTACGCTTTCCCGTACCAAGCGCAGCCGGGCGTGGCGGAAATGCCTTGGTGCGGAGCGAGCCACGCCGGGGGCGGTTGCAACGGCCCGGTGGGGGCGAATGGGCCCATCGCGTACGAACTTTACATCCGCACCGGCCCGAACATTCTCGCCGGGGCGAACGCCTTCAGCAAAGCGATCAACAACGGTTGGACAGTGCAGGGGGGTGGCCGCACTCTCTTCTTCAATAACGAACGCGATGCCGCGTGGGTACTCGACCTCGGCTTGGGCTACACCCGCAACGACGGCAACGGCCTCGACGCCCCGGTGAATGTCGCCCCGAGTTCGCTGAAATTCGGAGCCGTGGGCAACGATGCTCCGCAGCCCTTCGGCGTGCGGTTCTTGAATCGAACCAGCTTGAACTACGGCATCGGCCGCGATTGGTGGCTGAACGGCCCAGGTTCCGTGGGGGAAGAAACCTTTGGCAACTGGCGCTTCGGCACCGATGTGGGGGGCCGATACGGAACAGCCAGCGTCGGCTTAGAACCGACGAGCGAGCCGGGCGGCTCGCGCCGCCGGCAAGCGATCTTCAACGGCGTGTACGTCGGCACGGGCTTGACGTGGGAGAAACCTTTCGGTAACGCCACGTTATTCGGCGGCCTCCGCGCCGAGTGGAGCTACAACTGGATGAACCTGCTCCCCCCCAATAATTCGGACATCAGCGACGTGAACATTCTCATGAACTTCGGCGTACGGTTCTAAAAATTCTGTAGCCGCAGCACGGGTCTTCGAGCGGAGCGCTCCGCTCGAAGACCCGTGTCGCGGCTAAAATTTACCGATCACTTCTTCGGGCGGCGCGGGATGGTGAAGCCCCCTTGTGCCTCGTTGTAGCCGGGTGGTGCCACACCGGAACCGCCCGGGCCTTCGACCCCCGTTGCGTTCGGTTTCCCTTCGACCCGGCCGCCGCTGCCATCGTTCGATCCCACCGTTGTCGGGCCGACCGGTTGGGCCGAGGGTGGATTCACTTTCTCGTTCTCCACCTGATCCTTCTGCTGGGCTACAATCGCTTCGTACCCTTTGAGGAACTTTTCGTATTCCTCTTCGGTCATGTTGTTCCCTTTCAAGAACTCCTTGTTGCCGCGGTACTTCTTGAACTGTTCGAGCTGCCGCTCGGCTGTTTTCAACCGGTTCTCGGCGTTGTCGTCGATCGGTTTGCCGTCCGGCCCTTTGCCGCCGTTCCCGGCGGTATCCTGCTTGCGATCCCCTTGTTTCTTGGCCTGTTCCTTCATCTTATCTTCGAGGCGTTTCTTGGCGTCTTCGGCAGTTTTCGGGTCGGTGCTGGCGAGGTCTTGCATGTCCTTTTGTAGCTCCTCGCGTTTCTCTTTGCCGATCTGTTCGTCGAGTTTCTTCTCCGCATCTTTGCGTTTTTGTTCGTCCTTGTTCGCCAAGTCGGCGGCATCCTTTTGGAACTGTTCGAGTTCTTCTTGGGTCGGTTCCTTGGCCTTGTCGTCGGGTTTGCCGCCCCCGGCTTTCTTGGCGAGATCCTTCAACTCTTGTTCGGCCTTGGCTTTCTGATCGGGATCACCCGATTCGCGATCCTTCTTCGTATCCTTTGCCTTCTTTTGAAGTTCTTCACGCTTTTCCTTGCCGATCTTATCATCGACGCGCTTTTCCGCGTCCTCACGTGTTTTGTCGTTTTCACTGGCCAAATCTTTGGCGTCCTTTTGAAGTTGCTCCGCATCACCCGGTTTGGGATCCCGCTTCTGTTTCTTGGCATTCTCCTCGGCGAGGCGTTGAAGTTCCCCCTGCGCGGCGTCCCGCTTCTCCTTGTCGTCGGACTTCAAATCCTTCTCCAGTTGCTCGGCCTTTTTCTGCGCGGCTTGGCGGTTCTCCTTACCGATCTTGTCGTCGACTCGCTTTTCCGCTTCCTTGCGAGTGTTGTCATCCGGGCTGTTCAGATCCTTGATGTCCTTTTCGAATTGCTCGCGTTCTTCCTTGGTCGGTTCCTTCTCTTGGCCCTGTCCGCCTTTTCCGGGTGAAGGCTTGGAAGGCTTCTCCGTGCCTTTGGGGTCGCTGCCGCCCATGGGTGGGGCCTTATCTTGGCCCTGGCCCTTCTCGCTTCCGGCTTCGCCTTGCTCGGTTCCCGCTTCCGGCGGCGACTTCTCTTCGCCGGGCTTATTACCCATCGGCGGTTCCTTCGGCCCGCCCTTGCTGCTGCCCGATTTCGTCGGCTTCTCATTCTTGGCTTCGCCAGGTTGTTCCTGCGGCGCGGTTTTCTCCTCGGCTTGCTCGCCGTTGGGCGAGGGCTTTTCTTGCCCCGGTTTCGGTTGGCCATCGGGTTTGGTTTTGCCCGCCTTGGTTTTCGGTGTCTTCTCCGGCGCTTGGCCCTCTTCCGGCTTCGGCTCGGCGTTTTTGCCTTCGCCCGGTTCTTGGCCTTCCTTGGGTTGGCTCGATTTTTCCTCCCCGGCGGTTTGCCCACCGCGGGGTTCGGGCTTCTCTTTGTCGCCTTCCCCCGATTCGTTAGGCTTCGGCTTCTCTTGAGAGTTCTCCGGGTTCTGAACCTTGCCCGGATCCTTCGATTCCGAGCCGCCCCCCATCGGGTCGCCATTCTTGGTGCCTTCGGAGTTCTCCGGTTTGGGCTTCTCCCCCTTCGGCTTGCTCTCGCCGGGCTTCGATTCGCCCATCATCGGGTCTTGTTCGTTCGGGTCGGGTTTGGTGTCACTCCCTTCTTCATTCTGCTTGTCGATATTGTTTTGAATCTTGTCGGCTTGGCGTTTCACCTCGTCGGGGTTGGGCTTTTCGCCGCCGCCGTTCATCGGATCGTTGGGCTTCTCTTGGCCGTTGCCCATCGGGTTTCCATCCATTGGGTTCATCGGATCGGGTTGATCTTCGGCCCCGGGATCTTCCTTCTTCTCGGGTTGGCGATCCTGCCGTTGTTGCGGCTTCTGTGGCTTATCTTTCTCCCGCTTCGTCTTCTCGCCTTGTTGTTGATTTTTCTCGTCGTTCTGGCGTTCGCCCGCCTTTTGCTCCTGTTCCTTCTTCTCTTCCGGGGTCATCGGCGGCGGCGTCAGCTTCACACGCTTCACATCCGATTTGCCGAGGTTCGGCTTCGGTTCTGTGCAGTTGTCAGTCGATTCCACCCAGTACTCGAGAACTAACTCCGGCTTCAGCACCAAGGGCACTCCGGCCACGGTCTTCAGGCCATCGAGTTTGATCGAATCCTTATACTTCAACGAAATCGGGAAGATGTCGTCCTTATCTCGCTTCAACGATTGTCCATCGAGATACTTCTTGCGAACCTCGGCGAACGCCCCGTTCTCTTGGGGAATTCGCAGCACCAGCGTGGCAGTATCCAACCCGAAGTCGTCGCTGATTGCCGCGTCCACGGCGAGCAAGCCGTTCACCGGCAACGCGATTTCCTCCTCGGCGGGTGCGTCGATCAAGATCGCGGGGGCGCGATCCAAAATCACTTCGATGGGGTAAGGCGGGCTGAAACCGCTCGATTCGTTCTCGACCGATGCGAATTGGATTCGATAGTTCGTGCGCTCCTCGATTTTGAAGCGGAACCGCAGGGAATCCTTGGCCTCCGGCACGACTTCCCCGGCGATCGGCGACGGTTTGCCATCGAACGCGATCGAACCCGATTTTACGTTGCGGTTAGTTTTCACCGTGAGCGTGACGATCGTGCCCCGGTGGGCTTCGATCTTCGGTTCCCGGCCGATGTCCGGCACCATGCGGGTGTAGGCGGGATATTCGTACCGAGCTTCAAATCCCGCGATCAGCGGTCGGGTGCGAACGTCGATGCGGTGTTCTTCCGTTTCCGCGTCCCCCGCCGCCACCTTATACCAGAAGCCGTTGCGGATCGCACTGCGACCGAGGGTGAGATCGAACTCGCGGCTGTTCGTTCCCAAGGTGAATGGGATTTCCTCGTATTGCGTGTCGTCTTGGTTCTGCTTCAATAGCAGCCGCACGCGATCCGGGCCATCCGCCGAGGGCTTCTTGCCGAGGATGTTGACGAGAAAGCGAAGCTGTTCACCATCGGTAATCGCGGTATCGGCCGGTTGCGGTTCGGCGAGTTCGATCTTGGTACGCGTGCCGATGGCCGTCGATTGGAAGGGGTTGAACGCCCTGCCCAACAGGGACGTGAACATCGAAGCTTTGAAGATCAAGAAGAGGACGGCCAGCACGCCGAAGAGCACCATCGCGGTGCCGCCGAGCCAAGGGAGCTTTCCCGAGCGGATCGCGGTATTCACATCGGCTTCGGCCAAACCTTCCGCAGCCTTGGCATCCACGGCATCGCGGATCGAACCGGGGATATCCTTCTCCCGCATATCCACCCAGTTGATGATCTCGTTCTTGGTTTCGCTTTGCGTGCCTTCCAACTGCCGGGCGATGAAGCGGGGGTTCACCGATTTTTGCAACGGTCGCACGATGAAAAAATAGGCGACGGTACCGAGCGAAGCGATGAATCCGAGGAAGCCGAGTTGTCGAACCCATTGCGGGAGTTGCAACCAGCGGTCGAGTAGCACCATGGCTACGGCGTAGCTCAGTGCGATCACGGCCATCGCGGCCAAGCCGGTGAAGCCATCTTGCCATCGAATGCGTTGTGCCGCCGCGGCGATTTCTCGCTCAATGCCGAGATCGGCTTTCTTGGCGACCGCCGCGGGTGCGGCGTTCGAGATCAATCGCTTGGGCATAGGGAATCCCTCCGTGTTCAGCCTGCTATTCGTTCGCCGGGCCGCACCATTTTATTGTAGCCGATGCATCGGCCACGTTGGTGTGTTGCAGTGATCCGTTACAATGATAGAACGCACGGAGGGGAGCGAATGTTGGTGGGCAAGCAGTTTGGGCCGTTTACCGTCGAGGATGAACTCGGCAGCGGCGCCATGGGCACCGTGTACCTCGCCCGCATGGAACGCAAGGGGAAGTTTATCCCCGTGGCCCTCAAGCTGGTATCGATGGCCCTCGTGGGGGACGAAAAAGCGATGGCCCGCTTCGAACGCGAAGCCAACATCCTCAAGCAACTCAAAGATCCGAACATCGTCCGACTCTACGGCACCGGCAAGTATGGTAAAACCCCGTTCATTGTCATGGAGTACGTCCAAGGGGAGTCGCTCGATCACGTGCTCGCCCGCCGGGGCAGGCTGAGTTGGGAAGAGGCCCTCACCCTCGGCAAGAGCCTCTGCGATGCCCTCCAACACGCGCACGACAAAGGCATCATCCACCGCGATTTGAAGCCCGCCAACCTCCTTCTCACCCCTAATGGAGTGTTGAAACTCACCGACTTCGGCATCGCCAAGGATACCGACGTCACCGCTCTCACCGGGGCCAACAGCACCCTCGGCACTGCATCGTACATGTCGCCGGAGCAATGCCGGGGGGAACGCAACATCACCAATCGCTCCGATCTCTACTCGTTGGGCGTGGTCTTTTACGAACTCATCACCGGCAAGAAGCCGTTCTACGCCGACAACAGCATGGACATGTTTCTTAAGCACGTCAACGAAACGCCGTTGCGACCGACGCGATACATTCCCGATCTGCCTGTGTGGGTGGATAATCTCATCATGTTCCTCTTGGAGAAGAAGCCGGAGAGCCGGCCCGTCGATGCGATCACCGTGGGCCGGATGATCGCGGACATTCAACAAAAAGTGCTGGAATTACGCAGCGCCGGGGTCGAGGCGGCCACGAGCCGAAAGGTTGATCGCAAACTGAACGACGCAGCCAACGATGCGGGCGACCGCGACGCAGCACTCGCACTGAAAGGGAAAAAGAAGAGCAAAAAGAAGCTGAAGAAAGAACAAGAAGCCAAGAAGAGAGGCTGGCTCGCGGCTTTGGGAATCGCGAGTATCGTGCTGCTCTTGGGCGGGTTGGCATATTGGCAATTCCGCCCCGAAGGGTTGCCCAAGGCTTACGCCAAAGTCGAAGCCGCCGCACCCGACGACAAACTCGATGCCGCGGCCGAGTTCCTCAAAAAGCATTCGGGGAAAACCGGCTCGGAGATGGATAAGGCGAACGCTCTGTTCCGCGAGAAGCTGGTTACCGAAGGGGAACGCCAACTTACACGCCGCTACGGCAAACCGATGATGATGAAGCCGCAGGACGGCGAGGACAAAGAGGGGATCGAGAATGTCTGGCTCGCGATGGACGCGGAAGTTGCCGGGAATTTGAAGCGGGCTTCTGATATGTGGAAATCGGTCGTCGAGAAAAGCCCCAATCCGAGCGTGGAGAAATTCGAGAGTAAGCCGGATGCGTGCCGAGTCGGGTTGAAATGGATCGCCGAAAAGCGGTTAGCTGATGTGGAAAGTGTTCCGGTCAAGCAAGCGGAGTTGGCAAACCTCGCGAAGAACAGCAAATTC
>JBBQWA010000166.1:0-9919 GCA_038211045.1 Gemmatales bacterium
CGTTCACGCTCGAGTTGAGCAATCGCCTTTTCGAAGTTCGCGATGCGTTCCTTCTCTTGGTTGATCGCGTTGGTTTTCGCATTGCTGCGGCGGTGGGTTTCTACGTCGGTGGTGAATTCCGCTTCGATGAGCTTCTTTTGCCGTTCGGCCGTATCCAGTTCGAATTTGAAGTGGAGTTCCACCCGACCCAGTTCGTCCACTTGGCCTTTGGAAGCGTCCGGGTTCTGGTCGGCCAGCACGGTTTCCCAGAAGCCGATCTCCCCGTCGATACTCTTCACTTTCTCGTGATCTTTGCCCAAGCCCAGTTCGAGTTGTTGTTTGCGTTTGGCCTGCAAAAGGCGGATTTGAACGTCCGGATCATTGGTCGTAACACCGCGGCTGAATCCATTTTGGAGATTGAAAAGGTACATTTGGGCGAGGCGGTCGGAACGGTTCTTTCCCACCTTGGCAATGCTGGCGAGTTTGCCCTTCAAATCTTCGATCTGCAGGGCGAGTTTTCCAATCTGAAAACGGTTGGACGAGATGCGGCCCACGATCGTCTCTTCCGGTTCCGGGGTGATCTCGGCACGTTCCGATTGCAATTTCAAACTCCGGTTCATCGATTCAGTTTTGTTGGTGTTATTCCGTTCGGTCAAAAGTCTGTTCGTGTTCAATCGTTCCAAAGTTTCCGCGCTGTACGCCGCGGAAAGCTCTGCGATGTAAGTGTCCACGATGGCTTGCAACACATATTGGGTATCTTGCGGATCACGACCGGTGTAGGCGAGGTTCACCACGGGGCTGAGAGCGAATCCGCCCCCCCCGGTATTTTCTCTACTGCGGGTGACGGTGAAGCCCTTTTTGAGCAATTCGGAAGCCTCGATGCGATCATCCGGGAGCGGGTTTTGCAATACGTTGTTGATCAGGATCTTATTTTTCGACGTCGCCCCGAGAATCTTCTGGGAACGCATCGTTTCGATTTGTGCGGAAATGTAATCCTCGATCACGGTACCTCCGCGCATTTCGCCGTTGGAATCGCGGATTTGCTTCTTGTAGATCGCGATTTGGGCGGAGGATTGGTACTTCGGCGGTTGGACGCTGAAGATCAGAAAGCCCGCGGCGAGGCCCACGATCAGCCCGAGCATCAGCAAGGGCCAACGGCGGAGGGCCGACAGAAAAATGCTCGAGGAATATTGTGGGAGCGCCTCGGAAAGCGTTGCGGGAACGCGGGGCAGGTCGAGCGTGGCCAACGACATGGGGATCCTCCTCTAAGTTGCGGAATTCTATTCTGACGTACTCGAGAGTCAAAAGCCAATATTCCCGCCGGGTGGAAACGGCGAAGGAATGCTCGGCTTTGACGGTCGCGCTGGCTCGTTCGATGAATCAGGCGCCGGCATTCATCGGAACCGTAGAAGCGGCCGGGAGCACCCGGTGCGTTACGCCGGAGCGGGTTGCCGCCAAACCGGCGAGCGATTCGGTTTGGGCGAGGATGCGGCCGAGTGCGGCGAGGGTTTCCGAGAGGGATTCCCCATCGCGGTTCCCTGCGACGCTGAGCCGGCCGATAATCTGATCGTGGCTCACCAATGGCAGATCGACGTGCCAAGAGGTGAGCGGGTTTTCGGATGTCCCCACCCGGGTCCAACGCCGGTGATACCCCTCGTGCCAAGCCGGGGCGTTCAAATCGAGCGTGACCGAGAGGAATCGGTATTCTTCGGCCGTTTCGGTGAGCTGCTTCCAAACGTCGGACCAATCGGCCGAACCTTGCAATCGCACTTCCATTTCGATGCCGCCGCCGCGGGCTTCCCGGAGAATCCCGCGCAGGCGTTCGCGGATGAGCCGCAGTTCCGCCGTGCCGAAGAATCCCCCGGCCACGAGGACGAACATGATGATGAACGCGGAGAGCACCGCCAAGTAATCCCGGTGGAAGTACATGCTACCTAACGCGCCGAGCGAAGCAATACTGCAAAGAATGCCCACCAGTACCAATGCCCTCGGAGTGGCCAAACCCCGTTTCTGCAGCATATGGTGCAAGTGGCCGCGATCCGCCGCGGCGATGCCGCGACCGGTGAGCTTCCGGCGAACGATGGCCGCGGCAGTATCCAAGAAGGGGAGCACGAGCAACGCCGTCGGAGCCATCACGGCGACGGCCGGCCCCTTCAGCGTGGCATGGATCGCCAGTGCGGCAATTACCAAACCCACCAGCATGCTGCCGCAATCCCCGAGGTAAACCGAGGCCGGCGGCAAATTGAAACGCAGGAAACCGATCAATCCCCCGGCCATCGCCATGGCGATGTACCCATCGATGGAATGGCCCACCGAGAACGACATGATACTGAGGCTGATGAGAATGATGCTACCGATGATTCCCAACATGCCGTCCATGCCGTCGAGCAGATTGATCGCGTTGATCGCCGCGAGGAACCACAACGCCGTGATCGGAATCGAGAGCCAGCCCAATTCCAATTCGAACCCGAAGACCGACACCAGCGGGATGTTAATTCCACCCAGGAAAATCAGCACGCCGATGGCGGTGAATTGCCCGAGTAGTTTGTAGCGGGCCGCCAAATTGAACACATCGTCGAGCAAGCCGACCACGGAAATGATCACGGCGGCGATCCACAGTGCCAACATGGCCACCCAAGATGCCGAAATCGAGGCGGCGAAGGCATCCGAAACGAAACTGGAAAGAATCACCGAAGCCGTAGCCGAACAGAGCAACGAAATCCCGCCGACGACCGCGACCGGCTTGGCGTGGATTTTCCTCCGCCCGTCCGGGCGATCGACCAAGCCGAAGCGCGGGGCAATCCTCCGGCCCAGCCAGGTGAAGAGTATGCCGAAACCGATCGACGCGAGAGCGACGAAGGCGATCGACGCAATGGAATACTCCACTCGGAATCCCTCTAGTCTGCGTTCACACCCAAACTCTTGCCGTCCAAAGTGACGGAGATTCCCCGTTGGAGGAAATCGACCGCAACGGTGAACTGGAACCCGTTGTTGCTCTTAATTACCGTACCGCTCATACCGCTGAGTGGCCCGTTCCGAATCGTTACCGGAGTACCCGGGGCGAGCCTTTGCTCGATTGTCACCGGAACTCCCAAGTCCAATACTTTCCGCACCCGCCGCAAATCCTGCCACAACCGATCTTGATCCCGCACGTTCAACAGCCCCGCGAGCCGTTTTGTCTTGAGGATTTTCACCCGTTCCTCTTCGGCGGCCCTCACAAAAAGGTACCCGGAGAAGAGTGGCACATGGGCCGTTACCACTCGGTTTCGAACCTTCGTCCGCCGGCGGTCGCACGGCATGTAGTATGGCAAAGCCGCATCGTGGAGCTGACGGGCCAAGGCCTTTTCTTGGCGGGGCAGGGTGTGGGCGACCCACCATTGCCGGGAATCCGATTCGTACGTGGAATCGAACATATTGGGGGGGAGGAGTTCGGGTTCCGGAGCAAGGATCGGCATGGAAAAGCACCGCGGATCAATTCCATTATCGTAACCAAATGCCCGAAGATGGGATTCATGAATCCGGTTGGGAAACAATTCATTACGAAACGGTTCGCCGACGAATCGTGCGCTGTCTGGGAAGCCGACGCGATTGTGGCAGATCGAACCCCTCGCCCTTTCCGCTTCATCCACTTCAGCATGACAGATGAGTTCGCCAAACGGTATCCGGGGAGCCGTGAATTCCGCGAGAAGTTCCTCGGCACGGGGCAATTTCAACGGATGGGCGGATGCGGCGGCCCCGCCCAAGGGCAAAGGTGGTACAACTCGTCCGAGAACAATCGCGTGAACTTCAGAGCGTCCGCTTGAGACGCTGCATCCGTACTGGGAGTACACACCAATATAACTAAACGTCCGTTTGTGGAAACGGCTTCGGCCCGTTGGTAGTCGCCGAGCCACATTTTCGGATCGAAGAAAAACCCGCCTGCCAGTGCGTTCCGCTCGTCTCGGTCGTCCCAGACCCGCGGTCCTTCTTGCGTCCAATACAGTACGTATTGGTATTCTTTCGCCTTTCCTCCAATGAGATCGCGGTGGAATTCGCGTACGGTGGCCGGGATAGCGCCCCCTTCCGAAGGCCGGATCGTTTCGATCCGCTTCGCGGTGCTGAGGTAGCCTTTGTTCCCCCAACAGACATCGGGGTGGTGGTACCCTTTCACCATATCGGCGGTGCTCCAGAAGAGCGCCCAAACGTACACGGTTTGGCCGGTGTTGTTTTCGTACACTCGGAAGAGTGCCTGATCTTGGCCGAGCATCTCCGTAACGTACTCGGGAACTTCCAGGGGCGCCCCTTTCCAGCGGGCGGTGCCTTCGCCGAATTCTATGGGGATCTGATCGAACGGGGCCTTCGCCAAGAACTTGGAATTCGCGGAGATTCCCATGGCGATGGCGGCACCGGTGAGCAATGCGATTGACGCGGTCGCGGCCAAGTTGAGGTAACCGCCGAAGCCGGGGACGGTGGGTGGAACCGGTTCGGCGGCGGGCGTTGGCTCCGCACTCGGCCCGAAGAGTTTTGCCACCTGCACGATGATGCCGAGGCCGAGGAAGACCATGGCGAGGCCGAGGGCTTCGTGCCAATCGCCGCGGATGTATTCGTCGCCGAACCACTCTTGAATGAGGCCGCTGGCCACGACGCGGACGCCGTTGACAACCGCGACGATCAGGACGGTCGCGGCCTCCAAAACGATTCCGCGGAGGATGCCTAAGCCGCGCAGGTAGGCGATGAACGCGGCCAAGGCGGTCAGCGCGGTCATTGACCGCACGCCGCTGCACGCGGCGGCCACGCCCAAGTCGCCGCTGGCCAACCGCAGCACGAAACCGTCGCGCTGTAAGACCGGAACCCCGAGGAGCGGCAGGGTTTTCTCTGCAAACGTGGTCGTGACATGTTGGAGTTGTGTCTGAAGCGGCGCCGCAAGAAGCGAAGGTATCGGCAAAGCGAATGTGGTGAACATCAACGGGAACGCGAAGATTATAAGACGAGCGTAACCGTAACGGGCGAGGATACACGCGGCGATGAGCGCGATCATGCCGCCGCCTTGGAACCAAAGGATGGCGGCGCGGCCCCCGGTCGATTGCACTTGCAGGAACCAACCGAAGGCGAGCACCAACCCGCTCGACAGTATCAACGGCAAGGCGAGCCACGGCCTCGGCTTGACTTGTACGGCCATTGCGGCGGGTAGGGATTGGTACGCTGCCCACCCCGAGCCGAGGAGCACGAGCAAACGGTCGGCGTATTCGGTTTGAATGCCCCAGAACCGCACCAACGATCCAACCGTTCCCAGCGCGCCGAGGCCCAACGCGACCCACACGAGTCGGTCGATGTTAGACTTCGGCCACGGGATGGAGTGCGGTAATTGCATGGTGCGATGACAAAAGCCCACCCGTTGTGGCGGATGGGCCATTGATGGTTTCTATCGAATTGTGAGCGGCGGGTGACAGCCCGCCGAGTAATTACAATAACTCCGGTCGCTCACGCTCCCGGCTCGCCAAAGACCTGTAGCGTATTTCAAATTCTTGTAGCGGTAGTCTGGCGACTTCCGTTACGGTGAATTGAAACCCGTTCTAGCGGCTCACTTCATCTTTTCGGCTTCGGCCTTCTTTTTCGCTTCGTCTTCCTTGGCGGGGCCTTCCAAGCCGTTCATGAGCGTTTCGGCCTTCTTGCGGTATACGAACGCGCCGCGCTTGTTCGTGGCGTCTTTCAGAAGGTCGTACGCCTTCTTGTATTCCTTCTTGTAGTTGAAGAACTCGGCGAGGTAGTACGCCGTATCGAGCATCGCTTGGCCGCCGGAGGCGGAAGCGCCGAGGGCCTTATCGGCCAATTCGTACAGTTCGTCTTGCTTCTTCTTGTCGGTTTCCTTGCGGGCCGTATTGAAGAGCACCCAGCCGAGTACCGCGTAGGCTTCCGGCGACTTTTCGTTCGACTTCACCAGCGAGTTGGCCAGGTTTTTGGCCTTTTCGTTATCCGTGCCAGCCTCCATCAGGCAGATTGCGAGATTGCCCGTGGCGAAAGGGTCCGCAGGGTTGGCGCTGAAAAGCTTGTCGAACAGGGGAACGGCTTCCTTGTACTCGGCTTTGTAACGGTGGTAGAGCGCCCGCAGCGCGGTGGTTTCGCGGGCTTCCGCTTTGTTGTTCTTCGGATCCTTTTCATCCATGGCTTTGGCTTGATCGATCAGCGTGAGCGCTTCGGCGAACTTGCCTTCTTCGAGGAGGAAGCTGGCGTAACCCCGGGGGGCCTTCGCGGTCTTGTCGCCGTACTTCTTCACGGCTTCTTTGAGCTTCTCTTCGGCTTTGACGCGGTTCTCGGCGATCTTTTTCTTCACGGCTTCGGCCACTTCTTCCGGCTTGGCGTCGGCCTTCAAGCCGAGGTCCGTTGCCGCTTTCGATGCCCACAGGGCACCCATTCGCAGTTCGGGCGGATCGATCGAAGGATCGATTTTGTAAGCTTCTTCGAGTTCCGAGAGGGCGGTGGCTTCTTGGCCGATGTTGAACTTCACGGCGGCGAGGCGAAGGCGGAGATTGGCGTTGGTTTTGTCGTCGTTCACCAGGGCTTGCAAGTGTTCGACCATGTTGCCGAAGTCGCCGCGGGCTTCGAGCGAGGCCACGAGGCCGAGGCGGGCTTCCTTGAAGAATCGCTCTTGCTGTTTGGTGTTCCACTGCGGAGAGCGGGCGTAGTTCAAGGCGTTCAAACAACTGTTGATGGCATCGGTGATGCGGCCTTCGCCGTAGGCGAAGTTGGCGTTGAGCAAGTAGCCGTCCGGGTGATCGACTTTGCGGGCGATGAATTGCTCGAGCATCATGCGGGCATCCGAACCCTTTTTGGATTGGGCGAGCCACGAAGCGAAGATGATTTCGGGCGGTTGCAATTCCTTGTTCTTATCGGTGGCGTCCTTCAACTTCGCCATGCACTCTTTGCCTTCGTTCTTTTCGAAGTGCTTGAGGGCTTCCTTGAGGAGGGGATCTTCGGCGGGCAGTTTCGGGGTTTCCGGGGGCTTTTCCTTGGGATCGCCGGCCGGGCCTTTTGGATCGGTCACCGGGGGCGTGGCTTGACCGAACAGGGATACGCCGAGGAGGGCGGATGCCAAGAACGAGAAACAGACGCGTTTCACAGAGAGCTCCATATCACTAGGGTTTGATGATCGAAACGGCTTCGACGTAATCCGCTTGTTCTTGGATCGTTCGCTTTTGAGTTTGGGCGATACGGATGAACTTCACGGAGTCGTCCCACTTCTTGGCTTTATAGTACGCGAGCGAAAGTGGAATGAGAACGCCGGGGTTTCCGTAACCCGACGCGCGGGCTTTTTCGAGGACCGCGATGGCTTCCGGGATGCGATCCGCGGCGAGGTACGCCGAACCGAGAACCTGCATGTGCCAACCGCTCAGGGGCAATTCCTTCTTGTACGCGTCGGCGAGAATGGCGGCATCGATGATTGCACGGTTCGGGTTATTTTCGCCTTTCAGTGTCGTCCAAACGATTACCGCAGCGATGTCTTGGCTCTCCGGAGCTTTGGCCCGCAATCGTTCCAAAGCGCGGAGGGCATTTTTGGTGGCGGTAAGTTCCCAAGCGGAGTTCTCCGCGATGCGGTACAGGGCCATGGAATACGCGATGAGCATCTCCGTAGAATTCGGCCAACGCTCGGTGGCCCGCGAGGAGATTTCCACGGCGAGTTTGGTGGCATCCGCTTCGTATTTCGAGGTCGCACTCACCGCGTTTACCGCCGCGGCCAACGGGGCGGGCTTGTTGGTCAGATTCGCGTGTTGCTCCACGAATTTCAGGAATTCGGGGAGCCGTGCGTTCAATCCGCTTTCGATCATCGCGGTCACGTACCTGCTCGCGAGCATCGGATCCGCCGCCCGCGCGGTTGGATCGAACCGGTTCAGCAGGTGTACCGCGGTATCGGGATCGTTCTTCACCATCGCGAGCCAGATGCAGGCGCGGAGCGTCCGGGGGTCTTCCGGAGCGAGGGCTGTCGCTTGCCGTACCGCATTCTCCGCGATGGGAATCTCGCCGGCGGCGCTCGCGGCCTCCGCCAACTGGAGCCAAGCGAGGAGGTTCTTGGGGTCGTTTTCGACCGCTTGGGCCATCACCCGAACCGATTCCTTGGCGTTGTTATCCGCCCGCAGAAGTTGACTGTACAGGGAGAGGAGTTCGGGTTGTTCGCCGCATTGTTTGAGGCCCTCGGCGACGGTGTCGCGGGCGCCGGCCGGGTTCTTCTTGCGAAGCTGGGCAATTGCAACGCCTTTGTAACCCGCTGGGTTTTTCGGTTGGATTTCGACCAAGGACAACCACGTTTTTTCCGAGCGTTCTTCGAGATCCTTGCCGAAAGCGGCGCGTTGGTCTTCCCCGATCACTCCGTCCTTCATCAGTAGGTTCAAACAGAGGTTCAACTGCCCGACTAGGTTGCCGATACGCTGCAACGAATCCCCGTCTTTCGCAGCGACGGCATCGGCTCGGCAGCTCTCCAACAAATCGCCGAGCGAGGCCACCGCGAGGTTCAACCCGTCGAGTTGTTTCCTCTGGGCGTCGGGGTCGAACGCGCGGACGTAGCAATCGAGGATGGTTAACCGGAGCTGGTAGGGCCACGCCTTCGTTTCGATGTGCCGAATTTTGCTCACGACGCGCAGGGCGACGAACTGCCGAAGCGGGCCGGGGTCCTTGCCGGTTTCGGCGAAGAGGCCGAATGCCATGAGCAACCCGCCGGGGTGCAACCCGACATCTTCTTTGTTCGGATCGGCGAGTTGATCCAGTTGTTTCCGGGCTTCTTCGGGGTTCTTGTGGATGAGGGCCACTTGCGCCACCACGCAGCGCGCCAGCCAATCTTTGGGAGAGCTGGCCAAGTGTTTGCGAGCTTCGCGATCGGCTTCCGCCCAGTTCGGGGGTGAAGCGCGGAGGTGCTTTTGGTAAGTGACGGCGGCCATCCCGGCGTCGCTCGGGTCGGCGTCGCCCGATTCGAGGAATTGCAATCTCTGTTTGGCCAAGGGTTCGTTGGGGTTCGCCTCGACGAGCGCCCCGAGGGCGGCTTTCATTGCCAGTTCGTCGTTTTTCTTTGCCGCGTCTTGGAAGCTCTGCCAGAGTTTGGAATTCGCGTTCACCGTCTGAGAATGGTTGTATCGCTTGATGCCGTAATAACCGCCGACCGATGCCCCGATCACGAGGGCGACGATCAAGCCGATCGACATGACGTACGGCAGATCCCGGTAACGGTACCAAGACCGGCGGAAGAAACCGGCGCGGCGATACTGAAACGGATGCTTGGTAGTGGGGGCGTTCGCCATGAGTCTGCGCCGAGGGGTAATAGTGGCAATTTTATCGTACGCACTCGGCATCTGGCAGAGAAAGTTTGGAATGCGTGGAGAAATTCACGGAATTCCGGGCCGCACAACGCGGCCTCGCTTGCCGGGAGGGTTCGCAACATTAAATTAGCATTCGGTTTGCGGAACCCTGCGGGCATTGGAATGCGTGCGGGGTTCCTGCGGCCTCCGGTGGGATTTTTCAAATGGCACTTCCCCCGGATCGCTCTCAGCGTGTGCTCCGTGGCCTAGGCGTTCAAACCATCGGCCAAGTGTTGGTTCTCGCCGTCACATTCCTCATCGTGCCCCTCGCCCTCGATCGACTTGGAGAAGAACACTTCGGCCTTTGGGTGGTCGCCTTCGGTACGTTGAGTTACCTCGCATTAGCCGATTTCGGATTGTGCGCGACCACGGCCCGCGAGATTGCTCGGAGCGTCGGCCGCAAGGAATCTCCGGTACTGCTCCGCGAGAACCTCGAACGGAGTTTGCACCTACTATTCTGGTTCTCGCTCGCGGCGGCAACCGTTTTCCTCGGCTTGGATCACATTGCGGGGCCGGAACTGAATGCGAAGTGGGTTCCCATGCGGGAACCGTACCTCGCCATGGTGCTCGGCTACTTCCTCGCGTTTCCCCTCAGCCTCTTCGGCTCCGCGCTCACCGGG
>JBBQWA010000167.1:0-9898 GCA_038211045.1 Gemmatales bacterium
CCGAACACGTTAGGCACTATACTTCGCCGCAACCGTTTCATTCAACTTCAAACCCAAGCCGGGTTCGCCACTCACGACGAGTTGGCCGTTCTCAAACTTCGGGCCACCTTCGAACACCTCGGCGAACCAATCGACGTATTCGCACATGCGGCCGTAAACCACTCCTGCCGCGAGGTGCGAGCCGATCTCGGGCAAGCGCACCGGGTAGATCGCAATGTGCCTGAGTTCAGCGGCGGCCGCGACTTTGCGGGCCGGGGTGATGCCACCCAAACGCAAGGGATCGATGCGGATGGCGGAGATACCGCCGCGTTCGAGCAGGGGCAGGAAGTTCTCGGGCCGATCGAAGTTAGCACCCACGGAAAGGCCGACGTCCAAGCGATCGATCAACCGTTGCAGGTCGCTGT
Organism: Gemmatales bacterium; assembly: GCA_038211045.1. Lineage (GTDB taxonomy): Bacteria > Planctomycetota > Planctomycetia > Gemmatales > Gemmataceae > JALHQU01. The sequence continues at coordinate 405 of JBBQWA010000167.1, forward strand.
GATCGTGGGGGTTGAGCGGATCGTTGAAGCCGTCCAACCCGAATTCGTCGGTGCCGATGCTGCCGAGCCATACGGCCGAGGCGAAATCGTAACGCCCCCCGGCAGAGATTTCGAACCACGCCCCATCGGGGATTTCTTCGCGGAGTTGACGGAGCCGTTCGGCATCGAGTTCCGGATCGAGCGTGCCCACTTCGATCTGCACCCCGGCGGCGCCGTAATCGAGCGCGGCGTTGGTTTCCTTCACCGCTTGCTTGACGCCGAGGGCGGGCGTCGCGGTATCCGTTACGATGGCCTTCAACTTGGTGCGGTAGCCGCCGAGGAGTTGATACAGCGGCAACCCCGCCGATTTCCCCTTCAAATCCCAGAGTGCGAAATCGACCGCGGCATAGGCCCGTGCGGCAGCCCCGGCGAAGCCGAGGGTTTCAAGCTCGGCCGCGGCCTTCAAAAAAAGCCATTCCGAAGCGAGAGCATTTTGCCCCGTGATAACGGGCGCTATCACTTCATCGAGGATCGAACGGATGGCGGTGCCGCCGCCGAAGGAGTAAGTGAAGCCGAGGCCGGTGAGAGTGCCATCGGTGACGACGCGGACGATGACCAAATCGACCGTGTTCGCCGAGCGCGGATCTTGGGAGACGGGCAAGGCAACGGGCCGCTTGAGTGGCACGCAGAGAAGTTCGGTTTCGAGGCGGAGAATCTTCATGGGGTTGTTTTATGGAGCCGCGAGCGTCAGCCCGTGGGTGAATCGCACACCCACGGGCTAACGCCCGCGGTTCCAGAGCAATTTATTCTCCCAGGTATGCCGCGCGGATGCGCGGATCGTTCAAAAGAACGTCGGCTTTGTCCGTGAAGGTGATGCGACCGGTTTCGAGAACGTAACCGCGGTGGGCAACCTTCAAAGCCATGCGGGCATTCTGTTCGACCAGCAGAACGGACATCCCCTGTTTGTTCAAGTCGCGGATCGTCTCGAAGATTTGCACCACGATTTGCGGAGCCAAGCCCAGCGAAGGTTCATCCAACAGCAGCAACTTCGGCCGTGCCATCAGGGCGCGGGCGATGGCGAGCATCTGCTGTTGGCCGCCGGAGAGCAAGCCGCCCGCCTGACTTTTGCGTTCCTTCAAGATCGGGAACATGGCGAACATCTTCTCGATATCGTCCGCGATGGCGGGTTTGTCGGAGCGGGTGAACGCCCCCATTTGCAGATTTTCCAGCACGCTGAGGCGGGGGAAAATCTTTCGACCTTCCGGCGATTGTGCCAACCCGAGTTTGACGATCTCGTGGGCCGGTTTACTGTTCAACGGTTGGCCATCGAACGTCACGGTGCCGCCACGAACCTTCACCACGCCCGATACGGTCATCAGCGTCGTGGTTTTTCCGGCACCGTTGGCACCGATCAATGCGACGATCTCCCCGGCATCCACGTGAATGGAAAGCTCGTGCAGCACGTCGATGGGGCCGTAGCCCGCCCGGAGTTTGTCCACGGAAAGCAGCACGTTAGCTCACCTCTTCCTTGCCGAGGTAGGCTTCGATTACCTTGGGGTTGTCCTTGATCTCCGCGGGAGTGCCCTCGGCAATTTTGACTCCGTAATCGAGCACCGCGATGCGATCCGAGATTCCCATCACGAGGTTCATATGGTGTTCGATCAGCAGCACGGTGATGCCGCGGTCACGGATTTTGCGGATCAGTTCCATGAGGTTCGCGGTTTCGCTGGGGTTCATCCCCGCGGCGGGTTCATCGAGCAGGAGCAGTTTCGGCTCGGTGGCGACGGCCCGTGCTATCTCCAATCGCCGTTGATCCCCATAGGGTAGGTTCTTGGCCAAATCGGATTTACCCGCGTCCAACCCCACGAATTCGAGATATTCGCGCGATTTGCGAGCCGCATCCGCTTCCTCATTCCGATGGCGAGGTAAACCGAGCGCCATGAGAATCGGGTGCGAAGTGAGTTTACGATCCATGCCGACCAACACGTTTTCCAAGGCAGTCATCGAGGGGAACAAACGGATATTTTGAAAAGTACGAGCCGTGCCGCCGAGGCCGATCACATCGGGAGTTCGACGGGAACGTGACCAAAGAATTCCTGCAGCGATAACCCCAACGCCGAAACCAGAAAGCAACGCGATCAGTGTGTAGCGTTGTTGTTTTTCGGCCGCGTCTTGGATCTCCGCGGTTGCCCCGGAAGATTCGGTCATCAAGCGCGTTCGTTCTTTCGCGGCTTCTTCTTCCGTGCCGAACACCCCGAGCGGAGTCGTGTTATCGTGGGAGAACAGTTCCCACTTTTCGGTAATGGGATTGCGGAACAGGCTCGGTTGCCCATTTAGGTACGACTGGCTCGCCCGCACGATCTTCCCTGCGTTGAATCGATCCGATTCTCCGAGGAATTGCTTCTTGATCGCGGCAACCCACCACTGCTGAATGCCCACGGTCGCCAAGAAAGCAATCAAAGAGACGACGATCCCCGCGAAGAGCCAACCGACGACCGTGAGAGCATTCAGCGGTCGAACCGGGCGTATCCCCTCGAATTGCACCGTGCCTGTGGTCGGTTGATAAATGCCCGTTATGGCGTTGAATACGGTGGTCTTCCCAGCCCCGTTCGGGCCGATCAGGGAAAAGATCGTTCCCGGTTCCACATCGAACGAAAGTTCGTTCACGGCAGTGATGCCGCCGAACCGCATACTCAGATCGCGCACGCCGAGGAGACTCACTTTGCACCTCCCGCCGATTGCGTTTGCATTTCATCCCTCACGCGATTGCCGGGAAGTAAACCCGAGGGGCGGAATCGCATCACGGCGATTAGAACGATACCGAACACGGCGAGCCGCCAACCGGAGAACGTTTGCATCTGGCCGGAAATCGGAAGATTGAACAGCCCGCAATCGATGATCTTGCGCGTGGGGGCACCGGAGTTCGCTTGCAGGGCGTCATCGACGATGGGCGAGAGGATGAAGTCGAAGCCGTAGAGGATCGCCACGCCGAGGAGTGCACCGTTGCGGCTTCCCAATCCCCCGAGAATCAGGCAGCAGAGCGCGAAGATCGATTTATTGAAATCGAACGCATCCGGGCCGACGGTACTCGTCATCTTCGCGGCGTATAAGCCGCCCGCGATTCCGGCGATAGCCGCGGCGAACACGAACGCGGCAAGTTTTAACCGCGATGTGTTCAACCCCATGCACTGAGCCGCAAGTTCATCTTCGCGGATAGCCACCCAGGCACGGCCGAGTTTCGAGCGTTCGAGTTGCCCCAGCAAGGTGTATGTCAACGCCAAGAATGCTAAAGAAAGGTAATAGAAGGGAGGGAAATCGGCGGCCCACGCTCCCGGTGCGACTCCCGGAATCATAGGCGGAGGCACGGGATTCAAGCCGCGAGTACCCCCGGTGATGTCGGCCAAATTCTTGATGAGGAACTTCACCACTTCGCCGAAGCCCAAGGTTACGAGGGCCAAGTAATCCCCCCGTAATCGCAGCGTGGGCACACCAAGCAAGATCCCAAAAAACGCGGCGGCAGCGGCGGCGAGCGGCAATGCCAACCAGAAGCTCAGTTCAAACGGGTAGGCTGGCACACTGAGAATGCCGACCGTATAAGCGCCGACCCCGAAGAAAGCAGCAACGCCGAGGTGAAGTAAGCCAACGTTTCCGACCACCACATTCAAGGCGAGTACCAGCATCGCGAAGATGAACATGCCGGCCATTTGGTCGCCGAGCGATCGCCCGGTGCCAATACGGAACCAGTCGTCGAGCGCCGGGAACATCGGGAACATGGCCAAGATCGCCAAGATCGCGAGCGGCCAGTTCGGAAGCCACGCTTTCATCAGACCTTTTCCTTCACGCGGGAACCCAACAAGCCGCTGGGGCGGAACACAAGCACGGCGATGAGAACGGCGAACACGAGTGCGGGAACCCACGTTTCTCCGACGTATTCGCTCCCGAAGCCTCGAATCACGCCGATGAGCAAACCGCCGAGGACGGCACCTGGGATGTTGCCGATACCGCCGAGTACCGCCGCTGTGAAGGCGTACAAACCCGCTTGGAAGCCCATTTGGTAACTGACGGTATTCACTGTGAGGCAATACACCACGCTCCCGAAGCCACCGAGTGCACCGCCGATGAGGAACGTCGCACCGATCACGCGATCGACATCGATTCCCATGAGCCTTGCGGCAATCGGATTCTGTGCGGTTGCCCGCATGGCTTTACCGAGCGTGGTGAACTTTACGAAGTAGGTGAGTGCCACCATCAACGGCAGCGTCACGGCAACTATTGCGATAGTCTTCCACGTGAGATACACATTGGCGCCTTCACCCAGCACATTCTCGGGGGGCAATAGATCGGGGAAGTTCACATCTTGCGGGCCTTCCCAGAAAAGGCCGACGTTTTGGAACACGAAGCTTACGCCGATGGCACTCACGAGGGGTGCGAGTTTCGGCGCATTTCGAAGCGGTTTGTAGACGGCCCGATCCACACCCAGATTCAAACCGGCGCAAAACAGTGGAACCAGCACCAACGCTAAAGCGATGGTAACCGCCGGGGGCCAGCCTTCCGCAAGGCCGCCGACCACGATGGTGAGACTGAGGCAACTGCCGAGCATGAACAAATCGCCGTGGGCGAAGTTGATGAGTTCTACGATGCCGTACACCATCGTGTAGCCGAGGGCGATCAACGCAATGAGTAGGCCGAAGCGCAGGCTTTCAATGCCGAGTTGGGCGATGTGGAACCAATCGAAGGAAGTATCGGCGAGTAGCGTCATGGTTTATTTGGCTGTGACGGCGAGGGATTTGGAGAAAACGAATTCGCCGCCACGAACGACGACGCCGGTAAGGTCTTTTAAGGTCGTATCGCCGTTCTCATCGAACGACCATCGGCCGGTCACACCGTCAAAATCGCGGATGGCCAAGCCGGCCCGGCAGACGGCGGCGCGATCCTTCTTCCCGGCATTCTGCAAAGCCAAGATGGCGATCCGACCGCACTCGTAACCGTACAAAGCGTAGGCTTCCGACGGCGGTTTGCCGAATTTTGCTTTGTAGCTGGCCACGAACCTGCGACCGCCGGGCGTGGTATCGAGCTTATCAGGCGAGAGGCCGCAGAACGTGGCGAAGAAGCGGTTTTCCAACACCGCCGCCCCTGCACTTTCGATCATCGCCCCTTCGTAGCACCCGTCGGGCCCCATCATCTTCGTTTCAGTCATGCCGGAGGCGACCATATCCTTGGCGATTTGCCCCCCTTTGGTTTGGGTGGTGCCGCCGAAATAAATCAAATCCGGATTCATCCGTTTTATCTTCGACATCAGCGCCGAGAACTCTTGGGCTTTGGCGTCGATGCTTTCGCGTCCGAGAATCGTAAGCCCGATTTTGCGGCCGTGCGATTCAAAAAAGTCCGCCACACCTTTGCCGTAAACTTCGTTGTCGTCGAGGATGAAAACGCGTTTCAGACCCATATCGCGTGCCCATTCGGCTCCGGCGGGGCCTTGGAAATCGTCGGTGGCCACCACGCGGCAGAAATTCGGCTCGCCGCTGGGGCGGTAGCGTTTGGGTTCGTCTCGCTCGCCGACGTTCGGTTTGGTCAACCCCGGCGATGTATTTGCGGGAGAGATCATGAGCAAGCGTTCGGCATTCAAAATCGGCATGCTGATCTTCGTGGCACCGGAGTTGTAGGTGCCGATGTATACCATCACGTCTGGATCGCCTTTGGCTTTTTTCGCGTTGTCCGTTTCTTGTTCGGCAGTCCATTGCCCAGCCGCCGCGGTCGCATCGTCGAGGTCGGTGTATTCGATGCGGTAGGTTTTGCCGCCCACTTCGAGCGTTTGTACTTTCACACCGTTGACGATTTTCTTCGGGCAGAGTTCCTCGATGGCCAAACGGATGCCGTCGACAATCGTATCGGTTTGCCCACGCGCCGAACCAGTTCGAGGCAAGCTCGAAACGATCTTGATCAGGCCATCATCGGATCGTTTGCCGGGCTGGTTCACAGCGAACGCAAGTGCGGCGGCCAAAAATATAGTAAATAACGGTAGAAAGCGCATTGCGAGCTGCAGCGTGTGGAATGGCGATGAGAGGATTTCGAGATAGTACGGCGGGAGCGGTAGCGCGTCAACGAACTTACGCCGGGGATTCCAAAATCAGTGTCACGGGGCCATCGTTCACGAGTTCGATTTGCATGTCGGCACCGAAGCGACCGCTTTGCACCGGCACGCCCAAGGCCCGCAAGCTATTCAAAAAATGCTCGCACAACGGTTCCGCGATTTCGGGGCGCGCCGCCGCAAGAAAGCTCGGCCTCCGGCCCTTCGCCGTTTCCGCGTACAGCGTGAAGTTGCTCACGACCAACACGCCGCCGAGTATGTCTTGCACCGAGAGGTTCATCTTCCCGGCATCGTCCGGGAATGCGCGCAGGTGGGCTATCTTCTCGGCGAGGGCGTTCGCCATCTCGGGGGTGTCTTCGTGTGCGATACCGAGGAGCACGAGCCAACCCCGGCCAATTTCGCCGACGGTAACGCCATCGATTTCGACTTTCGCCCGAAGGGCCCGTTGGAGTACAACCCGCATGGTGTTTCGCCTCTTGGCATAGGTTTTGGCGAGCCGGGAGGCGTCAGCCCCCGGAGTCTGTAAAAATACTCCGGCGGCTGACGCCGTCCGGCTCGCCCAAGAACGACATACGGAGAAGCTCATGGGAATGGATAATTACAGCGCCCACCAGCAGAAGATTATCAAGCGATATTACTCGAACATCGATACGATCCAACTACAGAAGCTCGCCGAGACGGTGACGGATCTCTACTTGGCGGAGGGGAAGAAGGTCGAAAAATTGTGGAAGACCGCCATCGCCGCGATGGAGAAGCTCGAGGTGGCGAAGGTGCGCATCGACATCCTCGCGGCCAAGCGCGATATCGCCGGGCTGGCGAAAGTCGTGCAGGAGTTGCAATCGGGAAGTTGAAACTTGGCCCGTTCTCACTGCCGCGTGGCGACGTACCCCTTCACTTGGCTGCCCGCCGCGGTGATCTCGGCCCGCAACTCGGCGAACTCGTTCTTTTCCACATCGTCGTGCCGGCTCACCAAATACACTGCGTCGGTGGCCAACCCGGCCGCTTCGGCACCGGGCAATTCCGACCACACCCCGCCATCGATAATCACCCAATCGAACCATTGGCGGAGTTGGCCGATCAGTTTCGGGAAATCGCTGGCCAGAGCTTCTTCGGTTCCGTCGGCCGCGGTGCCGGAGGCGAGCACGTGCAGATTCGTGAGGGGAGTCGGTTGCAGCGCCCACGCCAAGGGGATCGTTTGACCGAGCACCTCGGCCAAGCCGGGCGATTCCGCACAACTCAATCGGCGGGCCACACCGGGCCGGCCGAAGTTCGTATCCACGAGCAACACCCTGCTGCCGTGCTCCATACACAGGGTTACGGCGAAGTTGATGAGTACGGTGGTGGTACCGGCGATGGCAGAAGCGGCGGTGAAGATCATCGCCCGGGAGCCGGGTTCCTCGAACTGCGAAAGGATCGAATCGCGGACGTTCCGATATTCGCCCGTGATCGGGTGATCGGGAAAATGGTACGCCACGATTTCCGGGGCGATGCCCGATTGCAGCAATCGCAATCCCGGCTTCGGCATCTTGTGGAACGTCACCGAAAGGTACTGGGCTTCATTTTCGAGCAGCGGTTCCGGTTCGGGCTTTTTGGGTGCCGGTGGCGGCAACCGCGAAGGGAGCGCTGGGCGCACCGGTGCCTTGGCGGTCGCGGTCGAAGCCACAGCCCCTTCCGGGCCGCCGACTTCCACGAACGGGATTTCGTCCCCGGCGAAGGGATCCATTTCCATCGACTCGATGAGCCGCGGATCGCTGAGCGGTTCCGAACCGCCGCTGCCGGTAATCACGCGAAACATCCTGCTCATCGGCGTTCCTTCGCTTCGTTGAACGTCCCCGTTTAGGCCATCTTCCGTTTGGCTTGCGGCTTGCGCTGCTTGCCCGAAAGCCCCTTCGCGGGTCGCGGCGCGTTCGCCGGGTGCGGCAACACATCCAAGTGTTCATGTTCTACATCGACCGGAGCGAGCTTCGGCTTCGGCCCTTCCGGAAATTCTTCCGGTTCCGGCGGCAACAATTCCAATTGCATCAACGCATCGAGCACCGGCTCGGCATCCAAAGCCTTCAACTCGGCGGAGGCCGCGAGGGAGAACGCCAGTGCCGTGGCCCGGTTCAACAACCTCGGAACCCCGCCGGTGTGTTGGGCGAGCAAACCGAGGGCTTCGTCGTTCATAAGCCATTCGGGCCGTCCGCCGCATTCGCTCAATTGGAACCGGATGTACTCCACGGCTTCTTTCGCCGAGAGCGGCTTCACGCGGCTGCGAACCCCGATGCGTTGGGCGAACCCGGCGTTTTCCCGGTGGCTCAGGGTTTCGCGCAGACTGGGTTGTGCGAGAATCAGTGTGAAGAGGGCTTTGGAATCCCGCGATTCCAGATTGCCCAGAAGCCGCAGTTCCTCGATCACTTCCGCGGTGAGGTTGTTGCCCTCGTCGAGGAGCAACACCAGGCTGCGGCCGCTGCCGAGGGCTTTGAGGAGTTCCTCTTGAACCGCGAGGCGGAGTTCCTGTTCCCCGAGGGCTTGGTAATTCTGGCCCAGGTCGAACAAGATCGCTTGAAGGAGATCGGCGGTTCGGATGCCGCGGGGGCAATGCAAGATGGCACGGGGCGTGTCTTCATCCAAGGATTCGAGGAATTTCAAGCCGAGGAGCGTTTTGCCGGTGCCGGGTTCGCCTTCGATGATCGCCACTCCGGCCGCTTCTCCGTAAGCGTGCTGAACCGCGAGCAGTGCCGCTTGGTGAGCCGGTGCCGGGAAATAAAGTTCGGTATCCGGGGTCGGTCGGAACGGCCGACCGGTAAGGCCGAACGGGGCGTAGTCCATGGCCAACATCCTTGCGGCGGGCGACGATCGGGCCGCCAAGCGGGCGGAAGTCTCAGCCTTTCATCGACTTTTGCGAGCGTGGAACTTGAGAAAGGCTGATCGCGTTCGGTGGATGCTGGAAATCACTTTGATAGAGGTGCGGCAAAAATTTCTGGCGGTTGCCCCCCCGCCCGCCGAAACCTTCGGTTTGGACTACCTCCCGGCGTCATTCCAATGGGAAGTTGATCCCATTTGTGCCCCCGTAACCAGAGCACAAACCCCCATCCAAAGATCGAACGCTTCCACCGTATTGGCAATGCTTTACAGCAACAGCGTCGCTCAAGCCGACTTTTGTGCCCTCAGTTGCGCCCACCTACCCCTACCCGAGCAGAATCGCATCAACTGTCGATTAATTCGACGACGAATCATGATATATCGACAAATTGCAAAAGCTACCCGCCCCCAATGAAGGGGAGGTCGTCGGTCGGATTATGTTCTCAAGTTTCTCGAACGGCATCGACTTTTCAATCTCGGCCTGAGTTGAAACGATGTTCAGCTCCTCGCCGCGGCCGACCTGAGTGGCATACCAATTTGGAATGCAGATCATCGACTCCGCGATCGGGCGGCCGCCTTGGGT
>JBBQWA010000168.1:0-9879 GCA_038211045.1 Gemmatales bacterium
ACGGCGAGCAACGGCGTCATCCGCACCACCGATTTGCCACCGGAAACGGTGCGACCCGAGCAGGCCGGCGAGAAGCAAAGCCCTTTCCAAGTGAATCTGGATCGCAGCCTGCCGGAGCAACTCGCCGACATCATCGCCAAGTTCGAGGATCGCTATTTGCGAAAGGCCTTGCGCAAAACCCGCGGGCACGTGGGCAAGTGCGCCAAGATTACCGGCCTCTCGCGCCGCAGCGTCACCGATAAGATCGCCCATTACACCATCGACAAAGAAGAGTTCAAGCGAATGTGAAAGACTTCCGGTCACGTCATTACGAGTGAGATACGTTTGTCTTGGCGTAACGCGGTTTCCACGGGGAATTCATCCCACGTTGTCCCTTCGAGTTCACGCCCAGTCTTTTTCTTGAAAACTCCACCCCACTGCTTGAAAAAGAACGGCACATTTGCCACTCGGCATTGATCTCGTATCTCGGCGACCCAGTTCGATTCCATCGGTCTGGCCCCCGGCCCCGACTCTCCGCCGACGATGGCCCAATGGATGCCGGACAAGTCGAGGTCTGGGAGCGGCCCGAGCAACGGTTCCAAGGACAGGAATCGAACTGCGGCCGGACATTCTCGTAGGTGATCGATGCGGAACGTATACGCGGACGATTCGACGCTCACACCCATCCAGACGTTCGCGGGCCAGTTTAGCTTTGGCGCTAATGAAGCGAGCCGTTCGGATCGCTTCGTAAGAACTTGAAACTGATGCCAGTGCGCCAGTCGCATAACGTCGAACACGCGGCGGATATAGCTGAGTGGGACGTCTTGGTGAAACAGATCCGACATCGAATTGACGAATATCCGCTGCGGTTTTTTCCACTTCAGCGGCAATCCGAGCATGTGTTCTTGGAGTGTCAGTTCAAAGCCGTTAACGTAATTGGCCTGCCTCATGCCTTGAAGGCGTTTGGCCATCCGTGCCGCGTAGCAGTGCTTGCAACCGGGGCTGATCTTCGTGCAACCCGTCACCGGGTTCCACGTCGCCTCAGTCCACTCGATCGAGGAATTAACCGCCATTAGACTGCCCCCAGGTTGCGGTATTTGTCGAACAGGTGGGTGATGATCTTGTTGGCCGGTTCCTTCTGCGAAGCGAAGAAAAGGTAGTACACGATGGCACCATTATTGTTCCGCATTGGCATCGGCTTGGGAACCCACGCGAATCCTGCAATGCTTTTCAAACGTTCTAGGAAGGCCGCGGCGACAGTCTCATTCATGTTGGTGATCTTTTCGTCATCGACGCCGAAGAGGTTTTCGACAGGCTTGTACACGACCTTCCGCCAAGAGTCGTCGCCCCAAAACGCATTCATCCGTGCGATGTCCCGCGCGTCGACGCCGGCATGGTTGTTCCAAAAGACGTTCCGGTTCATGTCGGCAGTAGGAAAGTTCAAGAACAGGTCGATGCTCTTCATCTCGCCAGCCTTCCGAATCACCTCCCAATCGAGTGCCAACCCGTAAGGATCCAGTAAGCAGAGTCCACGGCGGTACTGGTCGTATCGTACCTGCGGCAGAACGGTTTCGAGCATCACCTTGTTGCAATCGCCGTGGTGAACCCAAGCGGTGGGGTGCTCCGCGGACAGCCCGCGAAGATTCTCAACCCGCTGCTCGTTCAGGTCTATGAAGTGGTATTCTCGAAACGGAGGTTGAGTCGCCGTGGCGATCAGAGGGCTGCCGTCTATGACTTCTCCGGTCGATTTGGAGAGGTGGATACCGGCACCAGCGAAGGCGTCGATGTAAACGTGGTGTAGCTTTGGTTTCGTTTGCGCGGTGAGAATCTTCGAATATGCGGTCGCGTATTCACGGATGATCTCGTGCTTGATTTCGGTCCAGTGTCCCACCACATCGAGTTTCAAACGGTGAGTGTCGGCCATCGCGTCCCCGCCTCAAGAAACGGTAATCGTTCAAGGTTCATGCGAAGTGTACGGACATACACAACCCGGTCAATCTCGATGTTGGCCATTTTCAACGACCCTTACTCCAACGTCATCCCCGCATCGGACTTCGATTCCTCCAGCCGTTCGCGAAGAATTAGCAGTTCCCTCTCGAGAATGTACGGCTCCGTCGAGCTTTCATTCGAAAGCGATTGCTTCGCAATTAAGAGGTTCGTCCCGTCCGTCGGGGGCGCCGATTGATGCTCCAATTCCGCCAGTCCGTTCACGATCACGCCTGCGCACTCATGGCAAGCCCTCCGCGTTGTCGCTACCTCTTGTAAGATACACCCATCGAAACGATCCGTCACGAGGAAGCTATGGGCGTCCGCTACATCTACAACATCCGCAATCTCCACAAACAGTTCGGCAAGAACGACGTATTCCGCGACGTGAATCTCTCGTTCTACCCCGGCGCCAAGATCGGCGTGCTGGGCAGTAACGGCTCCGGCAAAACTACGCTGATGAAGATCATGGCCGGGCTGGACAAGGAATTCATGGGCGAGGCTTGGCCCGAGGCCGGTGCCAGCATCGGCTATGTACCGCAGGAACCGATCCTGCCGCCGGGTACGACCGTGCTGCAAAACGTCGAAGAGGCGGTCGCGCCGATCCGCAAGTTGATCGACGACTTCAACGCCGTGAGCGAGAAGTTCGCGGACGAGAACGCCGACTTCGACAAGCTCTCGAACCAGATGGAAGCCCTGCAGATCAAGATCGACGCCGCCGATGCCTACAACATCGACCGCCAACTCGAAATGGCGATGGATGCCATGCGGCTACCACCGCCGGATGCTTTGGTCGATCGCCTTTCGGGCGGCGAGAAGCGCCGAGTCTTCCTTTGCAAAACGCTGCTTCAAAACCACGATCTTCTGTTGTTGGACGAACCGACGAACCACTTGGATGCCGAGAGCGTCTACTGGCTCGAACATCACCTCCAGCAGTACAAGGGGGCCGTGGTCGCCATCACCCACGACCGCTACTTCCTCGATAACGTCGCGCAGTGGATTTTGGAACTCGACCACGGCCGGGGTATCCCGTTCGAGGGGAACTATTCGAGCTGGCTCGACCAGAAGCACCGCCGCATGAAGGTGGAAGAGAAACAGGAAAGCGCCAAGCAGAAGTTCCTGGCCCGCGAGTTGGAATGGGCACGCAGTTCGCCCCGCGCCCGGATGACCAAGAGCAAGGCCCGCCTCGATAGCATCGACAAGATGCAGGCCGAGTCGCAGAATCAGCGGGACGACGATCTGAGCATCAACATTCCTTCGGGCGCTCCTCTGGGCGACCTCGTCATCAAGGCCGAGGGGATCTCGAAGCGGTTCGGCGATAACATCCTGTTCGAGAACCTCACGTTCAACCTGCCCAAGGGCGGCATCGTGGGGATCATCGGGGCGAACGGTGCGGGCAAGACCACGCTCTTCCGCATGATCGTCGGCCAAGAGAAACCCGATTCTGGCAAGCTCACCGTCGGCCCGACGGTGCAGATCGCTTACGTCGATCAGAGCCGCGAGAGCTTGAACCCCGAGAACAACGTCTTCCAAGAAGTCAGCGGCGGGGCCGACTACATCATGTTGGGCAAACAGCGGGTCGCGGCCCGCGGCTATGCCGCGCGGTTCAATTTCAAGGGGCCCGATCAGCAGAAGCTCGTGGGCAGTTGCTCCGGCGGAGAACGCAACCGCATTCACTTGGCAAAGCTCCTCCGCAGCGGCGGCAACCTTCTCCTGCTCGACGAACCGACGAACGACTTGGATGTGGATACGCTACGGGCTCTCGAAGAAGGCCTCATGAACTACGGCGGCTGCGCCGTGGTCATCAGCCACGACCGCTGGTTCCTCGACCGCATCGCCACGCACATCCTCGCCTTCGAAGGCGATGGCAACGTGGTCTGGTGCGAAGGGAACTTCCAAGTGTACGAAGAGCAGCGCAAGAACCGTATGGGCGATGCCGCCGATAAACCGACTAAAATGAAGTACCGCAAACTGACAACGTGAGGTGAGAAATGGTCGCCAATCCGAAATCGATCCGTGGTTGGATGAAGAACGGCGTCATCGTTCCCGAACCGGGATCGGACATCCCTGACGGTTCGGAGGTGCGTTTGATGGTTGTAGCTGAGAACGCGCATGGCCCCGTTGCATTCACGCCGGAAGAGCAAGCGGAATTTGAAGGTTGGGATCGCCTCGGAGATCAAGCGTGGGCCATGATCGATGAATGGGAAAGGGAGGAAGTCGATGGCAGTCGGTGACATCCACTGGATCGAGTACCCGTCGATTGGCGGTCGGGAACAATCGGGACGACGACCCGCGATTCTTATTCAAGACGAACAATACGGTCGTCGCAGTCCGCTCATCCTCACAGTGCCCCTGACAACAACCGCCTCGACATTGCATCGATTTCCCGCCGTTGTGCCAATTCTCCCCATGGCGATGAATGGACTGACACGCGATTCATTCGCCTTGGTATTTCAATTGCGTGCTGTTGATCGGGGAATGTTGCGGGAACGCATCGGTGTACTCGAACCTGCGATCATGGTACGCATATTTGAAGCGTTGGATCGATTGCTCGGCCGATCAGGCGACCAAAACCTACGCGGGACGTAAATGGAACAGCGGGTTCGGATCGGCTGGAAACCTCGGCAACTGCCTGAACCGAAACGCAACCCACCTGTTCCGAATCCGCACGGCGCGGTATCCTAGCCATAATGCCCCCATTTCGGCCGGGCACGGCGAGGCCCCCATGCGGATCGGCGTTCTCAGCGATACTCACGACCGCGGTGAAGCGGTCACGGAAGCCCTCCGATTGCTGGCGGAACAGCAGGTCGAATTGGTTCTCCATTGCGGCGACATCGAATCCCCCGCCACGATTCAACTCTACAAAGCGATCCCCACCCACTTCGTCTTCGGCAACTGGGATAAGGATCGCGCCAAGCTCCACGCCGAGATCAAGGCCATCGGCGGCCACGCCAACGAATCGTTCGGCGCCATCGAGATCGCCGGGAAGCGCATCGCGTGGGTTCACAGCCACGAACGCCATTCGCTCTTCCGCCTCGAAAACGCCGGGTACTTCGATTACCTCTTCTACGGCCATACGCACGTGCGGGAACAGCACCGCACCGGGCGTACGCTCGTGGCGAACCCCGGCGCGCTCTTCCGCGCCAACCCGAAGACATGCATCGTCGTGGATATTCTCACCGGCGAGATCAAGCCGTTGATCGTGGCGATCGCTGGCAGATCGGGGGAATCGGCCGCCGCGCTCCCCGGCATCCCCAGCGGCCCGGACGATTCCATCTACCTCCCCGGCATCCCCTCAAAACCGGACAACGCGAAGTGAATCCGACCGCCGTCGATGCAATCACCTTCCACGCCGGCACGGTCACTCGCGCCGAGCGCCGAGCGCTGTTGAAGCAAGCCGGAGCTACGCTCTGGTTCACCGGCCTCTCCGGTTCGGGCAAGAGTACGCTGGCCATTGGGGTCGAACAGGCGCTGATTCGTCGCGGCTACGCCGCATACGTTCTCGATGGCGACAACGTGCGTTTCGGGTTGAACGCTTCGCCGAAAATCCTGAAGGAAACCCGCGGGTTTTCGGAAGCTAACGCCCAACGGTTCGGGCTGGGCTTCGCCCCGGAGGATCGGGAAGAGAACATCCGCCGCATCGGGGAAGTCGCGAAGCTGTTCGCCGATGCCGGGCTGTTCGCGCTCACGAGTTTCATCAGCCCGTACCGCAAGGATCGCGAAGCGGCCCGGAGAATCCACGCAGCGGCTCAGCTACCATTCATCGAAGTGTTCGTCGATACGCCGTTGGAACTCTGCGAACAACGGGACCCGAAAGGGTTGTACAAGCAAGCCCGCGCCGCGTTGGCTTCCGGCAAGGTTGCCGGGTTCACCGGCTTGGATGATCCTTACGAACCCCCCATCTCGCCCGAACTCACCTTCGATTCGTCGCGGCACACCGTCGCCGAGGGCGTGGAAATGGTGCTGGCGATGCTCTCGCAATTCGGTTTAATCACCGCCTGAACCCTCCGTTCCATTCGGCAAAAGCGAGCCCCCCCAACCCTACCAGCTTTCCCATTCCCTGCGCGCGGAATAATCGGCACAGCGCGCAATCTCAGCGCGCCCGGAACAACCGTCCGAGTCGGGGCCATTCTTTTGAACATTCTCGGGAGTTGTGCATGTCGGTAGTGGCCCGCGATCCCTTCAATGCAATTCGACGGGTTGCGAAATCGGGTTTTGAGAATTTGCACGGAATACGGAATTTTCGGGTTGCGCGGGTCGGGTAAAGATGACATATTCCGGACACTCGGCATGTACGGGTTGCACGGTCAAGTTTGACCATTCCGATGCAGTCCGCCTATTCCGACTAACCGCACCGGGATTCGCAGAAAATGCCTGTTTTCATTGGAGTTCCGAGTCACTCCGCGTTGACCAGGATTCGGAAACAACATAAAGTTGTCGCGTCCGAGTGGGTTCCGGTCATCGCCGAACGAACCCCCACCGCGGCCCACCACCAGCCCGACAGGATGCTATGGCCCATATTGGAACGACTTGGCGGCTCGACCGCCCCTCGGAAGGAACCGAAGGTATGACACACCCCAAGGCCCACAGCGCCACCCCCATGACCATGCCCGAACCGGCATTCATCAGCCGCACCTTCGTGCCGGACGATTACCATGATCGGTATGCCTACCCGCTCTTAGTGCTCTTCCACCCGCACGGCGGCAACGAAGATCGCGTACTCGATTTGGTACCGCGGATGAGCCGCCGCAACTTCTTCGCCGTGAGCCTCCGCGGCCCGCAACTCCTCGGCGTTCGGGAGGACGGCAGTTACAGTTGCGGTTGGGGCCAAGATGCTCAGTACGCCAACGTGGTGAACGATTACGTTCGCAAAGCGGTGAACAGCGTCCGTCGCTCGTACAACATTCATACCGAACGGGTGTTCTTCGTGGGCGTGTGCGAAGGGGCTGCCGCCGCCTACCGGGCCGCGTTCGCCATGCCTGAGGCCATCGGCGGCGTGTGTGCCCTCAACGGCTCAATGCCTAAGGTCACGCCTGGCTCGCCGCTGTTCCAGTTCCGCGCCTTGCGGAAGATGCGGGTGATGATCTCCCACGGCGTCGCCAATTCTTACGTGCCGCTTACGCAAGCCCGCCGCGATTACAAGCTCTTCTACGCCGCCGGATCCAACGTTCGCCTCCGCACTTACATGACCAACCACCGCTTGCACCAAGAAATGTTGAACGATGTGAACCGTTGGGTGATCGGTGCGATCAACGTCGAAACCGATCGCTTGGTGAAGGTGGGGCGCTAGAGCGGATTTCAAATTCTCCTAGCGGAAGTCGCCCGACATACGGCTGAGCTGATTCCGGAAGTCTGGCGACTTGCGCTACGGGGAATCAACCGTTATCCCGCCACCGCGCCCATGTGCAGCAGGAACAGGCAGAGGCTCCCGCGGAACACCGGGCCATTAGTGTCGTAGAAGAGTTGCACGTCGGCCCAGTTCTTATCCCAGCGTGGGCATGAACCTCTCGGCGGCGGCTCCTTAAAAAAAGCCGGGGAATCCGGCCCGTGGGAACGGGGCGAACTCTCCGGCTTATCTTCCATCTGGCGGAGCACGCCGGATCGACATTGAGTTGAGCGAATTTTGCGAGTGGCTGGTACGTTTGGTGGGATTCTCCGCAGCGTTCACCCCATCATTTATTTTGTGTCGGCCATTCGGCATCGCTTCAACCCTCAAAATACGCGGGTTTGGAAGCGAGCGTGAACACAATCACGCTTTCCCCCGTGCGGGTGCTGACATCGGTGTGCATGCTCGCCACGGCGATGCCGAGGATGTCGAGGATCGACGCTTCGAGCATATGCCGGCCGTGTTCGATCAATTCCGAACGCAATTGTTTGATGAGATCGCGGCCGCGGTGGGGATCCGCCGTCTCGGCGAGGCGCTGCTCGGCCGGGGTGAGCACACCTTTCAATCGTACGACCACGAGATCATCCACGAGGTACGTTCGCACTTCGCGGGCGCCCCGGCCCATGTACTCCTTCTTGAAGCGGATGATCGCGTTGCTGATCTCGGCCTCCAATTCGCCCTTGGATTTCATGGTGTCTCACATTGAGTTGGCGATTCGATTCTTGTTAGCCCGACGCGCCAGCGAGGGCTTCCAGCACGTCGAACCCGGTCATACTCGAATCTTTGTTCCGGAAGCCCTCGCTGGCGCTTCGGGTTAACAAAGCCATCATCCCCTCGCGTAGAGGATCGTGATCGCGGCGGGCACATCGGTGAAGGGTTTGCCGCTTTGAAGTAATTGATCGAGCCGGGTGCGGGCTTCGATCGGGCTTTGCCCGAGCGCCATTAAGGCCTGGTATACATCATCGATCAGCTTGGCATCGACATTAGAATCCGCGTGGGTGGATACCGGGGCTTCCGCGTTGCCGGCCGACGGGGCGATGGCGTTGGAGAAGGCCAGCCCCGCGACTTTGCGTTTCAGCGTCGTGACGATCTGCTCGGCCGTGCTGGCGCCGATGCCGGGGAGTGTGGTCAGCCATTTCGCATCCTGTCGGTTGATTGCGTCGGCGATTTCCTTCACAGGCCGGCTCATCGCCTTGAGCGCTTTCTTCACGCCGATCTTATCCACGGTGCAGAGCAGGTCGAAGAAGTCGAGTTCGCTTTCGTGGGTGAAACCGAGCATGCGCGGGACGAAGCGGTTGCCGGAGGAGTTGCCTTCGAGGTACTCGGAAATGTGCAGGGTGATTTCTTCGCCGCCGCGGAGTTGGAGTTGGCGCCGCACCGATTCGGACACCATCACTTGGTATTCGAACGGCCCGACTTGCAGGCGGACTTCCTCATCGAGGATGCGGTTCAACCGGCCGGTGAGCTGGGTTATCATTCGGGAATTGTATTGTTCCGCAGCTACGGTTGGTTACGCATCTCGGTGCAGAATGGCGTATAATATCCCACTCGCCTCAGCATTCTTCACGAGCCACGCGATGCCCGTTCGATTATGCGCTCGCACCCGGCGCGAATCCGTCGTCGCCGTTTATTCGTTGCAATGAAAGACGTGTACGTTAACGGCATCGCGTTCATCCGGACGATGTAGGCGAAGGCGTAAGCCATGAGACTCTATCGCGTGGTCAGTGAAGCGGAGTACGACGACCTTCGTCTCGTGAACCACTTCCGCGCCGGCTGGAACAGCCTCGAAGGAAAATGGTTCGCGGACACCTACGAAGGGGTGTTGCTCCGCGCCGCCGCGCATTATCCTGATGGTGATGGACGAATCGTCGAGGCAGACGTGCCCGATGAGCTTTGGGAACGATCCTACCGTCCCGAGAATCTCGATCATTTTGGCCCGGCGACATACCTCGAGCGATCGAATTTGGGTGATATAATACTCGTAACCAATTAGGCTTCAAGCAATGAAGTATTCCCGCATCCCTGTTCAAGTCCGCTGGTACAAACCCGAGGAGCGCGGTCGTAAGATTCCTCCACCCGGCCCGCGTTACTTTGCCACGATTCAGAAGCTCAACCCGATTAACGAACTCGATTCGTGGAGCATCGTTCTGGATGGGCTTCAAAACACTGGCTACCAGGGGCGAGCATTGATGTCGTTTATATCCGACCAAGCACCGGCGGAAGACTTTCGAACGGGAGAAAGCGTCCTGTTATTTGAAGGTCGTTGGCCAGTTGCGGAAGCACGAGTGCTCGAGCCAGTTCATACTCAAGCCTGACCCGCGAATATCTCTTCCCGCCTTCCCGCTTCCGAGTCTCCCATGCCTTCCCAATTCTGCGGCCGCACCCGACGCGAGTTCCTCGGCCAGACCGGGGCCGGCTTCACCGGTCTCGCACTCAGCGGGATGCTCGCTGCCGAGGGCTTCGGTAACACCGTGGCCAAGCCGGGCGGCAGCCCCATGGCCCCGAAGAAGCCGATGCACCCGGCCAAG
>JBBQWA010000169.1:0-9870 GCA_038211045.1 Gemmatales bacterium
GGATTCCCGCCTGCGCGGGAATGACGGGGCAGGGTAAGGCGCCCGAATGGATGGCATCGTATTCCTGACCATGAGTATCGGATCCAGCACCGCGGGGCTAGTTCACCCTGCGGGTGACCGTCGGCCCGCCCTACAAGAAGATGGAGAAAGGTGAAGTATCCGATCAACCCTGCAACGTGAAGCCTTGCATTTGATAAATGATCCGTCCATCGACGACGAGGAAGCCATCGGCGGTGAGCGCCTTCGCGGAATCGTTGGCGGCGGTCACTTCCAGCACCACCGTCACTTCCGTATCGGTCGGGAGCACTTGGCCGCGGTAAGTCCAACTGTGCGGGGCGTTCAGCGCGACGGTTTGCCAACCCCCGGCGGGTGCGGAGTTCCAACGTTTCCACGCCACATACTTCAACAGTTGCAAGAACGATTCCACGCCGAGGGAGCCGGGCCACACCGGATCTTGGTAGAAGTGGGCTTGGAAGAACCAGAAACCGGGATCGACTTTAATGCGCCCTTGGATCAGGCCGAGCTTCTTGCTGCCGCCGTTCGGAACGTAGCCGTCGATGCGATCGATCATCCGCATCATCGGCGCGGGGAACGGTGCATCGTGCGGCAGAATGTCTGGCTTTTGCGATACGATTTGTTGCGTGTTCAAAAACGGCACCTTGGCCTGGGGCATCCCCACTTGGTTTTCGAGGGCCGCCTTGGCGAAGAAGCCGAAGTAAGTGGTGCCTTCGTAGATCTTGCGATCGCCGGCCATCACCAGCAGGCTGTAATGTTGAATGATCATGCCGGCCGATTTCGAGAAACTCGCCATCGTCGCCTTGGCGGTCAGCGTGCCGATGTGCGGCCCGACGGCTTCGAATTGCGTCGCCTTGCCGCCGAGGTTGCGGAAGGAGAGATCGCTATCGCTCGTGAGGGCGCTCCCGCAATACGCGGCGAGCCAACCGCACGGTTGCAACGCCACTTCCAGCAGCACGCTGAAGGGCATGAGCGGGCAGCGGTTCGCCCCGAAGTACCACGCATCGGCGGGAACGTCGTACTCGGCTTCGCAACTCGCTCCCTCCTTCAACACAAACGGTTCGCCGTTCACGGCGACGATGCGATCGAGGAACTGGTAGGGTGGGCCGGGCAATCGGGCGATGACGCGGCCTTCGTCGAAGATGCGGTACGGCTCGCCGAAGCCTTCGGAAGGTTTGCCATTGGAATAGGCCAGAATGTGGTCGCGGTCGTACAGGGCCGGTTTGCGCGTCAGTGGCGGCACGGCACTCAATCCGGTTTTCGTCCAGAGTTGTT
Organism: Gemmatales bacterium; assembly: GCA_038211045.1. Taxonomy (GTDB): domain Bacteria; phylum Planctomycetota; class Planctomycetia; order Gemmatales; family Gemmataceae; genus JALHQU01. The sequence goes on from JBBQWA010000169.1 coordinate 1,291, forward strand.
CCAACCCTCTCCGCGTCAGCCCGGTCATCTGCAAGCTCAGGTTGGTGATCTCCACGACGGGCTTGCCGTCGGCGTACATCAAAGCGTCCGCGATGCAATAGGGTGAAGGGTCGAAGCCGATTTCCTTCACGCTCACTTCGTAGGTGACAACGCCGGTGGTATCGAGCACTTGCCCGCGGCACTTCAACCGGCTCTGCACCCCGGCCACCGGTTCACACACCGCCGTGTTTTCCTCGGCGATCCAGCCGCGGCGCATCATCAGGATGCGCAGCGTATGAAGGCAGCACTCGTACATCAGTGTGCCGGGCATCACTTTGTCGTCCACGAAGTGGCATTCGATGAACCACTCCTTCGGGCGGATGTCGTATTCGGCGCGGATAAAGCCGAGGCCGAAACGCCCCCCGGCAATATCCATCAACGGCACGCGATCCACGAGCCGCAGCATTCCTCCCGGCACCGCTTGGGCCTTCGCAACTCCCTGAAATTGCGGGCCGAACGCTGCGGCGAGATCGCCGCGGCGGAGCGCTTCGACTTCCCCAGCGTTCAATGCGCACGGTTCAAAGCGAACGTATTCGTTCCAATGTTCCGACTTGACCCCGGCGATGGGCTGCTTGTCGAGCTTCGTATGGATGATCCCCTTGCCCGCCGCCAACGCCTCGGCCGTGAAGAACCCGGCGATGCCGTTCTTCATGCTCAAAAGCGGTTCGCCGTCGACGGTGCCTTCAAAACGGAAGCGGAAGAGCCACGAATCGCCTTGGCGGAAGAATTCATCGATGCGGATGTCGTATTCGATCCGTTCGCCGATGGCGGGCAAGCCGCGATGGAACGTGACGACCGCATCGAGCAGCCGGTAGACGGCCAAACCCTTCGTTTGAAAGTCGATGCCGAGGAAGCCGGAGAGGAAGAGATCGGCCTGACCCGCTTCCACGGTGATGCTCGTCGGGCAGCGGCCGTTATCGAGGTACCAACGCTCCGCGTGAACGGTATGATCGGTGACGACGCGGCCGGCGCCCATGCTCTTCGGTTCGCCTTCGATATTGAGAATGCGATCGACCAGCATCAACGGGCCTTCGGGCAGCCGCACCCGCGTCGGGTACGAATCCACTTCCGCAAATTGCGAACCGAGCACGTTGGCGATCTTCCCCACCGCGTACTCGGTACACTGCTGGAAATTCAGGCTCCGCGGTACTTCCGAAGCCGTATCGCTCGGGAGAATGTCATCGTCATCGTCTCCGCCGAGGAGTCGGCGCAAGAGATCGTTTTGAATGCGGGCGGCTTGCATGGAAGTCGTTTGGAATCCGTGTTGAACGCGGAGGAAGGTTTCATGGGCCGCCGCGACTGCGGAGATTACCCTCGCCCCTCGAGGGATCGCGTCGTCCGGATTGATGGGTTGGGTGAGCGACGCCCCCTCAAGCGATTCGTTGTGCGAACCACCCTCTCCGAAACGGGGAGGGTTTTCTTCCACCTCTCCTCCTGTGGGGGAGGTGGAAACCGCAGAATTCTGTTGCGGCTTCGGGGTGGCACTCGGTATCGTTCCCACCGGAACGGTCAGGCTCGCTTTGCCCGCCGCTTCCGGTTTCGCTTCGACGATGGGCACACCGTACAGGTTCGCCAATTCAACGGTATAACGTTCGGCCACGAGTGCGGCCAACGCCTTCAACAGGTTCGATACCCCATCCTGCCGGGAAACGCAGATCGCCCTCACGAGGGCGGGCCGCGAACCGAGGATCGCCGAGATCATCCGCGTGCAAGAATTCCCCGGCCCGACTTCGAGGAACGCCCGCACTCCTTCGCGGTAGGCGGTTTCGATCACCTTGGGGAAATCGATGGTATTCAGAAGCCCGGCCGTGATGCTCTCCGCGGCGTTGGAAGCTGTGAGCTGATAGGACCGCCCCCACGCTCCGCTGTAGAACGTCACCTTCGGTAGCTTCGCCACCGGTAGCGTGTGCAGTTCGCGGTACGCGGCCTCTACCGGCTTGCCGGTTTCGCAGTGGGCCATCGTCACGCCGTACAAAGGCACGAACGCCTTACCCAACGTAATCACGAGCTGTTCCACATCCTCGGCACGGCCACCGATCACGCACTCGTTGGGCGTGTTCACGATCAGCAGGTACACCTTCAAACCGGGGCGAAGGTGCGAACGCACATCGTCCGGCCCGGCGCCCACCACCCCGGCCACCCATTCCAACGGTTCCTCGTCACGCAACCCGTAGAATCGCCGGGCCGAATCGTACGGCGGCCCGAGATCGTTTTCGAACAGCGTGGAGACTTGGATCCGTGCGAACATTTCGTCGCGGGCCGTCCAAGCGCGGAGGCCGAACAACCCGGCCGATTCGCCGAGGCTTTGGCCGATCATCGCCTGCGGCGTTACTCCCATGCTTTTCAAAAGATCGCTGGTGAAGGTGCCGAGCGCCACTTGCCCAAACAGGAACGTTTTGGCTTCCGTGAGAACGGGGATGCCATCGACCCAGAAATGTTCCGGGGCGTACTGGCTGCGCAACCGGCGATTCTCGGTGGCCTGCTTCCGCAGGATTTCCGGGAAGGCCAAGGCGAGATCGCGGCCCATGCCGGGGAACGGATTGCCCGAACCGGGGAAGACGAACGCGACCTTCCCTTGCGAGCCGTGCGGCGTGGGCGTATAGAAGATGCGATCCCGTAACGCCCCGCGCAGATCGGCGGGGAACGGCGCCTCGGGGGAATTCCGCAAATGCTGTTCGGCGAATGCGAGCTGTTCTTTCAATTCTGGGGTATTGCGGGCCACGAACGCGGCACCCAGCTTACGATTGCCGTGAGGCGGCGACGATGCGAACCACGCCCGAGAGACGGTATTGATCGGCCGAGCTTCGTAATCTTCCAGCCAGAGTTGCAAGCGGTTGATCTTCTGAATCAGTTCCGCCGGGGCACCGCCATCCAATGTGAAAAGGCCTTCGCTCCGTTCCGCCGCTTCGCGGGAAGGCCGATATTCCTCCAGCACCACATGCACGCAGGAACCATCGGCCCCGAGCGAGGCCACCGCCGCACGGCGGGAATCCCCGGCATCCGCGAGCCAGTACCTCGGCAGCTTCGATGCGATTACGTTCTGCCGATTCGCCAAGCGTTCCGCCCGCACTCCCGGCGGCAACGTCTCGCGGTGGAGCGCTAAGCAGGCTTGCACGAGCGCCACGGCGGTCGATGCGGCCCCGGTGTTGCCCAGGCGGCCCCGGCTGGCACTGAGGTTCAACGGGAATTGCCGTTGGGTATTGCCAAGGATCGCGGAAAGTGCCTCGGATTCCGGGAAATCGTCGAGTTCGGCCCCGCTCGCTGCGGCATCGTAACTATCGAGGCTGGCCGGTTCCACCACGGCATCGGTACACGAACGAATGAACGAAGAGGCGTACGCCGCGGCGTTCGTCGTGGCGGAATCCAAAGGCCCGCCGCTGGCCGTTCCCACGCCGCGAATCACGGCGTAGATGCGATCGCCATCGCGCTCGGCATCGGCGAGTCGCTTCACTACGAGGGCGGCGGCCCCTTCCGCCGGGAGCATGCCCGCGGCGATTTCCGCGAGCGGTTGGCCTTCGCCGCAGGGGCGTTCGGAAGCGGTGGCGAGAAGTTGCCGCGGATCGCCGGTGAGATCGACGCCGCCGATGATGGCTCGATCGATCTCGCCGAGGCGCAGCGCTTTCACGGCGAGTGCGGTCGCCGTGCCGGACGAAGTTTCTTCGGAGCAGCAGGTGAAGCTCGGGCCGCCGAAGTGGAACGCCCGAGCGATGCGACTGGCGGCAATGCTGCCGAGGGCACCCATGGTGCGATCCGCCGTGAGCGGCGGCATCGTCGATGCGATGCCTTCGGCGAGTTCGGCCCAACGCACGTGGAAGTTCGTGGTGTTCAGATCGAGCCCGAGGCCGATGAACACGCCGGTACGAAGGTCTTGCTCCCCTCTCCTCTCGGGGAGAGGGGTTGGGGGTGAGGGGGTTTCACTCGCCGCAACGTCCGATCCTTCGGAAGACCCCCTCACCGCGCCCCCATGCGGGTGGCGACCCTCTCCCCGAAGGGAGAGGGTGGAAACGCAATCCTCCATCGCCGCGGCGGCCACGCGCAGCATCAGCAACTGCTGAGGCAGCATCTCTTCCATTTCCTTGGGGGGAATGCGGAAGCGATCCAAGGGCGTGGTGAGCTCCTCGATGAAGTGGCCAGGCGGGCAGTCGCTGCCGATGTTCCCCCACCCGTTGATCTTGGCCTTGGGTTCCGGGAGCGTTGCAAAGCCGAGGGCGGCAGCGCCGAGATCCTCGGTATTCCGCCACGGGCCGACGTGCGCCGCAATGCCGACGATGGCGATGGCTTGAACTGTCCCATCCGAGCCGGAAGCGTAAGCGACGGTCTTGGCGCGACCGTCGCTTACGCTTCCGGCTCGGATGTATTCCTCCACGAGTAAATGGGCGTTGATGCCGCCGAAACCGAAGCCGCTCACGGCGGCCCGGCGCGGAGTATCCTCCCCGGTTTCCCAAGCTTCCGCGCGATTCAGCACGCGGAACGGCCCTTCGCCATACTTCAAACTCTCGGACGGTTGCGAGAAGTTCGCCTGCGGCGGAAGCTGCTTGTTCGCGATGGCGAGGATCACCTTGGCGAGCGCCGCCGAACCGGCACCCGTGAGCAAATGCCCGACCGTCGATTTCACCGAACCGATGACGGCGGATTCCGTCGCAGACTTCTGCGATTCCGTCGCTGACGCTTCCGGCTCGGAATGCCACAATTCGGAAAGGCTCTCGAACTCGACCGCATCCCCCACGGGCGTGCCCGTGGCGTGGCATTCGATCAAACGCACGTCTTGCGGTTGCCAACCGGCCATGGCGTAGGCCGCCCGCATCGCCCGCAGTTGCCCTTCCTTCGCGGGGGCCAGCAGGTTCCCGGCGGTATCGTTGGAAAGGCCCCAGCCGCAGAGTACCGCCCGGATGTCGTCGCCATCGCGTTCGGCATCAACCAAACGTTTGAGAACGAAGATGCCCGCCCCTTCGCCGACCATCAAACCGTCGGCATTGCGATCGAACGGCGAACATTTCCCGCTCTGCGAGAGCGCCCGGAGTTGGGCGAAGCCCATCTGCGTGTACAAGCAATCGGGCCGGCACGCCCCGCCCGCGAGCATCGCATCGGCGCGGCCGGAGAGCAGTTCATCGCACGCCAGTTTGATCGCGTACAAGCTCGAAGAACAGGCGGCATCGAGCGTGAAGGTTCCGGCTCCGAGGCCGAGCGCTTTCGCCAGTAACCCGGCGGGCAACCCCGCCACATAGCGGTTCCAAGGGTGCGAATTCATCTGGTCGCCCAGTAGATATTCGCACGCCAATTCGGATGCCTTCGACGTCGGCAAGCAGATGTTGCCAAGGATCACGCCGACTTTGCGGCGATCCACCGCCTCGGTCTTCGCGGATTTCCACGCCCGGTGCCCGACATCGAGAACGAGGTGAAACAGCGGATCGAGTTCGGCGAGGAGTTCTTCGGGAAACCCCAAATCCTCGGCATCGGCAGCGAAGTCGTCGAGGTAGTAGCCGCGGGTGCTGTACACCGCGTCCGGGTGGGGCACTTGCGGGTTGTAGCTGCGCTCGGGCGGCAGCACCCAGCGGCCCGGCGGCGCTTCGCGGGAACAATCCTTTCCCGAGGCGATGTTCCGCCAGAACAGATCGAGGTCGGCGCCGCAACCCGGCAAGCGGGCCGCCATGCCGACGATGGCAATTTTCGGTGGTGTGATCATGGGATTGGATCAACGCAAAAAAAGCGGGGGGACATCGTCCCCCTGCGAATCGTACACAGGGGGACGATGATGTCCCCCCGCTTTCCGTTCAAATCAACATCAGACAGCCGCAGCGGCCTTCGCCCCGAGCCGATTGCGGCGGAAGATTCCGTTCAATTGCGGATCGATCACGCATTCGTAATCTTGCAATTGTGCGACGATGTTGCCGCTGGCATCGAGGTAATCGATATCGGCGCGGGCGAACGAGCCGTTATCGCGGGTGATGCGGATGACCACCGGCACGGTACTGGCGGGGAAAGCCCGAACGTACTGGCGATAGCGGCCGGCGAAACAGGGGAGCGAACCGGCGCCGTGCTGCGCATAGCTCCAGAGAATCATCATCTGGAAGCTGGCATCGAGCACGAGGGGATCGGCGAGCCAGCCGCCGCGGAGCGGATCGGTGAACCATTCGATGGGCGCCGGCGCGGGCAGCGCCGCCCCAGTGAGCGCCATCTCGGCCACGCCATCAATGCGTTCGATCCCGCGAAGATCCGGGCCGTGGAAGAGAAATTGTTCGTACGCTTCTTCGATCGAATGCAGATAGACAACCGTCTTGGGCTTCTTCGCGGCGGCGGGCGGCTGCGGCAGCCCGTTGGCGAGAACCACTTCCGCACGCGAGAAGAGAATATCGCGGCCATCGCGGCGTTTGCCGCGGAGTTCCACCGGCACGGCGTAACCCTTTTCGATCTTCTGCGCTTTGCCGGCCAGCACGCGGACCGTGGCGGGCGTGCCTTCTTCCACCATCACGCCGTTCGTCACGCGCATTTCGTTGAAGCCGTGGAACACCAAGCCGGGGTTGCCGTGGAGCGCCGCGTGGGCCATCCATTCCATATGCAACGCCATCGGCAAAACCGCCCGGCCGTCGATCACGTGCGAACGCAAGATCGGGTGGCTTGCCAGATCGATCGTTCGCTCGAAGACCAACCCGACCTCGGCGGGCGGCGGCCCGGTTCCGGTTGTCGGTGCGGGCACGGCGGATGCGGGCAAATTAATGTTTGAACGGCTGCTCGAAGATCGGGCTTTGCCGAGTGCGATCACCTCGGCGGCGCGGCCGGCCACGTTCAGCTCCTGCACCGCGAATTCGCCGCCATCGGCGAGCGGGATCAATCCCACGCCTTCGGTCTCGAACACTTTCCGCAGCGCCGGTGTCACCATGCCGCCGTCCCACGGCCCCCAATTGATGGCCACCACGCGGCAATTGGGCCGCCGCCGCGATTCGCGCTGCGCCGTTTTGTTCAACACCTCGTTGGCCACCGCGTAGGCGAGTTGGCCGGTGCGGCCCATGCGTGCGGTCGTGCTGCTGAAGAGCACCATCGCCTTCAAATCTTGGGCGCCGAGGAGGTCGATCAAGTGTTTCAACCCGTCGATCTTCGTCTTGTAAACCCCGTCGAATTGTTCGAGCGTGAGATCTTCGATCTTGCGATCCGCGAGGATGCCCGCCCCGTGAATGAGCGCCGTGATGTCGCCGAACTTCACTTGCACGCGGTGAAGCAGATCGGCCACGGCCCGCGCTTGCGAGACGTCCGCCGCGAAATAGACCACCTTGGAACCGGCGGCTTCGATGCGTTGCAGCGTCTCGCGGATTTCCCGTTGCGCGGCGGTCTTGGCGTACAGGTCGCCGACGGTCTTGGGCGTGGCCGAGGCACCGAGGTGTTTCGCCATCGCCGCTTTCATCTCGGCTTCGTCGGTGAGGCCGGCGAGGTACTCCGGTTCGGCGCCGGTGGGGGCGGGGCTGCGGCCGGTGAGTACGATCGTCGGGTGGAAGGTTTCGGCGAGGCACACCGCGACCTCGGCGGTCACGCCGCGGGCGCCACCGGTGATGAGGATCACATCGTGTTTGCCGAAGGTCACGATGGTGGGGCTGGGCCGTCGCACCGTGCGGGCCAGTTCCAAGGTACAACGATGATCCGATTGAATGCCGACTTCCACCGGGCCGACGGTGACGAACTCCTCGGCGATCGCCGCGGCCGCCGCTTTGGGATCGGCAATGGCAAAACCGGGCGCCACGTCCATCGCCTTGGCGGAAACTTCGGGCCATTCGTGGCGTACCGTCTTGGCGAGCCCGGCCAAGCCGCCGGGCGCGGGATCGGTATCCGGATCGAGATCGTTCAAACCGAAGCTTCCATCCAGGCACGCCACCGAGGCGACCACGCCCATCCGGTTCCCGCTGCGAATCTTGCCGCCCGCGGTTTGCAGCCAACGGAACGCGAGGCGATTGATCGCCAAACCGGGCGAGGATTTCTGCGGGGCGATGAAGAGCAAGCCGATCGGATTGCCCGAGGGTTTCAGCGAATCGGGGTCGGCCCACGGCCACAGCTTCGGGGCGTACCCTTCCTTCTGGAACTGCTTCAACACCTCGCGCGGCAGGGCCTCCTCGTTCCCCACGATCCAGATTTCCGCACCGGCGGCGAATGGCACGCGCGGCCGGGGGATCGTCAAATCGAGATCCACCGCTTGTGGGATGCTACGATCGATTCGTTCCGACGCACCCATGCCGGATCGGCTCGCGCTGGCACTGCGCGAAGTGAATTCGGCCGACGATGGACTGGCGGCTCGAACGACCGGAACCGCATTCTTCGCGAACAGGATCGAATCGGTAACATCCGGCATCCTGATCGCCGAGATTTGCTCCGTTTTGGGAGTGAGTTCCGAATTGGGCACGCTGGGCGGGTTGCTAACGGCGAGATAATCGGCCACATCTTGGAGCGAATGGAGCGTGCCGAGGTGTTCCGGTTTCACCACCGGGGCGTTCGGGAGTTTGTCTTGGATCGCCGAGAGGATTTCCACCCGTTTGATGGAATCGACGCCGAGATCGGAAT
>JBBQWA010000170.1:0-9775 GCA_038211045.1 Gemmatales bacterium
CGCCGGCGACCTCTCGGCCAAGGCGTTCACCCATTCGGTTTCCGCAGCATCCGAACGAATCTTGTACCAGCGGATTCGCAACTTGCCGGGCGAACCCTCCTTCCAAAGAACGATCTCGGGCACGGCGGTGGTGGAATCTTGAAACGCGGCCGATTCATCGACGTGCAAACCGGGTACTTGCATCTGCGAACGAACGATACCGACTACGAAGCGTTCCCAAGTGTTCGTTCCCGTGGTCGTGTGCAACCACGCGATTTCCTCATCGCCACTCGGCACCGGCAATGCGAGCGCTCGCCCTTTCGGTTCACCGAACCACGACAGACCGAACCCGGAGGCCAAGAAGGCCACGGGCAGGCAGATCAGGCCGACCAAGATTTGCCAACGCCAGCGTTTCATACGGATTCCTTCCCCGAACTCGGCTGGGGTCAATCTACGGAATGGTTAGGAATCGAAGTTCGGAGCGAGGAGTTTCAATTCGATCACAAACTCTCACCTGAAGTATTTTCGAGCCGGAAGCGTGAGCGACGATTCGATTGCGGGTGTGGTTCACCCGAAAGCAGCGTGAATCGGTTGTAAGGGTTGTAACGCTGTTTTTCCGGCATGGGCTTGTTTCTTGGCCTTCCGCAATCTAAAACATGACCTTCGATGCGCCCGTTCCTTCGAGGATGATCCCGTGAAAACCCTGCGGTTCGTTTTGGTTCTCTCTGCCGCCTGCGGCATGTTCTCGATGGCCACGGCCCAAGAGAAGTTCAAATTCGAGCCGAAGTTCGAAAAAGATAAAGCCTTCTTCCAACAAGTGAGCACGAGCGTCACCCAAGTGGTGAACGTTTCGGGCGGTGCAGAATCGAAGCTGAACCACGAACAAATCTTCATGTTCAAATGGGAGCCGAAGAAGTTCGAAGCCGACAAGTGGACGGTCGAACTCACCATCGAAGGGGCCAAGCTCAAAGTCGATATGGCCGGGAACCCGGTGAACTACGATTCCACCGCCGATCAACCTGCCGCGGGCAACAACCCCGGCCTCACCGAGTTCTTCAAGAACCTTATCGGCAGTAAATTCACCATCACCTACGGCAAGGGCTTCGCGGTGGAAAACGTGGAAGGCCGCGACGAATTCCTCAAGAAGCTCGGTACTTCCAACCCGCAGATCGAAGGGTTGCTCAAGAAGATCCTCACCGCGGAAGCCCTCAAGGAAATGTCCGACCCGCTCGCCGGGCTGACCCCGCCTCTCACCCCGGAAAAAACCATCCCCGAAAAGGGTGTCAACGACAAGTGGACCAAGACCAACACGATGGCCCTCGGCCCGATCGGCAGCTACGATCGCACCCTCGAATTCACCGTGAAGGCCAAGACCGGCGACGTCGTTCAAGTGGATGCGACCGCGAACCTCACTTACAAATCGCCCACCACCGATGCCGATGGTTTGCTCTTCCGCATCAAGGAAGGCAGCCTGAAATCGACCGAACCCAAAGCGGGCACCGCCCCCGGCGTGTTCAAGTACAACGTGAAAACCGGCCAACTCGAACGCGCCGAATTGAACGTGACCATGAAAGGCACGCTCACCGTGACCATCGGCACCACCGAAAGCAAGGTCGAACTCTTCCAAGAACAAAAGACGGTGGTGGAAACCAAGAACGAATCTTACGTCCCCACGAAGAAGTAAAGCGAATCTAGGCTTCAACGGCACTTCGGAGCCGGAAGCGTTAGCGACCGTGCCCAACTGCACCCGTCGCTCACACTTCCGGCTCTTTGCACAACCATCTCCCCGAGTTCAGTATGTTCCTCGGCATTGAAATCGGCGGAACCAAACTGCAATTGGCCCTCGGCAAAGGGGATGGCCGTATCGCATACCGATGGCGGGGGATCGTCGAACCCGAGGCCGGGGCCGAAGGCATCCGCAGGCAAATCTTCGAGGCGGTTCCGGAATTGTTGGCCTCCGCCGATCTCGTATTCGATGATCTCCGCGGCATCGGCGTTGGCTTCGGCGGCCCGACCGACGACGCTACGCAATCCGTAATCGTTTCGCACCACATTCATGGTTGGGATGGTTTTCCCCTCGCCAAATGGCTCACCGAACTCTTCGGCCTTCCCGCGATCATCTGCAACGATGCAGACGTCGCGGGGTTGGCCGAGGCTTTGCACGGAGCAGGGGAGGGGTTCTCGCCGATATTTTACATCACCGTGGGCAGCGGCATTGGCGGCGGGTTCATCATCGATGGCAATATCTACCGGGGCGCCGGTCGCGGCGCCGCCGAGGTCGGGCACTTGCGGCCGGTGTACCCGCAGGGTTCGCAAGCGCACGATCAGATTCTCGAATACTTTTCTTCGGGTTGGGGCATCGGCCACGCGGCGGAGCGTTGGGCCGCCGTGGGTTATCCGCCCAAAGTGGAAGGCCCACTGAGCGGCAAAGCCGTCGCGGAGGCCGCCGCAAACGGAGATAAGTTGGCGTTGGCTCTTGTCGATACCGCGGTGCAGGCACTCGCCGAGGGGATTTGTTCGGTGATCAAGCTGGTCTGCCCGCGCCGCGTGATTATCGGCGGGGGCGTTTCGCTCATGGGAGAAGAATTGTTCTTCCAACCGCTGCGCAAATATGTTCAAGAACGCGGCATGAAAGCCCTCGCCGGGCTAACGGAGATCGTGCCCGCCACACTCGGCGAAGAGGTCGTGCTGCACGGCGCATTAGCCTTGGCCCGCCGCAAGTTCGGGGCGTAATCGTTGTTCGCGTTCGATCATCGCCCGTACAACTCGCCGACGTGCGCGGCGTGTTCGCGTTCGCTCAGCCAATCCGCCACCTGCTTCGTTTCCGAAGCGAGTTTCTCCGCTTGCACGCGTTCCTCCTTCACCGCGGTGGCGATCTCGTTCGGGATCGGCAGGAACACCCGGCCGAATTCCTCGCGAAGTTTTCGTTCCAACCGAGATTGGAACTCGCCGCGGATCGCGGCCCACTTCACAGGCAAGGCGATCGAGATGACCACTTGCATGAGAATCAACACTGCCAAAGTCAGGTACAACGGCATCAACAACAGAACCAGCGTGGGAGCTTCCCCTTCCGCGAACACTTTGTAGAGCACGAGAATAATCGAACCGAGCATCGTGAGAGTGGGTGCCGCGTTCGCCAAGAGCGTGATGCCGCCGCGAACGATCTTGCGCCAGCCGGTCGGCCGCGTCACTTCCTGTTCGACCTCCCCGAGGGCCTCGATCAAATTGCGGGTGTAGCGTTCTTCCCAATCGAGCTTCGTCGCTTCGGCGGTGCGATCCGTGAGGAGATGCAATGGGAAGCCGCGTTGATCGGCATCCACCAATAAGCGGTTCCCCGCGGCGGAGAGGCGTTGCGTGAGCACCCGTTCGGAAGCGACGCGGGTGCAGGATTGGGCAAACTCGCGGATGTTCCAATCGTCCGGCGTTTTCACGGCGCTGCCGCCGAGCTTGGGTACGAACGGTATGCGGTCCCGGAACGAACCGCCGAAGTAACGCACTTTCGTAGTGAGCTTCAACCACCCGGCCATCAACCCGCCGAAACGCTGCTGCCCCTGCACGCTGAAATGGTGTTCGACTTCCGGTTGATACGGCTCCAACGTTCCCACGAGAACCTCGGCTTGTTGCTCGGCTTCCGCAGCCAACGTGCCTTCCCACGCGGTTCGCACTTTCCCGGCTTGCACCGCGAGATCGGGGGGCTTGATCGTTTCGATCACTTGTTGAGCGTTGGAGATCAGTTGCCCCACGCCACGGGCTTTCACGGCTTCGATTTCCATCCGGGTGAGGCCGAGTTCGAGCCATTGCCGGAGTTCGGGGAACTGTTCGCCCGGCGGTCGATCTTGCGGTTCCTCCAACCCGGCTTTCTCGGCGTCGATCCAAAGTTGCGCCGTGGTGCGGAAGAGTTTGGGGTTCTCGAACCCCTCGGATTTCAGGTCGTTCAGCAGGTCTTCGTCGGGTCGAATGCCGGCCCCGGCGTCGGTGCATCGATCCCATTTGTTCAACACGAAGGCGAACGCCCGGCGTTGCCGTTGTTCCTTGAAGAGTTCCCAACCGATGCGATCGTGGTACTTTTCTTGCGATCCGACATAGAGCACGACATCGGCGATCGGCAGCAGTTCCTTGAGCTTATCGCGGTTGGCGGTATCGTTGCTATCGAGGTCCGGGGTATCGACGATCACCTTCTGCATCAGGCTATCGCGGTCGTGTTGGGCCAATCGGCACAAGCGCAACGCCGGATCGAGACGTTCCGATTTCACCGATTGATGGAAGTACACGACCGGATCGCGGGTGGTCGGGCGGGTGAACGACGATTGCGCCACCGGCGCCCCCGCGAGCGCGTTGAGCAACGACGATTTGCCGACGCCCGTGCCGCCCATCAGCATGATGACGAGCAGCGGCTTTTCGACATCGAGCGCCGCGGCCTTGCGTTCGAAGTCCGTGACAAGCCCTTCGATCTCGGCCCGTTGAATCAGCGTGATGGGGTAACGTCGCCGGGTATCGAGCCAGGAGCGCAACTGTTTTTCCAGCGCCTTCAGCAATGGGGCGAGCGTGCGGAGGAACGGTTGATCGGTGGCGTCGGTCATGGTTGGCTGTGGTTTCAGAGTCTAACCACGGAGGCACGGAGAAGAAATAGAACTTAGTGAAATTCTACTCTTGTTACTTCTCCGTGTCTTGGTGCCTCCGTGGTTAGAACATTGCCTACTAAATCGATGGCACTTCAACGTCATTCCGGACGGGGGCCGCCTTCGCCTTCGCCAACGCCGCGAGTTCGCGGATCGATTCCGGCACCCGTTGCAAGATAAGTTGCAGCCGTTCGATGCTCGAACCGCCGGACGAAGGATACTCCTTCAACCACCCGGCCAGCGGCCCGGTGAGCTGTTCCGCAAGCAAGTGTTCGCGCTGGGCCTTCAACCGGTTGCGGCCGACGTCGACGATCTGCTTCACCACAATTTCCACCGCTTGCCGGGCGAGAGCAACACCGAAGGGAATCAGTAGGAGTAGCCACCAAGTCGGTGGCCATGAGAAGCCGACGATCGCTCCGATCACCGCGAGGTCGAGAACCACGACGAGCACGCGGATGGTGTTCAAGAGTGCCGGGCTGCGGGCGAGTTTCTCCGGCACGGCCCGCGCAGTTTTCTGAAGTTCGTCCGATTCTTTCGCTTCCAAGGTGTGGAACTTCTGTTGGAACAGATCGTTCGCCTGCGATTTCAGTCCGGCGTCGAAGCCGTGGGTGAGTTGCTTCCACAGTGGGTTGCCGCTCGAACGCCTCAGGGCTTCCGCTTGCAAACCGTCGAGCCACGCCGAGAACGCGCTCGAACAGACGGCGAGTTCGGAGAGGTTGAGTGCCGAGGGGCGAGCCAACGTCTTCGCGGTAAGATCGCGGAGGTACTTGTACGGCATGCGCAGAACGGCGAGGGCGGAGCTCACCGCTTTGCCAGGCCCGGCGAGATCCAGCATACCCATCACCTGATCGCGGGTGGTATCGAAAGCGCGGAAGGCTTCGCCCGAAAGGTACTCGCGCCGGTAGCGCTCCGCGAATTGGGTTTCGCCCCCGGATACGCTGGTTCGCCAGAGTTCGAGTTCCCCCAAATCGCGCCGGGCCACTTCGAGCAAACCCTGCCCGGCACTTTCGAGGTACTTCACCGCGTTGGCCACCGTGCGTGTACGGGCATCTTCCAACGTGGGGCATAGGGCGAGAATCGGGTTCCACAACCCGGCCCGGTACTTCGCCCCGGCGCCGGCGGGATCTGCCCGCATCGCCGAAGGAATATCGGGAATCGCAGTAACCGGAATGGCGGGGATATCGGCCACGGCGGCGGGGAGTTTGCCGAGGATTACTTGGCGGAAGTGGGCCGTCATCGCGGTTTCGTCGGCTCCGCGCATTTTCGTGAGACAGCAGACCACCGGCTTCCCGGCCTTGATGACCAAGTGCAGGAACTGCGTCGGCACTTCATCGTTGTAACGTTCGTCCGACGCGACGTAGATGACCACATCGGCGAGCGCGACCACTTCCATCAACCGCGAGACGTAATTGGTGGAAGCCCACGTCGTCATATCGGGGCAATCCCATATGGCGAAATCGTGAAAGGGATTCTCTCCGGGGGCCGAAGCAATCCGCTTCACCTGGTACACGTCTTCGTCGAGGTTCGCCGGTTTCTCTTCGGAGAGGCGCTGGAGCGGCCCGAGGAAACCATCGTGGCTGGGCCACGATCCGCCGAGGTTCGCGGGGAGGAACGCCGTGGGGTGCCGGGTGAACCCGGCTTGCGGATTGGCATCGGCGACGACCGCCCCGGCGAGGAAGTTCACCACCGTACTCTTGCCGGTGCCCGCACCGCCGACGACCGCGATGAACAACGGCTTCGCCGGTTGGCCATCGATCTTGGGGCCGATCACGTTGCGGGTGAGCGCGGCGGCCAAACGCAGGTGGGCCGTGTGAACGTGGAGATCGGCGTTCTTGCGGCAATGGTCTTCCAGCCAAGCCAAATCTTCGGCGAGTTGCTTGGCACGGCTGCGATGCGATTGGGGTTCCATGCCTTTATCATTCCAAATTCGCATCCGTTCGACCAACGCAGATGCGAAGAAAATTCAGGAACGGAAGGCGGTTCGCGGCGGCAAATTGGGAACGCGGTTCGGGGCGAACGGAGCGAGATCGAGGAAGGGAGTATGGCCGATCAAGAGATCGCGGATGAGCCGGGCTGTGCCTAGGGAGAGTTGTATGCCCGCACGAAAGTGCCCGACGGCAGCAAACACATTGGAGTGGAAGGGCAATCGTCCGATGGCGGGGTAACCGTCGGCGGAGCCGGGGCGCAAACCGGCCCAACTCGATTCGAGTTCGGCATACTTCAACACTGGCACCAACGATTCGGCGAAGGCTTTCAGTTCCGCGATTCCTTCCGGCGTGGTTTCCTTCACGAATCCGGCTTCGGGCTCTTCGGTGGAACCGACGAGCAATCGGCCATCTTCACGGGGAACGAAGTAGCGCTTCCCGCAAATCACTACGCGGTTCAAAATGGGTGCGGGTGTTCGATAGAGGAGCATCTGGCCGCGAACGGGATGAACGATGTTTCGAATGTCTAAGCGGTTCAACCAAGGTTCCGCCCAAGCCCCAGCAGCAAGAACGAAGTTCCCCGCAGTGATTTCCTCGCCATTCACCAATTCGACGCTCTCGATCTGATCATTCTGCGGCTTCCACCGAGCGACCGGGCAATCGGGTCGCAACCGCACCCCGAGGCGTTCGCAACCGGCGATGAGCGCCCGCAAATACCAAGGGTTCCGCACTTGGCCCATGCCGGGCAGAAAAAATGCACTGGGCGAGCGGAGGGCGTCAGCCCCCTGACCAGGCATTCCGACAGGGCCCTGACGCCCCCCGCTCGCAAGATTCGGTTCGAGGATTCGCAACTGCGCTTCATCGAACTTCTCGTATTCGATCAATTCATCGTCCCAGAGTTCGACCGCGTATTCGCTCTCGTCATCGAGGAATTCAATGCCGCCGCAGATGCGAAAGCCCGTGGGCAACCCCGTGGTTTCTTCGAGCATCCGCGTGAACGACGGGAATTGCGAAACGCTCTGTGCCCGTAGTTGATCGAGGGGCGACCGTGCCCGTTGCGGATTCCCCGGCGGAATGATTCCCGCCCCGGCCCACGAGGCTTCCCGGCCCAAGGCTTGGCGTTCGACCAGTTCTACCTTCAACCCGGCTTCGGCGAGGAAGTAGGCGCAGCTCAAGCCGATCACACCGCCACCGATAATCAGAACATCCGGAGAGGAACTCATGGGGAAATGATAGGGAACAGGGAGTTGTGCCGTATCGTCTACTGGGGTGTTTCAGTTTTTCAGAGCCTGGAGCGTTAGCGACGATGCCCCGACTGACGTTGTTTGCGTGTCCGGCTCAGAAAAGAACGTCTCCAAGATCGGCACGATCCAACGGTGGTTGTCGTGGAACAGGATCGTATCGCCGGGGCAGAGGGCGGAACGGAGTTCCTTCGCACATCGCTCCGCATCCGCTTGCGATCGGCACTGCCAATCTCCACTATCCAGCGACCAAAGTTGAACTTTCAAACGCAACCGTGCGGCAGCGAGCCGGAACCCCGGCGTGCATTTTCCAAATGGAGGACGGGCGACTTCGGGCGAATGCCCGCACATGGCTTCGATTGCCCCCTGGCACTCGGCCAATTCGCGGTACGGGGAACGGAAATCCCAGATCGAAAATTGCGGGTGCGTGAAGCTGTGATTTCCCAGCGTGTGCCCTTCCTCGATCATCCGTTGAACAATCGCTTCGTTTCCTGCGATGCATTTGCCCAACAAGAAGAACGTCGCTCGGATACCACGCTCTTTCAACAGGTTCAAGATCCGGGGCGTTTCCGTCGCATCGGGGCCATCGTCGAAGGTGAATGCGATGCTGGATGTTGTCGCGGGCCGGGGTGCGAGCAGCCGCCGTTTCCACGGGTTCGGCCGGCGCACGAAATGGAATGCGTCTTTCATCGCCGAACGGTGCGCTTCCATGTGGATTCCCGATCCCAGAAACCGGCAAACGTGACGCCGGCCAGTTTGCCCACCAAGGCGATGCTGCCGATACCGGGCCAATGGAAACCGACGGCGAGCATTGCCCTCAGATACACGCCGAGTGTAATAGCGACCGGAACGATCGGTAGAGCGCGGAGCCAATCGGGAATCGGGAGCCACGGCACCAACACGGCCGTGAGTATGAGTTGAATGAGAATGAGCGGTTTGCTAGTGAGAATCGCGTTGGACAAACCGAGGCCGGGCACGGTGAGTGCGGCCCGCCAACGCCTGCGCTGTTGAAGCAGATCGCCTGAACGGGCAGGGGCTTCGGTGAAGATCGTACCTCCATCCAACAAATCGACCCGTACTCCTGCCCTGCGCAGAACCGCGGCGAACTCGGCATCCTCCGCCAAGCCGTGCATGGACCACGGGTGGGTTTCCAGCAACTCCCGGCGGAACAGCATGCCGGTGCCGCGCAGCGGAACCGAGCAACCGAAACGCCGCATGCCCCGATGTACGGCGCGATCGACTTCCGCCCCCACGGCGGCGATGTACTCGCTCTCGCTCCCCCCGGCTTTGCGAACGTTCAACGGGGCTTGGATGGCGAGGCATCCCCCGGCGAGTGCGGCATCGAATGCTTCCAATGTGCCCGGCGCGAGTTCGCAATCGGCATCGAGGATGAGCACTGCATCGGGCCGGTGTGCGAGGGCTGCGGGTACGCCGTGCGCCAAAGCGTAGCCTTTGCCGATGCGCGAGTGATTGAATCGTTCGAGGACTTCCGCACCGAGGTTCCGCGCGGTCTTTGCGGTGTTGTCGGTGCAGTTGTCCGCAACAACGATCACGCGAACGTTCGGTGAATTAGGAATCGAACCGAGGCATCGCGGCAGCAGGATCTCTTCGTCGTGCGCCGGGATGAGGATGGCGAAGCGGTTGCTCCATTGCGGAACGGCGATTTCTTCGGGGCGGTACGATTTTCGTTGCAACCCGATCAGGGTCAACACGAGGTAATACACCGCGATTCCCGTGGCGGGCAGGAGCAATGCGCAAGCGACAATCAAAGCCGTCATATCCGGGAAATAGCATCGATATGCGGAATAGGAAAGGCGGAATTCGTCGTTTTATTTACTGGGGTGCTGAATTATTCGGGCGCCCGAGCAATACCCAAGGCGGCCGCCCGATCGCGGAGTCGATGATCTGCATTCCAAATTGGTATGCCACTCAGGTCGGCCGCGGCGAGGAGCTGAACATCGTTTCAACTCAGGCCGAGATTGAAAAGTCGATGCCGTTCGAGAAACTTGAG
>JBBQWA010000171.1:0-9602 GCA_038211045.1 Gemmatales bacterium
CCGTTTGAGCGTGACGGGGAAAATCCACTTCGGTTCGTCCGCCACTTCCACAACATCCGGCAGGCCGAGTGTTAGCACGGCGGGGAGCCGTTCGGCCTCGGCCTTGCACTCGGCGAAGCGGCGGGCCTCTTCCGGGGGCGAGAGCGGTGCCGTACCGCCGACGAGTGAACGCGCGGAGGAGATGTAGTTCGCGGCGGCCTTGCGGCAGTACCACGCATCGGGCGGGCCTTGGCCCACGTCGGCCCAACCGTCGCCCGTGGCGCGGCGGGCTTGATTCAACAGGAGTTTGTGCTGCCAGTAACGCTGTTCGAGGTTCGTGGGATTCTCGGGCAGCGTACACGGCGCGGCCGGATCGGCGAGCCGGGATTTGTACGATGCCTGTGCCAACAACGGCGACGCTTCCGAGAGCGGCTTCGCCCCGGCTTGGTCGATCAATTGCTTCATCTCGCCCGGCAACGCGCGGTAACCCTTGCCCAAGCCGTCGGCCACTTGGCGGAACGATTGCCACCACGCGGCGGGGTTCGGCTGTTCGAGGAGCGCCTGCGTTTGCGGGGCCTTCTCATTCAACATTGCCCGGCCGATCCGCAAGGCCCGGCTCGCCGATTCTTGCGGCGAGATCGGCGGCACGCCGGTAGCCGTGGGTTGCTGCTGTTGTTGCGAGAGCGTGTACGAAATGGAACGGAGGAAGCCGAACAGCTTTGTACGCTCGGACGCCTTCAGGAACGGCACACTGAGCACGCCTTCGATGGCGTGCCAGTTTTGTTGCGAGACGGTGTTCGTGAGCTTGGCCGCCTCGGCGGTGTACGCAGATTCCAGCGCGGTGATCGCACTCTTCAACGTGGCGGTTTTATCCCGCAACTGCACGAGGGCCCCTTTGGAATCCTCGGGCACGGCAAGTGCGATCTCGGCGATGTCGTGGGCGAAGCGGGCCGCGTCCTCGGCGGTCTTCATGAGGTTTTTAAGATCCTCGGAAGGCATGCTGCCGCGGTACCCGGCGATCCAACGGCCGAAATAGGGCAGGCGGGCGAAGGCGTAATCGCGGAGGTACAACGCCGAAGCCACGGTGTCGGCCGTTTCGCGGGCGGTCTTGTAACTCTTGGCGGCGGTATTGGAATAGGTGAGGAAGTCCGCAATCGCGGCGTCGTCCGCCATGAACAGGCAATCTTCCGCCAAGCGGCGTTGCGCGTCCCCGGCGTCGATATCCTTGCCGATCCAACGGGCCACCTGCTCGGCGTAGCCGCCCCGCAGCGCGGCATCCTCGGCGGCTCGGGCCAAGCGAATCGCTTCCTGAACCAACCGCACCGGCGGGCGCTTCGTTCCATCCAAATGTTTGGCGAGCATGCGAACGAAGTGCGTTTCGGTTGCCCCCACTTGCGAGCCATCCACTAGAGCCATGATTTCATCGGCGATCCGGAGATCTTCCGCCGTGCCGGTCTTGCTCACTTCATCGAGTACCTGCGCCGCGAGGGCCAAGCGGAACGAGGAGCGCGACTTGTTCGGCAGCTTATCGAACTCCTCGGCGCGGGTGCTGCCCGGCGGCGGATTCCACAAATTGCGGAACGAATCTTCCGGCTTGGGCACCGGGAAGCCGAGCGCCGGCCCGACTTGCAAACCTAAACCCACGGCCAACGGTTCGACCCCCATCGTCGTGGAGGAAAGCTGATCGCCGAGCGCTTGGGCCTTCGCCAAGAGGTTGCCGGTGTTCTGGCCGTTGCGGAACGCCTGTTCGTACCGCATCAGCAATTCGAGGAACTCGCGCCACTTGGCCGGATCAGTCGTATCGGGGGCCGGGGTGCGGGTGGCGAGCGCTTCGGCTTTCTTCCAAGCGTCGTCGAAAGAGGCGGGAGCTTTTTCGGGAACGGCGAGCGCCGCTGCGGCGGGCTTGTTGTTTGGCACCATAGCCAACTCCATCTTCGCGGCTCGATCCGCACCGCCGCTGGTGGGTAGCAACATCGGCGTTTGCTTTTCATCGCGGTTCACCGAAGCCCACTTGCTCGTGGCATCTTTGGTGAAATCGAACAACTTCTGAACGGTGATGCGATCCCCCGCAGAGGTTCCTGCGGCGCCTTCGATGCCAGTGCGGAAGAAATGGCCGAAGGCGGTTTCTCGCAGTTCCTCGGAGTTCCACGCGGTTTCATCGGCATCGCACGAACAGATCACCGTCAGATTCTCGACCTTCGCAATCTCCGCGTCCATCTCCTTGAGCGCTCGGGCGAAGTCCGGAAAGAATTGGCCGTGGGCGAAACTCACGGGCATGCGGGCGAGATCGAAGACGAGCAACTTCGGCTGGCTCGCTTTCAAACCGCCGAGGCGGGCGAGGATGTCTTTCACGCGAACCTTGTTACCATCGCTTGGGGCGGCCGCTTCGGGGGGAACGAACCAAAGGAACGGCCCCTCGGCATCGGCGCCGCCGGCCGCGGCGAAGTACAACACCGTGCCGCCGCTGTATTCGAGCTTCGATTGCCATTTGTCCGGGTTGGCGAGTTCGTCCGGCGAGGCCGCGAGCTTCGGTTTATCCGACCCGTTCTTGGCCCATTCGCCGAGGGAGGATACCGATTTTGCACCGGGGCCGTTGGCGGGCATACTCAGGGAATCGCCGGGTGCGGGGGCGACGAGCACCAATTGGGGATACTTCGCCGGCTTCCATAAAAGGATCACGGTAACGATGGTGCCGATCACGAGTGCGGCGAAGAAACCGGAGATGAGGAACTTGGTGGTGCGCGAGCGGGGCTTGGCCGGGCCTTTCGGTTTGGCGGCGCCGGGCTGCCAGGCTTTACGCGAAGTTCCGGTGGCCGCCGGGGTGGTGCTCGGCTTGGCGGGGCCGCTGGTGTGCTTCCAATTCCCGCCGGGGTTGCTCGCTGCCATGTTGAGTTGCTCCGAGTGCGATACTTACAAGATACCCTTTTCGGCAAGCCGCCAACACCCCCGACTCGGAAGGTTCCGAGTTCTTTCCACCCCGCGTTGACCCGCGATCCCGTTTCGGCGTAAACTCCGGCCATTCCTCCGCCACGGATGGCCCCGATGATCGAACCCCCCGCGAATGCCCTCGCTTACATCCCCCACATCTGGAACCGCATTCTCTTCCCCGGCAAAGCCGAGGAGAAGATCCGCGTGCGGCTCTTCTCGCTGTTGTTGGTGATCCTGCTACCCGGCTTGCTGTTGTACCCGTGCCGATCGTTCCACCTGTTGGAACCGGACGAAGGCCGTTACGCGCAGATCCCCAAAGAGATGGCGGAGAGCGGCAACTGGATTGTGCCGACGCTGCAGGGCGAAGCCTACCTCGACAAGCCGCCGCTGATGTACTGGCTGGTGAGCATCAGTTACAAACTCTTCGGGGTGAGCGAAGCCAGCGCCCGTTTGGTTCCCGCGCTCGCGGTGCATCTCACGATCTTGATGATCTACCTCGTGGGGCGGCGCAGCATCGGCGAACGCGGGGCATTCTGGGCCGCGATGATCCTGAGCGTGGCCCCCGGTTTCCTCGGCGTCGCCCGCTTGCTCCTGTTGGATGGTTTGTTGACCTTCTGTGTGACATCCTCCGTGCTTTGCGGTTTCGAGGCCGTGCGAACGGGGCGGTTGAAACTCGGATGGTGGATCGCCGCGGCGATCTTCTCCGGCTTGGGCTTCCTCACGAAGGGGCCGATTTCGGAAGTGCTGTTGTTCCCACCGCTGATCGCATGGGGTTGGCTGAGAACCCGTTCTTTTACCTCCCCCCGAGAGGGGGAGGTCGTTGGAATCGCAGGTTCCGACGGGAGTGGGAGATTTCTAATGGCCCCCCCCACCCGGCTCGACTTCGTCTCGCCGACCTCCCCCTCCGGGGGGGAGGTGAAATCCGCCCCCGCTTTCGGATGGCGGAATACGGCACTTTTTGCTGCGATCGTGGTCGCGATCAATCTGCCGTGGTACATCGCGATCTATTTCAAGGAGCCGGTCTTCCTCAAACACTTCTTTTGGGAACACAACGTTCTGCGCTTCTTGAAACCGTTCGATCACTTGGAACCGGTCTGGTATTACGTTCCGATCTTCCTCGCGGGGTTCCTCCCCGGCGTGATCCTCTTCGTGCCGTACCTTCGCCAAATGCTCTTCGGTGGCGAAGCAGCACCGCGTTCCGCGGCCGGGGGTTTCTGGTTGCTCAGTGGAATGTGGTGCCTCTTCTTCTTCTCGTGCAGCGGCAGCAAACTGCCGACGTACATTCTCCCGGCGTTCCCACCGTTGTGCCTCGCGTTGGGGGAATACGTCTCGCGCAGCAAGTGGAATACGCGCTGGCAGACGCGCGGCATCATCGGCACGTTCGCCGCGATCATCGCTTTCGTCCATTACATTGCGTTGCCGTGGTATGCGTTCGAGCGTTCGCCGATGCGCGACCCGGAACTCGTGAACCGATATCTGAACGATCCGAACGTCGCGGTGGTAACATACCCCCGGCATGCCGGTTCGGTGGCGTTCTACAGTGGCCGCAGCGATCTCCAACGCGTGACGTTAAAGCCGCAGGATACGAACCGCATGATCTCGGAAAGCCACTTCCGCCCGAAGACCGTGATCCTATTTACGCAGACCGAGGGTTTGGAAGGCTTCCGCGAAACGCTCCGTACCGCCATCGGTTCGCATGTCCAGATCACGGAGACGGCCGAAGTGGCACCCGCCAAACTCGCGGGATGGAAAGAGAAATTGGCCGGCGGCCCCTGGGGATTGAGCCACATCGCCGTGCTCGAACCTCCGGGAAACCCGCTCGCGGCCCCGAAGGAATCGGTGAAACGGTGAGGTGGCGTGCTGCCACCGCGATTGCCTTCGTAAGGCAGTAGGCAATTGATTTTTACCCTCTCCCTCAAAGGGGAGAGGGTACAAGAATACCCGCCTTTCGAGTAAGCTGAAAGCAATCGTATCGGGAACCGGGGATCGGGAACCGGTTCCAAAACGTTCGGAGTTTCTTCGGTGCTCACGGCGCGGGCTTGGTGGTTCCTCTTCTGGGTCGGGTTGTTCGCGCTCCTGAGCGTGCCGTGGTTGGCGTACATCGCTCCGACCATCGCCATCGTTTCCCTCACGCTCCTCTTCGGCGTGGCCTGCGAAGCGATCCTCTTCCAACTCCGTTCGCAAAACTTAGCCCAACGTTTGATCGTGGAGCGAACGCTCATCCAAGGCGAGCGCACGGTGCCGATGCTCTGGGTCGGCGTGGCCACGAAAGTGCGGGTGCGCATCGAACTGCAACGCGGCATGCCACTCTCGTTCGTCTCGTTCGCCGAGACGCTCCCCCACGGCGTGAGCACCATCGAAGGCCACAGGCGGATCGTCACCCGCATCGCGGTGGGCGAACCGGTCACCATCGAATACGGATTCCAACTCCCCGCCCCCGGCACCGTCCGCTTTGAAGGGATCGAAGTCCGCGTCGCGGATCTGATGGGATTCTTCTACAAACGGTTCTACATACGTTTGCCCGATGAGGTGATGGTACTACCGCCATTGATGAAGGAAGAAGGTGGCCAACGCTCGATCAAGCGATTCAACTCGCTTCCGCCGCCGGGGGTTCACCGCTTGAAGCGGGCCGGCAGCGGCGGGGAACTCCTCGACCTGCGCGATTACCGCCCTGGCGATCCGCCCAAGATGATCGCGTGGAAGGCCAGCGCCCGCCGGGATCGGCTGATTACCAAGGAGTTCGAGAGTGACGTGCCGGTGCGTTGCACGATCTTCTTGGATGCGTCCGCCGCGACGCGACTGGGCGAACCAGGCCGCACTCCGTTGGTTCGGATGGCTTCGCTCGCCGCCGGGGTGGCCCAAGCCGCGGCCGGGAACCGCGACATTATCGGTCTGACGGTGTTCGATGAAACCGATACGCAATCGACGAAGCCGGCCCGCACCCGCGGGCACACGTTGAACCTCCTGCGGATACTGGCGGAAGCCGCCGGCCGCAGCCCGGAGAACACCGAAACCGACCCGAAGATACTGCAACGCTACGCCTATTCCGTCGCCCAAGAGTTCTACCCCGATCTGCTCGACGGCCGATGGAATACCAAGCCTCTCGGCATGTTTTGGCTTCCTCTGATGGATACGCGGTGGAGCCGAATGCTGATTCTGCCCATCGCGGTGCAAGCAATCGTAATCCTGTTGTTCTTCCCGGTGTTCAACACCGCCGTAGACATCGCCAGCGAACTCGTCCAACCGCGTGCGGCCAACGGTATCCTTTTCGCGGCTCAACTCCTCGCGTTCTTCGCTGTCGTCGCAGCCGTTATCTTCTCGCCGATGATCCTCGCGGCCTTCACTTGGATCATGTTCGGCCTGCGCGGATTCTTACCGCATCGCCGCGGGGAACTCGGCAAGCGCAAACAACTCGCCACGATCTATGCGATGAAGAACGAAGACAACGCAGCCGCCATCGAACGGGCCATCCAAGACGACGATTTTTTCGCCGAGCGCACCGGGCGATTCCTCGCGGAGCACCGGCGGATGCCGCCGCCGAAACTGCTCGACGAACGGGGCCGCAACCGCTTCCGTGGCGAAAGCAAACTGGTGGTGTTGGCGAATTCCTTGCAGCGTTCCATCGGTGTAGCCCGCGATAACGAACTGTATGTGATCTTCCTCGAACCGACCGATTTGGCGGATCACTTGGAACCGCTGTTGCGGGGAGTGCGGGCGGCGCGGGCGAAGCACCATCAGGTGTTGGTACTATTGGCGGAACCGGGCGATTTGCCACCGGTGCCGGAACCGGGGCAACGCAAGACGTTCGGTTTGAACGAAGTGATCCGTTCCAGCTTGGCGGATGGGTACCGCGAGAATTCCGAGCGCGTGCGGCGCGAATTGGTTCGGGCCGGGGCATCGTTGGTGTCGCTCGATGCCGGGGATACACTCCGGGCGGTGCTGGCACGGCTCGATCGGCTCCGCACCGGGAGGGTGATCCGGTGAGTGAGAAACCTTCACCCAACGATAAGTACTGGGAACTGATCCGCCTCCCGGCGGCCCGCACGTACTTCTTCATTGCATCCTCGGGCCTCATCGCGGCCTCGGTGGCCACCTTCCTGTTCAGTTCCCCCATCGCCGCGGCGGTGTTGTTCGTGTGCGGCATTTGCAGCTTGGTGCTGCGTTGGACGGCGATGCCGGTGGTGTATTTCCTCAGCCTCGCGTACTTCTCGTTCGCGCCGCTCGGCGTGCCCGAAGACTTCGTCTTCAATCAAATCCCCAACAGTTATTTGAGGGTATTCGATTTGGTCGTGGTCGGCGGGTCGCTCGTGTACCTGTTCGCCCAATACCGTTTGTACTCGATCTTGCACGCCGGGATGCCCTTCGAGGCGAAGAAGCATTTCTTGAAGGTCACGGCGAAGCCGCCGGTGCGGCCGAGTACGCCATTGCCGGATGCCGAACTCGGGCGATTTTTTGGGCGCCTGGCACTCTATCTCATCGCGGGGCAGACGATCTGGTTCCTGCTCTCGAACTTCCGAGTCGATCTGGAAAACTTCCCGCCGTTGCTTTGGCAGCCGACGTCCGAATACTATCGCCAAGCGCTGGAAGGCCCGATGCTGCTCTCCGAACCTGCGAGCCGGTTCGCACTCTTCGCCGGGGTCACGCTCGGAGTGGGGTTTCTCCTGCGCTTCGGTTTCTGGTACTGGCAACTCCACGGCATGGGGCGAGAACAAGGCGAATTGATCCTACGCGATACCGAATGGCGGGAAACCCGCCGCGAGTTGAACCGGCAGGAAAAATGGCGTGCAGAAGCGCTGGATCGAACCCCGACCCTCGCTCGGCCGCCCTTCGGCTTCGGCAGCGTGGTGATGGTGATTTTGGCCCCACTCGCGATCGCCTTCCTCGCGATCGTGGGCATATGCTGTGCCGGCATACGCTTCTAGGCGAGCGGCATTAGTTTTTACCCTCTCCCCTTGAGGGAAAGGGTCGCACGTAGCGCAGCTCCGGGCGGATTCCGCCGAGTGGGTGGCCGAGAGTGTTCTCGAACGCCTTCAAGAATTGGCCCCGGTGCCCGGCCCGCGAGCCGCGGATAGAATATCGGTACCAACCGGAGGGAGAACCGATGACACTCACATTCACCGCAGTTTACGAAGGGGGCGTGTTGCGCCCGACCCAACCGTTGCCGCTGGACGAGGGGGCGGAATTTCATGTCGTGGTGAACCGTGTGGATTCCGGCGATTCCGAGTTGGGAGAACCGTTTTCGCGGAGTCACGGGCTCATTGGTTGGAAGGGTAACCAAGAGGATTTGCACGAGTATTTGGACAACCCAGACAACAGCAGTTGGGTGCGAATATGAACTTCACCGACATCGCTCCGGGCGAGACCATTTTCCTCGACGCCAACACCTTCATTTACCATTACCTACCAGATCCATCTTTTGGCCACGCATGTACGGCACTGCTGGGTCGGGCGCAAGCGTCTCAAGTTGCAGCGGTGAGTACCACTCATTTATTGAGCGAAGTAGCGCATCGATTGATGACGCTGGAGGCGGAGCAAATGTTTTCGTGGCCGAGAGCGAGTATTGGCAAAAAGCTACGGCAACACCCGCATTTATTCAATCAACTCAACTTGTACGGTAGGGCAATCGCGGAAATTATCAGAAGCAAAGTCAACATCTTGCGCATCGATCCAATGTGGATTCAACGCGCTACGCAGCTCAGTGATGCCCACGGTTTGTTGAGCAACGATGCTTTGATTGTCGCCGCGATGGAAGCCCACGGCATCACCGCCATCGCCAGTAACGATTCCGATTTCGACCGCGTGCCGACACTCCGGCGTTACGCGCCCGTTTGAAATTCCTCCCCGAGAAACTCCCCGTCGGCCACCGCTTGGAAGTGATTATTGTGGTGTTGCTGGTATTGGAATTCGCGGCGATGGCCGCCGAATTGTTTCTCCATCTTAGCGAATATGCGGAGTGATTCCGAGGGTGGGAGTTACAAAGCTTTCAATAGAATATCGCAATGGAACCGATCATCACTTGAAACGGGAATGTCATGCACGGTGCTCCGTGCTTCGCGGGAACGCGCGTTACAGTGCAGACCTTCTTCGATCATATCGAAGCGGGCTATACGGTTGCTCAATTCCTCAATTGTTTCCCGACGGTACGCGAGGAGCAAATCACTCGCTTGATTTCGAAAATGCGCGATGGCGCCGAACGATCCGCCGTCTCGGTGTCGGCGTGAAAGTGCTACTCGATGAAAACTTTCCGCATCAGTTGCGGTTGGAATTGCCAGAACACGACGTCTCAACGGTCGCTTACATGGGCTGGAGTGGAATCCACAACGGAGCGTCACTTCGACAAGCCCCTTCGGCCGGATTTGACGCGATGATGACCAACGACCGGGGTTTTGAGCACCAGCAAAACTTGAACGAACTTCCTTTTGCGGTCATGCTCGTTCTCGCACCCTCCAACACGATCGAAACGCTTCGGCCGTCGATACCACAAATTTTAGAAGCGTTGGCATGGCTTCAACCTCGCCAATTCATCAAGGTGATTGTGCAGTAATTTGAAATCCGCTCACGGTACCGGTTGCGAATCCAGCAGCGTCTTCAGCACGGCGTCGGCGGTCATCTCCTCCGCCTCGGCTTCGTACGTCAAGATGATGCGGTGGCGGAGAACATCCGGGGCCAGCCGCTTCACATCGTCCGGCGTGACG
>JBBQWA010000172.1:0-9546 GCA_038211045.1 Gemmatales bacterium
CGGCGGCAATCGCGTTGGGGAGCGCCGTCGAGTGGTCGGCAAACCGCGACTTCACCCAAGTCACCAGCCCGTCCACCGGCACGTTGATAACTGCCTTCAGCCCGACGCAAATGAGCGGCTCGGCGATCACCTTGCCGGTGGACTTCAAAACAGATGCGACGGCGGCCATGAGCGCTCCGGGATGGGAGTAAACGAGCATCGTGGACGCGAGGGGGTGTTAACGGTGATTTAGCCTGTGATCGCGTGACATTTTCGGATTCGAACGAAATTGTACCAGCCCGCCCGGAAAGTGCGGATGAAAAACGGGACAGCCTGTAACAAACTACCTCCGAGGAATGAGGTATTATTGTAATTGATGGTGGTGTAGCGAAAGCCACACTGCTTGCGTTGGAGTTCCGCCTTTAGGCGGTCTTGGAATACTCTTCTAATACGAAGACCGCCCAAAGGCGAAACTCCAACGAAACGCACTCAGTTATTGCCACTATCAACGTGAGACGCCCCCGCTCAGATCACACCATCACGGTGGGTTTGTTCAACTGAACCAACACTTCCTCGCTCGGCTGACGGGTGCCCCGGCAACTCGGGTACGAACTGCAACCCAAGAAGTAGCGGCCCATGTACTGCTTCAACTTCATCGGCGAGTTGCAGTCGGGACAGAGTTCGGTGATCTCCACTTCCGGGATCTGGCTCTTCTCTTTCTTCGGGGCCGGCGGCGGCAGAATGTCTTTCAACTTCTCCCGCAGTTCCGCGTTGATGCTCTTCGCATTCCGGCACTTCGGGTAAGCCGTGCAGGCCAAGAACGGACCGCGGAACGTCTTCTTAATCGTCATCGGGGCGCCGCACTTGTCGCAATCGATCCCCGTCACGGGCGGTGGCACCGGGGCGCCGTTCGCATCGGCATCGGAGGTGAACTTGCAACTCTTGGAATCGGTGCAAGTCACATAGCGGTTCATCGTTTTGCTGATCTTCAACAGTAACGGCTTGCCGCACTTCGGGCAGGGGGTCGCGCTCGGCAGCGTACTCACCACGGGGCCGTCGGCACCGTCGTTCATAATGGTCGGGCACTTGGTGACCGATTCGGCCTGATCGCAGGTGTAGAAGACGCCGAAACGGCCGTCGCGTTTGATCATGTGACCGGTGCAACCGGGTGCGGGGCAGGCGATCGTGGTGAGTTCCGGCCCCATGCTTTCTTTGCCGTCTTCGCCGCGCTTGTACGGGCATGGGTTTTCTTCGTTCTTCCAGGCGCTGCAACCGATGAACTTGTTGCCGGTCTTGCGGCTGAACATGGCCACGAGCGGGCTACCGCACTTGGGGCAGGCTTCGCCGATTTCGATGCCGCGTTGCATCGGCATATCGGTTTCGGCTTTGGCCAGCGCCTCGGAGAACGGCTTCCAGAATTCGTTCAGCACTTCCTGGTAGCCGTGCTTGCCGGTTTCGATGTCGTCGAGTTCTTCCTCGAAGTGGCTGGTGAACTTCGTGTCCATGATCTTGGGGAAGTGCGCGACGAGCAACTTCGTAACCACCTTGGCCACGGCGGTGGCGAAGAACTTGCGTTCCTTCTGTTCCACATACCCGCGGGCTTGGATCGTTTCGATGATGCTAGCGTACGTACTCGGGCGGCCGATCCCCTCTTTTTCGAGGGCTTTCACGAGGCTCGCTTCGTTGTACCTCGGCGGCGGTTGCGTGAAGTGCTGGCTCTCGAACAGGTCGAGCCGGTCGAGGGCTTGCTTCTCGGCCAACAGCGGCAGTTGCGCTTCTTCGGCCTTGCCGGCGGGGGCCATGAGCCTGCGGTAACCGTCGAACTTTTCCACCCGGCCGGAGGCGCGGAACAACCCCGGCCCAGCGGTGATTTCGATACTCGTGACGGCGAAGAGCGCCGCGGCCATTTGGCAGGCCACGAAGCGGTTGTAGATGAGGGTGTACACCTTCAAATCGTCCCCGGCGAGGCCCAGGCCGGCGGCGCGTTGCGGGGTCATCGCCACATCGACCGGCCGCACGCATTCGTGGGCTTCTTGGGCCGATTTGCCCGAGGAATAGAAGTTGGGTTTCTCCGGGCAGTAGCGGTCGCCGAACTCGGCGGCGATGAAATTGCGAACGTGCGAGAGTGCCTCCGGCCCGATGCGGGTACTATCGGTCCGCATGTAAGTGATGAGGGCGACCGTGCCTTCGCCGCGGAGATCGATCCCTTGGTAGAGGCGTTGGGCCGAATCCATCGTCCGCTTCGCACTGAAGCGCAGGCGAATGTTCCCCTGCTGCTGCAACGTACTCGTGGTGAACGGCGGCGATGGCCGTTCTTGCCGATCCTTCTGTTCGACCTTGGAAACCACGAACGGAACGCCCTTCAGCGCGGCGACAATCGCATCGGCGGCAGTCTCGTTGTTCAGCACCGGATCGGTGCCGTTCCACTTGGCCAATTCCGTGAGGAAGGCCCCCTTCGGCGGCACCGGCAACCCGGCTTTCGCCTCGGGCTTTTTGGGCCGGGCCACGGCCTCTTCGCCTTCCCCGGCGGGGGCATCTTCGGTGTCTTCCACGTCCTCGGGAATCACTTCCCCGGCGGCGGTCGTCGCTTGTTCCGGCGCGGCGCCCGGGGCTGTTTTCTTGGCGAAAAGCTTCGATTTCGTAGGGTTCGCGGTGTACGAACCCCCCGAGCCTCGGATGCCCAAGAGCGCCGTGATCTTCCAGTATTCATCCGTTACGAACGCATCGATTTCCGCATCGCGGTCGACGATCAACTTCACCGCGACCGATTGCACCCGACCGGCGCTCAAGCCGTTCGTCACTTTCTTCCCGAGCAAGTTGGAAAGTGGGAAGCCGACGACGCGATCCATGGCCCGGCGGGCTTCCTGCGATTTCACCCGTTTGGTATCGATGCTCTCGGCGTTCGCCACCGCGGCGAGGATGGCGGTTTTGGTGATTTCGTTGAAGCGGATTCGCTTGGTGGTCACCGGGTCGAGGCCGAGCGCATCTTGGATGTGCCAAGCGATGGCTTCGCCTTCGCGGTCCGGGTCACTGGCGAGCAGAACGCGGTTGGCGTTGGCGGCGGCGGCCCCCAATTCGTCGAGGATGTCTTGTTGGGTTCGGCGGCCCTTCTTCTTGGTTTTCGATTTGGCCCCGGCGTCCACCAAATAGCGGAGTTTCCAGCCATTTTCGATTTGAATGCCGGACACTTCCTCTTTCAATTTGCGGTCTTTGGTGGTGGCGAGATCGCGGACGTGGCCGTAGCTGGCCAGCACCTTGTAGCCGCTGCCGAGGTACTTGTTGATGGTCTTCGCCTTGGCCGGGGATTCGACGATCACGAGATCGTACTTGCCCCCGGTGTACGGCGTATTTTCGGCCGCACGACCGCGCTTGGCCGAAGCTGCGGCCGGCTCCACGGAGGTGCTAGCATTGGCCGTTCGCTTCGCCGGGGCCTTTTTGGGCTTGGGCGTGGCGGCGGCGGTATCGGCGGACTTCTTACGTGCAGGCACCTTGAAAACCTCTGTGGATGCGGGTTGTTGTGGCCCGCAGAATCCCTACAATCGAACGACGGGGATTACTCAATTCGTTCACGATTAGTATTCTCTTAGCCCGAACGTCAAGGCCATCGCCCCGGATTCCAATCCGAGTGGCGACCATAAAGCGAGAACAGGCAATGGCTTTCAACCCTTTCGATTTCTTCCGCACCAACCAGAAGATTCTCTTCGCCGGGGTCACCATCGTGATCATGTTCGTGTTCGTGCTGAGCATCGGCGGCGGCCGCGGCGACTTCTTCAACTGGTTCCCGGAGATGCTGAACTCCAAGCGCAGCACCGGCGAAGTGGTGGCCGTGATCGACGGCGACGAAATCAAGGAATCGAAGATTTCCGATCTGCGCCGCAATCGGACGTACGCCAACCAATATATGGTGCAGGCCCAAATCAAGGCCGTGGAGAACCTCAACCGGTTCGCCCGCGAGAACATGAAAAAGGTCAGCCCGGAGAACCAAGCCCTTGTCGGCCAAGCGCTGAATGCCGAGATGGACGCCCAGATGCGTTTGATGCAACAGATGGAACAGAATCCGCAGATGGCCCAACTCTTCCGCCAGTTTGGCGCCCGTATGATCGAACAGGCGATTCGCGGGGCGTTCGATCTGATTCAAATGCTCTCGGCCAAACCGAATTTGAAGCCGGACGACGCCGAGGTGATCGCGGCGGTGAAGAAGATCATCCAGTTCCGCCTCACCGCTAACGCCGAGCGCCACTTCTTCATCGACATGCCGAACCGCACCACACGCGATGAACTCGAATTCATGCTCTGGTCCAAGAAGGCCGATAGCCTCGGCATCCGCTTTCAGAACGACGATATCGACGCGATGGTGAGCCAAGAATTCCTGCAATTCCCGGCCTCGGATCGCGAAAAGATACTCACCGATATACTCGCGGAACAACGGCAGAAGCCGATGAACCGCAGCAAGCTCTACGAAGCGCTCGGCGAGGAATTCCGCGTTCGCACCGCGATGATCGCCGTTCTCGGGCCGATGGAATCCCGAGGCGTGGAAGGCATCAACCCGTTCGATCTTTACGAGTTCTACCGCAAGGAAACCAGCTACGCCCGCTACGGTGTGATTGGCTTCCCCGTGGAACTTTTCCTCGACAAAGTCACCGGTGAACCGACCGAACAGGAGTTGAAGAAGCTCTTCGATCAAACCCGCAACACCGAGCCGAACCCCAGCGAAGCCAAGGCGGGCATCAAGGAACCGCGGCGGTTGAAAGTGCAGTTCCTCGAAGCCACGGGCAAGGAACCGTTCTACACCGCCGCCGGGGCCGACGCACTGTTGAAGACGGAACTCAACGCCAAGCTCGCCGATCTTTTGGCCGTGCCCTTCGGCCCGAGCACCGCCGGGTTGTTCGTCGCTCCGAGTATCCTCGCTCTGCCCGAACCGGCGTTGCAATCGAGCTACCGCAACTACCAAGAAGATCAAAAGTTGAAGCTGACGCGCCGTTGGTTCCCCGGAACGTTCAGCGAGCCGAACAACGTGCCCGTCGATTCCAGCATTGTCAACGTCGCGGCCATCCTCTCCGCAGCCGGGATGGGAATGGCATCGCCGATCGGTACCCCCGGTGCGCTACTCGGCATTCCCGGTTCGATGATCGGCGTGGCCGAATCGGTCGAACGCAAGGCGCGGTTGAACTTCGGGTTCCCGCTGTTCGCACCGCCGCTCTTGGACGGTTTGGCCGGTTTGGTCGATGTGACCGCCGCGTGGGCCGTACAAGGAATGGGCTTGCCGCAACCGCTGCCGCTCGCGGCCGTGAAGCCGATGCTCGCCAAGGAAATGAACGAGTTGATGCGTTACAAGGTATGCCAAACCGATTTGCAGAACTTCCACGACGAGTGGATGAAACTCGCCACACCGAAGGATAAAGCATCCGCGGAACAAGCCGAGAAGGAGGCCGCAGACTATGTGGCCAAGTTCTGCGGGACGCAACCGTGGAAGAACAAAGACGGTAAGGAACAGATGGGCCGCGGTTTGAAAGTCGCCGGTTCCACCGAGTTCCACGATCAATACAGCATGGTGAACGACCCCGGCTTGGCACCGCTGGTGAAGTTGTGGAAGCCGACGAACACCAAGGAATTCAAGAATCCGACGTCGTTCTCCCAGCCCTTCTTCAACACGACCGATCCGATGACCGGCCAACCGGTGACGGGGTTGAACAAGCCGATCCTCGATCCACAAGCGTTCGGTACGGTTCCGACGCCGAACGATTTCAGCCCCGTGTACATCGCCTGGCGTTCCGCCGATCAACCTTCGGAAGCCTCGCGCGTGATGGACGACAAAGCCAAGGCCAAAGTGCTCGCCGTGTGGAAACGCCAGCAAGCCAAGGAACTGGCGAAGCAAGCCGCCGACGACTTGGCGAAACAGTTCGATGGCAAACTCGGCAGCAGCGCGATGGAAATCTCCCAAAAGCTCACCACGGCCCGCACCGAGTTCGCCAACAAGAACTTCGCCGCACAACCGCAACGCGAAAAGGTGGCCCAATTCGAGATTCCCGATCCGGAAGATCGAGCCGCGAAGGGCGTGGGCGCCGCGATTGTCACGGAACAACCGAATCGTCAAACCGGCGAACAAGGCTTCGGTTTGCAGCCGTTCCAGCTCAACCCGACCGCCCAGATTCCTTACGCCACGCCGAAGATGAACGCCGATCTGATCGCCAAGCGCAACGATCCGCTTTCCACGGCCTTCACGATGATTGACGCACCGGAAAACACCGTGTACGTGGCGGTTCTCGAAGATCGAAACGAAGAAGGGGCGTTGCGTTTCAACAGCATCGTATACAACCCGAATCCGCGGATTCAGAACACCGTGGCCCGCGATATTTCGGAACGATTCCTCTTCAACGCCCGGCAGAACGCCCGGCAATTCGCCGTGGAAATGCTGAAGTCCGAGTACGGCTACGAAAAGGAAATCGCGGAACTCGACAAGAAGTACGCGGACAACAATTGAAGCGCGAACCTTCGGAATTCTCGCAATGTCTGAAATGGGTGCGGATCGACGTTTTTTTGCCGAAGCCCCCTTGGCGCTCCGGCCTCTTTTCCGCAAGATGTTAGTATGCCTCTGTAGCTCAGTTGGTAGAGCAGCTGACTCTTAATCAGCGGGTCGTCGGTTCGACCCCGACCGGAGGCACTTTCACTTTGGGTGACAATTCTGATCGATCCGTACGTTGACGGACACCGCCGAGAGGTTCCCCTCTCGGCGTTTTGCGTGGGCCGGGCACGAACTTACACTTTTCAAGTTTACCCATGAACGCATCCCCCCGGTACCTTTCCTCGTTCGATGCCCGCACGGCCGTTCACCGTTTCACCGATGTGCTCGTGATCGGTGCCGGGATCGCAGGGTTGCGCGCGGCTCTCGAAGTGCCCGCCGAACTCGATGTGCTCGTCACCACCAAAGATCGCATCAGCGAGAGTAACAGCACTTACGCCCAAGGGGGAATCGCCAGCGTACTCAGCGCGGAAGATAGCTTCGGCAACCATATCGACGATACCCTCGTGGCCGGGGATGGCCTTTGCGACCCGGCCATCGTCGAATACGTGGTGGAAGAAGCCCCGGCAGAAATCGAAAAGCTGATCGAATGGGGAACGCACTTCGATTTGGAAAACGGAGCCCTCGCCCTCACCCGCGAAGGGGGCCACAGCCACCGCCGCATCGTACACGCCTTGGGGGATGCCACCGGGCACGAAGTCATGCGGGCGATCATCGCCAAGGCCAAGGCTGCACCGAACATCACCCTCTGGGATGAAACCTTCACCATCGATTTACTCACGCACGAAGGCCGTTGCGTGGGAGCCGTGGCTTACCGGCCCGGCATCACCCGCGAACTCATCTGGGCGAAGCAGGTGATCCTCGCCTCCGGCGGTTGCGGCATGGTCTACCGCGAAACCACCAACCCCCCCGTGGCCACCGGCGATGGCATGGCCGCGGCGTACCGGGCCGGCGCCCAACTGCGGGATATGGAATTGATGCAGTTCCACCCGACGGTGCTCTACGTCGCGGGTTCGGCCCGCTACCTCATCAGCGAAGCGGTGCGCGGGGAAGGGGCCTACCTCCGCGATGTCCACGGCGAACGCTTCATGCTGAAGGAAGACAAACGCGCCGAACTCGCCCCGCGCGATATCGTCGCCCGCGCGATCTTCCGAACGATGGAACGCACACAGCACCCGAACGTGTACCTCGATCTATCGCATATCCCGCTGGAAAGGGTGCTGCTCCGCTTCCCCGGCATCAACAAAATGTGCAAAGGCTTCGGCCTCGATATCACGAAGGATCGCATCCCGGTGCGACCCGGTGCCCACTATACCATCGGCGGCCTCACGGTCGACCGGCGCGGGCAAACTTCCCTTCCCAACCTTTGGGCGGCCGGCGAAGTGACCAGCAGCGGCCTCCACGGGGCCAACCGGCTCGCCTCGAACAGTCTGATCGAAGGTTTGGTATTCGGTGCGGCTTGCGGTCGAAACGCGGCGGAAGCCGCGGCTGCGATGCCGGGAAACCTCACGGCTCTGCCCTTGCGATATTCGCCCCCCGATGGCACCCTCACCGATCCGCTCGACGTCGCCGACGTGACCAATTCGCTCCGCAGCTTAATGGTTCGCAAAATGGGAATCGTGCGCGATCGCACCCACCTAGAGGAAGCCCGGCACGATATCGATTTCTGGTGCCGGTACGTGTTGGCCCGCGAGTTCCGCGACCGCGCCGGTTGGGAATTGCAGAACCTGCTCACGGTGGCCCGGTTGATGATCGATGCCGCGTTGGAACGCGAGGAATCCCGCGGCACCCACTTCCGCAGCGATTTCCCCCTCCGCGACGACGCCAATTGGGGCCAACGGCACGTGATCTCGAAATAATGGGCAATCGCGGAGACCCAATCGTGAAACCTGACGCCTTCGTGCGCTACTGCCCCGGAGTGATCGGCCCATGCTGTCACAGTTCGGACGAAGTCGAAGTCTACCGCGAACTCTGCGAAATCGTGGACGAATGGATCGAGATCGCGGAGAACGACGGCACTCCGTTACCGTCCACCACGGCGGGAACTCATCCTCTTTTGAATACGGCTTGATCACCGGCGCCGGCGATGGCTTCCAAAACACGGGCGGAAGGGTTAGAATGGGACTCGTATCAACGCGGGAGATTGCCATGCCTCAAACAGCGGATTTGACCGGCGATACGGGAGTGGGATTCATTCCCCCCCCTCAACGGCTCGCCATACCCGGCCAGCCTTTGGATTTCGAAGATGTGGAGCGTAACCAACCGCACGCTCCGCGATGGAACTTGGTCTTCAGCGAGGAATTCAAGGAAGCGATAGCCGATGATGCGTGGATCAACGATCAATTCAACGCCGGGGCACTCGAAGCATACTCGGGTGAATATATCGGCGTGGTGGGAAAGAAAATACTTGGCCACAATCGCGATTTGGATCGACTGAGAGACGAGGTTTCCAAAGCCAGTGGAATTCGCAAAGGGCGAATCGTCACGTTTTTTGTTGATCCTATCCTCGACATGTAATCGGAGCAACTCTCTTGGCAACAGTCCGCTTAAAAACGAGACTCTTCAATCGGATCTCGTTTTTCCCGGAACGCGGTTTGAGCAACGACATCGCCGAAGCCACCGCTTATCGACTTTTGCTTCGATTGGTGTTATTCGAATCGCATGCCGAACCGATCAAGCAAACCGCGCTAGATTACGAAGACAAACGGAAGACCGATGCCGTCGTTGATACGGGTTCGGCATTCAGCGTCTTCTCGTATCGAACGTGGAAGTCAGTCGAGAAGGAGATTAGATGGTTGAAACGTCCGGCGAAAATTGACGGTTCGGAATATATGGTGACGGTTCTCGGCGGAAGGTGGGCATACCGTTTGGGTCGCATTCGCCTCGCGGCTTTCGATGATCGAGCTAATTGGTTCGAACCCGCTTGGACGCTCGCTCTCTTTTTGGAGAACGTTCCCGACGCGCCGAACGTGAATATCCTCGGATTGGGAAGCTCGTTTTTCAAACATCGCCAACTCCGCCACGCCGGTTACGATCCGGGCGAACTG
>JBBQWA010000173.1:0-9529 GCA_038211045.1 Gemmatales bacterium
CCCCTCGTACTCACGCTCATCGCCTTGGCGTGCGGCATCGCGTTGCGCGGGATGGCCTTCGCCGCGGATCGATCCCTGTGGATCGACGAAGCCATGTTGGCGTTGAACATTCTGAAGCGCAGCCCATCGGAATTATTCCAACCGCTGGATCACAACCAGGGTGCCCCGCTCGGTTTTTTACTCGCCTGCAAAGCCTCCACGGGGTGCTTCGGGAATGGCGAATACGCCCTCCGATTGCCGGCGTTGCTCGCATCTATCCTCGCATTATTAGCGTTCGCACTCGCCTCGAAACAACTGCTGCCTAGGCCGGCAGCGCAGTTGGCCCTCTGGCTGTTCGCCATTTCGCCGTATCTCATCGCCTACTCCGCCGAGTGCAAACAATACTCGACCGACGCCGCAGCGAGTGCCGTACTCTTGGCGCTCGCCGCGGGATTGTTGAACGGGCGAGCGGGCTTCTGGCGGTGGGTGCTCCTCGCCCTCGGCGGTGCCGTGGCCGTGTGGTTCTCGCACCCCAGCCTGTTCGTGATGTTGGGCTTGGGAAGTGCTTTGCTGGCCCGTGCCGTTCTGGGGAAAGATCGAAAGGCCGTATACGCGGTGCTGATCACCGGTTCGGTCTGGATTTCCAGCTTCGCAACTGTGTACGCCGTCAATCTCAGGCACATCGGCGAGAACCGCTACTTGCAAGACTATTGGGCCGGTTACTTCCTTCCGTTCCCCTCGAAAGCCACCGATCTCTTTTGGATCGTCGAAAAGCTCGGGCAGTTTCTGGCGTACCCCGGTGGCTTCGCGATGGCCGTCGCGATTCCGATATTCGTCGGCATTGCCACCCTTGCGAAACAGCGGAACGGCAAAGTGATTTTGACCGCACTCCTAGGCCCGTTCGCATTCGCACTTATGGCTTCGTCGCTTCAGAAATACCCGTTCTGCGGAAGGCTGCTGATCTTCCTCGTGCCGATGATGATTCTGTTGGTCGCTAGCGGTGCGGCGGAACTCGCCGCGATGATCGGCCGCAACTCGCCCGCGATCGCGGCCCTCGGCTTGGCGTTTCTGATACTCACCCCGGCGATCGAATCTCGCAAGCAATTGTGCGATCCCAAACACGCCGAGGAATTGAAGCCAGTCCTGCGCGAACTCCAATCGCAATGGCAACCCGGCGATCGTTTGTATGTGTACAACGGTTCGGGGGATGCCGGGGCCGGCCCCGCATTCGAGTTCTACGCCTCGCAATTCGCACTGCCGCGCGATCGCATCGTCCTCGGCGGCATCCATCGCGCCGAGCCAGATGAATATCTGAACGAAGTGCGAGCGATGGCCCCCGGCGGCCGCGTTTGGTTCTTGGCGAGCCACGAACACCGCGATGAAGTGATTTGGCTCCGGGCGTATTTCGAGAGCATTCGCAAGCTCGGCCCCGCGATCGTCCGCCCGGGTGCGGGCGCGTTCGCCTACGATGAACGCTGATGCCTGCCCTCGTTAGGCGAGCGGCAATTCTTATCTTACCCTCTCTCCCGCTGGGGAGAGGGTCGCTTCGAGCGAAGCGAGAAGAGGGGCTTTAGAACAAATCAAAACCCCTCTCCCCGTCCCGAAGCGGGACGACCCTCTCCCCAACGGGCGAGAGGGCGGAAATCCAACTGCCGCTCTCCTTACTTGCCGAACACGGCGAGCATCGTCTCGGCCACGAGCTTGTTCCCGGCTTCGTTCAGGTGAACGCGATCCCCGGTGAGAACGCCCTTTTCCTTGTCGTCCGGGTTGTTCTTGGCGAGGTAATCGGCGAAGGCTTTGCGGAGGTCGCAGAGTTGCGAGCCGGTATCTTTCGCCACCTTTCGGCTGATGTCCGAGTATTCGTCGAGCTTGGCGTCGAGCGAATTCGCCCCGGCTTTCTTCTCGCCGATTACCGTGGGGGTGCAAATCACCACGCGGGCACCGCCGTCCTTGATCTTGCCGATGATCTCTTTCAACCCGGCTTCGAACTTCTCTTTCGAGGTGCCACGGGCGGGATCTTTCTCTCCGTGCCAGACGTCGTTGATGCCGATGTAAATCACCACGAGGGTGGGCTTCTTGGCGAGTACGTCTTTTTCGAGGCGGGTTTGCAGGTTGGGCACCTTGTTGCCGCTGATGCCCGCGCCGATGACCTCGATGCCGAGATCCTTGTACTTCTCAGTCAGCGTGTTCTTGATGACGGTGACGTATCCCTTAGCCGATACGCCGCCGGCGGTGATGGAATCGCCGAGGAAGATGATCTTCTCGCCCTTTTTCAAGGGCGAGGCATCCGGTTCCGCCGCGAAGGCGGGGATGGCAAGGGCGAATACGGTGAAGAGGGCAGACAGGCGCATGGGGAACTCCGAAGGAAAGTACCAAAGAAAGCTGGGGGACATCGTCCCCCTACGGAACGGATACGGGGGGACGATGTCCCCCCGCTTTCGATTACTTCATTTCCTTCAACACCAACTTGCGGTATTCCATTTGGCCACGGTCGGCTTCCAAACCGATGGGGCCGGTAGCGGGGAGCTTGAAGGCTTCTTCCAACACCTCTCCGTTGCAGGTGCACTTGGCCACGCCCCCCTTGGCGACCACCACGATTTCGTTCCAATCCTGCGGCTTGTATTTCTTCAACATCTTGTACGGCCCGGCCACGGGGTAGTCTCGCACTTGCAATTGCGGCTTGCGAAGGAACAGGCCGCTATCGGCGTTCTCGGCGGCGCGGAACTCCAGCGTGAGTTCGAAATCTTTGCCGAATTCTTGCTTGGTCCAGAGTTGCTTGGTGCCTTTGCCGGGGTTCACCACGAGGATGCCGTTCTTGGCGGAATAGCGGGCATCCGAGGCTTCGGTTTTGCCGTCGAACGATTCGAACGTCTCGCCGGTTTTGTAGCCCCAGCCCGTGAGATCCTTGCCATTGAAGAGTTCGATCGGTTTGTCGTCGGCGAAGGCCGGGATCGCTAGGAAAAGTACCGCGGCGAGGGAGCGCATGGGAAGGTTCCGGTCGGGAGAATGGGTGGGGTGGTAGTGTACCGCCCCGGTGAAGGGAATGCGAATGAAACCGGGATAGTAAGCCGAAACACAAACGGGTAATAAAATAGTCGCAAGGAATGTCCGGCTCGCAAAGTACCCCAGAGAGATGGGAATCGATTCTTCATGGAATCCCCGATTGATCCGCTGCTCGCCGCCTTGAAAAAATCGGGGCAACTCGCTCCGGAGCAGTGCGCCGCCGCCGAACGGATTTGGGCCGATGCGGGGAACGATAGTGGCCGCCTCGGGGAGATGCTCCGGGCCGCCGACATCCTCACGGTGTACCAATTCCGCAAAATGAAGATCGGCCGCACCGCGGATCTTCTCTTCGGGAAGTACCTCATTTTCGACAAGATCGGCGAAGGCGGCATGGGGAAGGTGTACCGCGCCGCCGATACCAACCTGGCGCGGCTGGTCGCACTCAAAGTGGTGCGGCCATCGCTCCTCGCCAACAAGACCGTGCTGAAACGCTACAAGCGCGAAGCCCAAGCCACGGCCACGCTCGATCACCCGAACATCGTCCACCTCTACGATGCGGACGAAGCGAACGGCCGCCATTTCATGGCGATGGAATACGTCGATGGTTCCGATCTCGCCCGGCTTGTGAAGGAACATGGCCCACTCGGTTCGGCCGAGGCGTGCGAGTACATTCGGCAAGCGGCGTTGGGGTTGCACCACGCCCACGAGAAAGGGTTCGTGCACCGCGATATCAAACCTTCCAACTTGCTCGTGTACGGGGAACGCGCCGGTAGCGGCGGCAAGGCGATGTTGAAAATCCTCGATATGGGCCTCGTTCGCAGCCTCGCGGACGACGACAATTCGCTCGCCGATCTCACGCGGGACAACACCGTGGTGGGCACGCCCGATTTCATGTCGCCGGAACAGGCCAGCGATTCCCGCTCCGTCGATGGCCGTTCCGATTTGTACAGCCTCGGCTGCGCGCTCTTTTATTTGATCTCCGGGAAGCCGCCCTACCGGGAAGCCAACACGATCGCCAAACTGTTGGCCCACCAGCGCGATCCGATTCCCGATCTCGCGTCGGTGCAACCGGACGTTCCCGCCGGGGTGGCCGGGATCGCCTCGAAGTTGTTGGCGAAGAAACGGGATGCTCGATTCCAAAGCGGCGCGGAACTGGCGGAGGCCCTATTGCCTTTCACATCGGAAGGTGCCCGTCAAGCGATCCGCGCCCCCGCGGCAATTCTGCGTTCCGCAACGAAGACCCTGGGCCGCAGCACTCTCACGCCGGTTCGGGCGACCGTGGCCGCGATCACGCCGATGCGCGTGGAAACGCCGGAGGAAATCGCCCGGCCGAATTTCGATTTGCTCTCGTCGCCGAGCTTGGTGCTCGACGAAGACATCGAGCCGACCCGGAGTGGAACGAAGAAGCGCGGCGGTTTCCCCGTGTGGGCGATGGTCGCGTTGGGGTTGCTGTGCGTCGCATTGCCGTTCGGGGCGTTGGCGATCTTGAGCCGACCGAAACCGACCGAAGCGCCGGGGCCGCCGACGATCAAGAAAGCCGTGCCCCCGACGACACCCGCCGAACCGCCGAAGCCGCAATTCCGGCCGTTGCGGGAACTGCTGCCCAGCGATACCGCCGCGATCCTCGTGTACTTCGCCCGGCCCTTTTGGGATGCGGAGGAGCCGAACTTGCCGAAGACTTTGCGGGCCAACCTCGATTCGCTGGGGAAGACCTACGGGTTCGATCCGCGTTGGTTCGATCGGGGAATCGTGGCGTTCCAACCGAACGCCAACAAGTTCGTGGCTTGCGGGGAAGGCGCCGCACTGAACGCGGACTGGTTGGGCGATTTTGAAAAGGCTAAAGGTCGCACGGTGGCCCCGGCCGATCCGCACGGCATCCGGTCGGTTCGATACAAACGGGCGAACGTGTTCGTACCGAAGGAAGAGAAGTTCGTGGGGGCGTTGTTGCCCACCGCGAACGGCAGCGGGGCGATTCTCCTCTCCGATTCCTTGGTGGAAATGAACGGCTTGGTCAACCGCATCGGGGCGAAGGTCGCTCCGACGGAAATCTCCGTAACGATGTTCGATTCGACGAACAAGCTGAGCCGAACGCAACCGTTGGCTACCTTCATGGCCTCGGGAACGTTCGAGATTCCACAACGCGGCGAGGGCGAAGTGCAAACCCTCGGCAGTCGCGGCGTCGATCTCTTCACCGCG
Organism: Gemmatales bacterium; assembly: GCA_038211045.1. Classification (GTDB taxonomy): domain Bacteria; phylum Planctomycetota; class Planctomycetia; order Gemmatales; family Gemmataceae; genus JALHQU01. The sequence goes on from JBBQWA010000173.1 coordinate 5,179, forward strand.
ACATTCCAATTCTCGGGCAAATGGGCGATCTCACTCGATCTGGCCGGGAAGGACGAAACCCAGCTCCGAGAATTCTTGGATCAAGTGCTCCCGCTCTGCTTCGACGGCGCATCCCCCCAAGCCACGGCATTCGCCCAACGCCTCCGCGCGAGCGTCAAGAAAGCCACGGCGACTACCGAGGGAACCGAGAAACACCTCAAAGTCACGCTCACGGTCGAAAGCGCTTCGATGAACGCAATGATCGAACATTTTTTGAAGTGATGGGATTCGCCAGTTTGGTGGTGGGAGGAGAGATAAATGGCGAAGCCCGCTGAGGTGTTTGGCACGGCGAATGCTCATCGATGATCCGAAGTTGATCCGCGGTTGAATGTATTAGGATTCATGTGTCCGCAGATCACGCGGATGAAATCCGGATCAACGAACTGACTGACGCTCCCGGCACGCCGGTGTACCACCACTTCCCGCAATCGTTTCAGGTTCGCACCAGAAAATCTCCCCGGCCGAAAGTCGGAAATCACTCAACTTGACGGCCTTCCGGGGGCCATTACAATACTGGAGTAACCCACGGATGGGTTGCCCCGAATGCCCTCCGCGGCTTTCGCCGAATTCGGGCACAACGCCAATGGTCGCCAAGGTTTGGCGTTCTCCACGTAGGGAACAGGTGCTCGCGTGCCGGTCGCTTCCCCCGAACTCAAGAAACAAATCAAAGCCGCGAACGACATCATCGATGTCATCGCGGGGTATCTCCCCGTCGCTCCCGCCGGGAAGATCTTCAAAGCGGTTTGCCCGTTCCACAACGATACCCGCCCTTCGCTCACCATTGACCGCCAATACCAGAACTACCGTTGTTGGGCCTGCGACGCCAAAGGCGACGTCTTCGATTTCGTGATGAAGTTCGATAAGGTCGAATTCCCCGAAGCGCTGCGGATGTTGGCCGAACGCGCCGGCATCGCCCTCGATGAACGCGCCTCGCCGGAAGAAGAAGTGCGTGGCCGGCTGCTGCGGGCGATGCGTTGGGCCGAAGGCAAATACTGCCATGCCTTGCTCGAAGATTCCCTCGCCGATTCGGCCCGCGAATACTTGGGCGAACGGCAACTCGCCGGGCCGACCGTTCGCAATTTCGGTTTGGGTTTCGCCCCGCTCCCCGGCGATTGGCTCTACAAGCTGGCCTTGAAAGAGAGCTTCCCCGTCGATGTTCTCGAAGAAGTCGGCTTGCTCGGCGCCCGCGATGAAAACCGCGGATTCTACGACCGCTTCCGCGATCGCGTGATGTTCCCGATCCGCGATATACGCGGGCAGACCGTCGGTTTCGGCGGTCGCATCTTGCCGAGTTCGCCGTACGCCGTGCGCGGGCCGAAGTACTACAACTCGGCGGAAACGCCGCTGTTCCGCAAGAGCGAACTCGTGTACGGCCTCGATCTCGCCCGGCACGCAGGGAGTACCGCCGGGTATCTCGCGGTCGTGGAAGGTTACACCGATGTGATGATGGCCCACCAATTCGGCGTGACCAATGTGATCGCCACGATGGGCACCGCCCTCACCGCTACGCACGTTCAACTGTTGCGGCGATATGTGCCCAAAGTGGTGCTCGTGTTCGATGGCGACGAAGCCGGGGAATCGGCCACGGATCGCGCGCTCGAACTGTTCTGGAGCCAGAACGATTTCGATATCGGCATCACCAGCTTGCCCGATGGCCTCGACCCCTGCGATTTACTGCTCACCCCGGACGGCCCGACACGCTTCAAACAGGCGTTAGAAAAACATCAATCGGTGCTCGATTACAAGCTCGATGCCTTGTTCAAACAATACTCCGGCACCACGGCGGAAGCGGCCCAACAGATCGTCGATCGGGCGCTCACGCTGATCTCCGCCGCCCCGCAGGTGATGAGTGCCCGCCACCAAATGCGGCAGGAATCGGCGGTCACGCGGATCAGCCACCGTTTGGGCCTCCGCCAAGAAACGGTGTGGGCGCGGTTGGCCGAACTCAAGATGGATCGGCGCCGCCGCGAGGCGACCGCCACCCGCAGCGAGAACGCATCGCCCCCCGCGCTGGCGGCTTCTAGGCCGAGTGCCGAATCGGCGGTCGAAAGGCAGCTCCTCGAAATCATCCTCGCCGAGCCGGTGCTGGTATCCACCGCTAGGGAATCGATCCCGCTCGAACGGCTGCAACACACGGGGTTGAAACGTATCCTCGAAGAGCTGTACAATCTTCACGAACTTGATCACCCGGCCGACCTCGATGGCTTGCGCTTGAAACTATCGGATCGGCCGGACTTGCTCGATGCCGCGGCGCGGTTGCAATACGTCGGCCGGCAGATGAACGATCGCCCGGAATGGTTGAAGCGGATCGTTACCCATTTTGCCGAGCACGAAAAGAAAGCCGGCCGCAACGAAGTTCACCGGGAACTCGCCGCGACATCGGACGAAGCCGCCGCGATGGCATTGTTGAGAAAGTTGCAAGGATCGAAAGCGCCCGCGGGTGGCGCCGCGTAGTATGTTTCTGAGCCGGAAGCGTCAGCGACGATTCTTCGGTTTCCGAACACGTCGTCGCTGACGCTTCCGGCTCGGACTAACGGAAAATGGCTTGCTCCAGAGCCGGAAGCGTCAGCCAAGATGGTTTTTTTGAAGAATCGTCGCTGACGCTTCCGGCTCGGACAGAGTGTTATTCGCGCCATAGATTGATCGTAGAGTTCGCACCCAGAACCCGGCGCCCTCAGGACGTAGGCGCCCACCCCAACCGGAGCCGTCGCATGGATTGGAAAACCGACGAAACCTTGAAAGCCCTCTTGGCCAAGGGCAAGGAATCCGGTTCGCTCACCTACGACGAGGTGAACGCGGCCCTCCCCGAATCGGCGGAAGCCGACCGGCTCCCCGATCTGCTCGAACTGCTGGAATCGCTGGGTATCACCCTCATCGAAGCCGAGGATGCCGAGGAAGAGGCCCCGGCCCCGGCCCCCGAAGCGCCCGTTGTCGAAGTCGAAGCCTTCGGTGATACCGACGGCGACGGCCGCCACATCGACGACCCCGTTCGCATGTACCTCACGCAGATGGGCGAGATCCCGCTGCTCGACCGCCGCCAAGAAGTGAGCCTCGCCCAAAAGATCGAAGTCACCCGGCGACGCTTCCGCCGCAAAGTGCTGGAATGCGATTACGCCCTCCGCAACGTGTTCGACACCCTCCGCCGCGTCTGCTCCGGCGATCTCCCCTTCGACCGCACGATCAAAGTCTCGCAAACCGAGAACCTCGAAAAGGACAAGATCCTCCAGCGGATGCCGCACAACCTGCGCACGCTCGAACCGTTGATGGAATCGAACGTCGACGACTTCCACCAACTGCTGAGTGGCGACACGAGCGATTTGCAGAAGGACGAACTCCGCAAGCGGTTGAAGCTGCGCCGCCGCAAAGCCGTCACGCTGATCGAAGAACTTTCGATCCGCACGCAAAAAGTGCAACCGCTGATGAAGAAGCTGGAACAAATCGGCGACCGCATGGACGATCTCACCCGGCAGATCGTGAACTTGAAGGGGAACCGTCAAGCCAAGGAAGAGCGGGCCAACCTGCTCCGCGAACTCCGCGACCTCATGGACATCACGCTGGAAGAACCTTCGAGCCTGCGCCGCCGCGTGCAGATCATGAAGCAGCGCTTCCAAGAATACGAGCAAGCCAAGCGCGAACTCTCCGGCGGCAACCTCCGCCTCGTGGTGAGCATCGCCAAGAAATACCGCAACCGCGGTTTGAGCTTCCTCGATCTCATCCAGGAAGGCAACACCGGCCTGATGCGGGCTGTGGATAAGTACGAGTACCGCCGCGGCTTCAAGTTCAGCACTTACGCCACGTGGTGGATCCGCCAAGCGATCACGAGGGCCATCGCCGACCAAGCCCGCACGATCCGCATCCCGGTGCACATGATTGAGACGATGAGCAAGCTGCGCAACGTGTCGAAGAAGCTCCTCCAAGAGCTGGGCCGCGAACCGACCATCGAAGAAACCGCCAAGGCCGCCGGAATCAGCTACGAGGAAACCAAGCGCGTGCTGAAGATCAGCAAGCACCCGGTTTCGCTGGATCGCCCCGTGGGCGAAAGCGAAGACAGCTACTTCGGCGACGTCATCGAAGACGATTCGATCGAATCCCCCGTGCACGCCGCCACCAACGAGATGTTGAAGGACAAGATCGAGAACGTGCTGAAGACGCTGACTTACCGCGAACGCGAGATCATCAAACTCCGTTACGGCCTCGGCGACGGCTACACCTACACCCTCGAAGAAGTCGGCCGCATCTTCAAAGTGACCCGCGAACGCGTTCGGCAGATCGAAGCCAAGGCCGTGCGAAAACTCCAGCACCCCGTCCGCAG
>JBBQWA010000174.1:0-9502 GCA_038211045.1 Gemmatales bacterium
CTCGAAGAGCGGTTTCGATGGAACGTAGATTCGGTCGCCGGGCTGCAATTGGTAATTGGTGGATACGTCGCCGAGCTGAACGATCTGATTGTAGCACACGGGTAATACCACCCGGCAACTGTCGGGCGAAGTCGGCCGCGAGACGATGATCCGTTTGAAATCGGCTTGGCGGGTGAGGCCGCCGGCCGCCAAGATGCCATCGAGCACGGTTTCGCGCCCGGCCAGCGGGTAAGCACGCGGGGCGTTCACTTCCCCCAGCACATAGAACACTTTGCTCTCGCGGCCGATCAATCGTACGAGCACACTCTTGCCGAGCTTCTCTTTCGATTGGGCATCGACGAGATCGCGAATCTCGCTTTCAATTTGCGGAACCGTTTTCCAAGCGACAATCGGCCGGCCGTATTTGCCGAGTTCGATAGTACCGTCGGGGAGAACGATTTGATTGCCGGGGATGCGTACCGGCGAATCGAGGTCGATCGGTTCGATGGCCAATGTATCCCCCGGTTCCACCACGTAGGCGGGGAGCGACACTTTATCGAGTTCTTTGGGCAACGCGGCGGGATTCACGGCCGCTTGACGCATCTGTTCCGCCGGAGGAATCAGTTTGTGTACGGGCGGAGTAAAGCCGAAGGTGGAAGCGATCGTGCTGCAACCGAGGCCGGAACAAAGGGCGGCGAAGAGAGGCACGAGTGCCAAATGCCTGCGAAGGTTCATCCGAATCATCTCCCGAGATACGCCCGGCGTGTGGCTGGAACGATTACAAGGAGATTTTCGACGATACCGAGCAGTCCGCTTCACCGGATCGAGGCGATTGTGTGAGATGTTCTGTGAAATTGGGTAATTCGGGACAGCACACGCAAGCGAGTGCTCAAAAGCCTCACTTTGCGGGGGGAAGCGGAGCGTATTGCCCCACGAAAAAGCGTACGGCATTCTCGGTGAGCAACCCGGCCGCGTTCAGCGATGCGTTCGGCCGGTTCACGGTGCCGGTGATTTTCAACCGGATGACCCGATTGGAAATCGCTTCCGTCACGCGCACGATCGCCCCCACGGGAATGGGGCCGATCGCCGGGATGTTCCGGGCGATGGTTCGTATCACCGGGGCGCTCGGCCCGATCTGGCCCGTGTTGTACACGACGTTCAAATCGAGTGTTCCACTCAAGTTGACGGTGCCATCGGCGAACAGCTTCGATCCCTTGCCGGAAAGGGCAAGTTCTTCCACGCGGACGATGCCCCCGCCGAGGCGGGCGACCAAATTCCCGGAATCGTACTTGGTGAGGGCACTCACCGGCGACATGAGCGGAGTGATGGAACCGAGCACGGGGAGTTCGCGCACACTCGTATCCCCGAGGGTCGCGGTGAGGGTTCCTTTGAGATCGCTGGCGGTGCGGACGTTGGCGCCGTTGAAATCGAAGCGGCCCGTCGATTTACCGATGCCGAGGGCGGAACCGCCGAACGACTTGGCGAACGCGGAAACGTTCAAATCGACGAATTCGATGCGCCCCTCGACGCGGGCGGAATCGTTCACAGTGATTTCCGTGCGACCGACGAGCCGCCCCTCGGCAACCACGCCACGGGCATCGCGGATGGAAAGTTCGGCGCCGCCGCCCACAGCCTTGGTGAACCGGTAAGGGATCCGCAGTTCCGAAACTTCGATGCCGAACAGGTTGCTTCGCACCATGCTGATGGTGCCGCCGCCGCGGAACTCTTTGCCGAGTTTGCTGCGCAATGTCGCGGAGACGCGCCCTTTGGCGCATTCGATGCCGAATGGGGTGAGCAACGTGGCGGCTTCAGCGTTATCCAGTTGCAGCGTGGCGAAGCTCGCGGCGGGGCGATCCACGTCGTACTTCACGCTTCCGCGCAAACGGCCACCCGCAAGTTCGCCCTGAATGCGGGGGATTTCCAAGCCGCTCGAAGTCACAATAACATCAGACAATATGTTGGACGATTCCGCAGTATCGCCCCAGCCGAGGTCGCGGATTTCCAAGCGTCCTTGGCCGCGGAGTTCCCCATCCTCTTTCGCATATTTGAGGTTCAAAGTGAGTTCGCCGCGCAGGTTCTCGAGCCAAGCCACGTTCAACTCGCGGCCGGCCCGCTCGAACTGCAACCGTTGAATTCGGATGGTTCCGCCGAACGGCGCCGCGGGCACTTGGCCCACTTTCTCCGGCGGTTTATCGCCGAGCGGGTAGTTCCCTTCGATATCGAACGAGCCGCCGAGGGCATCGCCTTTCAAATCGTAAGTGATCATTCCCGGTTTGTAGCCGACCTTGCCGGCGAGCTTCGAAGTGGGGAAACCTTGCACGACGAGCTTGGGCGAATTGATGACCAAATCGGCTTGCAGCTTCACCGCCTCGAATTGGTTCAACGGCGGAAGCGTACCGCCGAGGGTTCCGATGAGCTTGCCCGAAAGCTTCACCGGGCTCTCGGGAATCGCTTTGGTCACGGCATCGGCGTTCAGATCTTTGAAATCGAATTGGAACGTTCCGTTGCTCTTCCCGGTGAGCGGCAACTTCGCTTCGCCGGTGATCGTGCCCTGATACACGGCGACTTCGGCTTTGCTGAGTTTCGCAACTCCGTCCCGAACATTCAGCACCAAGGCGAGCTTTTCGAGGGTCTGCCCGAAGAGGGTCATCCCGGCAGAAGTGAGCTTCCCGTTGGCGACCACTGCGTTCGCGTCGCCGAGTTTATCGCCGGGCACGGCGAAATCGAATTCCCCCGAGAGCGTGCCTTCCGCCTTGCCTTTGAGGCTGGGCAACGCGGCGAACACCTGATCGAGCGGGATCGATTTCAACGTCAATTGGGAGGTGAACTCCGTGCGCGGATCGATGCCGAATTTCGCCGTGCCGAGGATGCTACCGCGAACTTTGGCTTCGCCCGGTTCGAACGCAGCCGAGAGTTGCGTGAGCGTGAGAACTCCATCTTTCAATTGAATCTCGGAGGAAACTTCGGAGAGTGTGAGATCTTCGATTTGCAGCTTCGGGGCGCTGAGTTTGCCGGTGGCACGGTAGAACTTAATCCCGCGGAGGTTATCGGTGGGAATCTCGGCGCGGATTTCGAGTGAAACCTTCCCGGCCAGTTTCACCGGTGCGGTGATGTTGCCGCGGCGGATCAACTCGGCGATGTCGACATCCTTGAGCTTGAGGTTCGCTTGAAGGTACTCGGGCTTCTTCTCCTCGGGCTTCGCGGGGGTTTCCGTCGGCGGTTGCACGAGCACGGCGAGGAGCACCGCGAGGGCATCGGTGGTGAGTAAACGCCGGGAAGACTTCGCCGGGGGATCGACGAATTTGAGTTTCTTACCGTCGCCGGTGAGGTGCATTTCGTAAACCGCATCGCCGCCGGCGAACTTGCCCACGATGGTCGCTACTCCGGTGCCGGTCGGTAGGGTTTTGCCTTCGTTCAAGGTGAGCGTGATCTCGGCGGTGCCGTTGAGCCGGCCGGAATCGACGCGATTGGCCAACCCCCATTCGGCGGGCGTTTTCTTCACATCGAGATTCTCGGCCTTCACTCGGAAGCTCAGTTTCGAAGGCTTTTGGCCGAAATCGAGGATCGCATCGGTTTGCAATGCGCCGTCCGCTGCGGTTCCGCGAACGTTTTTCAGCGTGACCTTACTGCCCTCGACGAGCACGCTCGCCGATGTCCCAGTGACGGTTAGATCGATGGGGAAGACGATCAATTTCGTATCGGTGGGATTGCACACGACTTTCCACGACCAATTGCCAGAGGTTCCGGAGGCGATGCGGACATCGACCATCGTTCGGCCGTCGAGTTCGACGGCTTCCCACGTTTCATTCGGAACGTACGGGATCGCTTTCAGCTTCTCCGGGGTGAGGTGAACCGGCGCATCCGTGGCGAGGTGAACGAACCCGCTCGACGTGGCCGATTCCACTTCCCCATCGATCTTCCACGACCCGTACTGTTCATCCCGGAGGGAACCCTTCAGGGTGATTTTGGCACCGGCGGAGGCGATTATGAGATCGGCCCCCTTCACCCAGAAATCCGGCTTGCCTTCTTGCTGAATGTGAACGATCGCCCCAGAGATCACGATCTCGGGAATCGTACCGCTGCCGCCCCCCGCCGGGGGATGCGGGAGTTTGCTGAGAATGTTGTTATCCCGATCGAGGCGGAGGTTCACCGTCGGTTCGTGGATGCGGATAATCTTCGGCTCGCTGCCGATGGCCAGCGCGAGCGGCGAAACATCGACACTCACTTTGCCCGTTACGAGGGCGGGTTCGCCGGGGGCACCGGGGATTTCCATTTGGAGATCGGTCGAACCGATACCCGCGCTCAGTTCGGTGATTTTCACGTTCCCGCCGAGCTTCTCGCCGATCTTGGCCGCGGCCAAGTTCCTGGCGGAACTGGTTCGCATATAGGCGAACTGCCCGAAGTACATGAGTACGAACAAAGCGAGAACGATCCCCAGTATCAGAATGGCGGCGCGCCGGACTTTTCGCATAGGTCACCCGTGATTCCGTGTACGAAAAAACGAAGCCGAGATGGGAATCTCGGCTTCGCCACAAACGTTTCGGCGGTAACGAAACGTTTGTGTGTTTCGGTAATGAGTGAAGATTATCGGAAGTCGACCGAAGTCGATTTGCCGGACCAAACGCTCACCTTTTTGATGTTCTCCACGATCTTGCCGTTTTCAGACCACGAAGCTTTCACCGTATATTTGTATTCTTTGCCGGGTGTGAGTGCGGGCGTATTGATCGTACGCACTGTGCCGGATTGGGTGTTTGGCTGATCGTCGATCCAGATTTTGGAATCGGTGCTCGGCACCGTCACCACAATCGTGGCGGGTTGCATGTCGGCACTGTTCGCGGCGGGCATCGTTAGGGGTGGTGTCGCGGGGGTGTAATAGGTCACGCCATTCTGCGTGTACGTGCCTTGTTGGCCGGGGGTGTAATACGTCACGCCATTCTGCGTGTACATCCCTTGTTGGCTCGGGGCGTACGTCACGCCATTCTGCGTGTACGTCCGTTGTTGACCGGGGGTGTAATAGGTCACGCCATTCTGCGTGTACATCCCTTGTTGGCCCGGGGCGTACGTCACGCCATTCTGCGTGTACATCCCTTGTTGTTGACCCATCCAAGTCCCGTTGGATGAGTAGTTGCTGCCGCAACATCCCGCTGTTGGCGCGGTGGAGTAATTTTCCACCGGTGCGGAATTTCCCCTTCGAGATTTGCGCCCGCAAGCGTCGGCGTCGACCGCCGTGATGCCGATGCCCAAGCCGGCGAGAATGAGCGTGCTAAATACGTTGTTCATGGTGTGCTCCTGCGCGAGAACCGTAAAATGTTCTCACAGATTCCTTTCCGAACGACCCGCGAAAGCTTCGAACATCGAAGCGAGAGAATCGCGGAGATCGCATGGCCCGCAGCGGAATTCGGGCCGAAGATTATCGCTGTTTTCAACTCGTGCATTTATCGATCAAACTCAGGCGCGACTGACGCGGCCGAGTAACATGCCGACGCCGAAGCCGACTAGCAAGGCTTGAAGCGGGTAATTACGGACGAGGGCGGTCACATCCTTGCCCATCGTGCTGAGCTTTTCCCCAGCTTGATCGTAACTATCTTCGGCGAAATGTTGGACGCGATCACTGGCCTCGTGGGCGAAGTGTTGCACGCGATCTTTCGCTTCTTGGGCGAAGCCCTCCACGCCTTCGGCGACCGAACCGGCCGCATTCTTCACGCTTTGGATTGTGCTCGCACCGCGATCGGTGGCGGCCTTGGCGGATTCCGCAGCCGAATCGATCCCGGTTTTCACTTTTTCTCGTGTCTCGTTCATGGCAATCTCCTGAGTGAGGTCAAACATCCTGAGTTCGGAGAACCCGGGGTCAGCGGACTAGGAATTTGCAGATACCATGCCAACATCGCCGTTTCGATTCACTTTTGTTGAAGCCGCTTGTTTCTCACCGAGGGCGGCTCTCCAAGCGTTGAGAAACAGCATGGTTTCCCCGAAGCTCTTTAAGATTGCCCCGGATGCAAATTCCTTCAACAACTCCTGTTCCGCAAGTGTATCTTCCACTTTTCCCCAGCGGCCAATGATGATTTGCACGTCGGGCATATGGCGGTTGAGTCGCTTGCAAAGGTAGCGCGTGTGGGAAATCCCTTCCGGCGGCATCGAGGCGATTAACACGAGTGAGGGTTTAAAGTCCTCGGTTCTTTGCAATACTTCTGAAGTCAATTGCTCAAAGTTTGCCACTTCGAGTGCCCATATTTTCGGATCGAGCGAACCCCGCAGCATCTCCAAGCAGAGCGCTTCGATCGCATCTTGGGCGGGCACGGCCAGCACGCGGATTTTCTCTGCGGGTGCGGCATCGGTGTTCGTTGCGCTTTCCTTTTCCGAGAGTTCGCCGACGATCTCGCCAGTGATTTGGAGCATCCGCGCCAATTCGGGTTTCGTCACATCCACGCGCACGATGTCTTGCTTCGCGTAGCCCAGCGCCGGGATGATAACGGTATCGTAGATTTCTGCCGTGCTGGCCTTGGCGGAGGCGTCCCTCACGATTTCCGCCGCGCCATCGTGATCCCCGGCTGCCACGCGTTGGTAGAAGCGCACATCGGCCGTGAGAACTTGCTCATCGCCGAGGATCGTTTCGAGGAATTGCAATTGCGGAACGTATTTGCCCAGTACGAGTAAGCAGACCGTGAGCGGGCCGGAAAGAATCAACCCCACCGGCCCCCACACGAAGGCCCAGAACGCGGCGGAGACCAACTGTGCCACTTCCGAGAGGCCCATACTTTTGCCGTACAGTTTCGGCTCGAAGAAATTCCCGCACGATAACTCCAATGTAGCGTACACGCCGATGACGACCGCCAACGGCCACCACGCCTCGACAAAGGCGATGGTGAAGATGATCGGGGCGATTAAGCCGAGCCACGTGCCGAGGTACGGAATGTACCGCATCATCGACGCGAAAAAGCCCCAGAGGATGGCGTAGGGAATGCCGAGGAGGAACATCGTGAGCGAGATCAAAACACCGAAGATGCTGTTGATGATCAATTGCATGAATAGATAGCGACTGATGCGATGGGAAGCGTCGTCGATCGCTTTTGTAGCGGTACGGAGTTGCGAGTTGCCGATGAGCCGGATGAGGCGGTTCCGCACATCATCTTTCTTGAACAGTATGAAGACCGACAGAACGATTGCGAACGCACCCTGGCCGAGGATTTCCGTGAGCGGATTGAGAAAGCCGGGAACTTCGTTCAAATACTTTGAATAAGAATTCGAGGTTTGGATTATGACGGGGAGCGCGAAGCCGGACTTATCTTCGGGAGGCGTGAAAAACGGCTGCATTTCTTCGATAAATCGGCTGAACTTGCCATCGCCCGATCCCAACAACGCCGATCTCGCCGAGGCCAGCTTTTTCTGGATACCCGCCGAATGATCGGGGAGCGTGCTCGTGAGTTCCGCAAATTGCCAGCCGACCATTGCGAGCATGGCGATCACGGTGATGGAAGCCACCGACACGGTGGTAAGAACCGCCGCGGCATTCCCGAAACCCCGGCGCCGCAGCAACACCACGACGGGGCCGAGAATGAACGTGATCATGATGGCGAGGGCGATCGGTACAAGTACCGTCCGCGCCCATGCGAGTGCGGCGATCAAAGCGGCAGCGAAGCCGAGGCTCGATAAGTGCCTCATGGCCCGCTGCCACGGCCGGTCGGAGATTTCGGGAATCATGGTTGGTCCGCAGGGAGATCGAAATTCAAATCGTTAGGCGGGAGTGTTGGGGAAACTTTCGTGAACCCAAGTTCCGAAATGCAGGATCAACTCCGCTCCGACGGATTGTGCGGCTTTCACGATCTCTGCTTTGCTCGCCGAGCGGGCCGGCACCCCGAACACGATGCGGCCCTTTTCGATTTCGATCGCGTAGCGCTTGCGGGCTTCCGATTCTTGATCGCCCAAGAAAAAGTCCAACAATCCTTTGAGCGAATCTTCACGGCGTTCCAAGTATTCCGCGCCGCTCGGCCCGATCAGGAATTCGACTTTTCCCACGTCGAGCGGTCGCAAGGCCGCGAGGAGCGCATCGAGGGTGTTGTAATCGTTGACCACGCCCATCACTTTGTCCGACTGAGCGATGACCGACGACTCGGTGGATTCCGAAACATTGGAAGCTTGCATAGGATTGCTCTTTCGGGGAACGAATAGTGAAGTGGACTTCGCACATTTCGTACCGCGGGAAACCACGGATGACACAACCAAGGGAATTGAACCGCATCCTCCTGAGAATCCGCTTTGCGAGGAACTGATCGCGTCCGACGCGGGTAATTTTTTGCCCAAGAATGAGAATTGAAATGTTCAACTCGGGTACCGCCCAGCCCCGGGGTCTCAGGGAATCATTCCTCTACAAACTCACTCTCCACGGGCACGCCTTTTGCAACGGGCACAATTTTTCCAACTCCGATTCGATGAGGCTCTCGTAGGCGTTCGAGTTGGCGAACCGAGACGCCGACCTCGTCGGCGATCTCGGCATCGGTGCGGCGACCGTCCGGGTGGGCGTCGTCGGCGCGGAGGAGTATGGTGGCCCACTACCGACAGCAAACGTTAGACGAACCACTACAAACTATTCCAAGCTCGGGCTTGTATCCCCCGGAAGCATGATCTTGCGGATCAGCTTGATCGGCAGGCCGCCCTGCTTGACGAAGTCGTCGTGGAACCGCATCAGGTTGAAATCCTTGCCTTTCGCCTTCTTGTAGTCCTCGCGGAACTTGTAGATCTGCAACTTGCCCAGCGTGTAGTACAAGTACGTCGGGTTGTACGTGCCACGCCGCGCTTCTTGGAAGCCGACTTCCGGTTCTTGGAACCCCTGCTCCACGAAAAACTTCTTCCCCTGTTCGACCGTCCAACCTTCGGTGTGCAACTTGATGCCAACCACGTACCGGCAATCGCGGAGTAAGGCTTCGCTGAGTTGGGCGAGCAGGTATTTCGGGTCGCCGTTGCCGTATCCTTCCTCGATGATCATCTGTTCGGTGTAATGTGCCCAGCCTTCGACATTCGTGCCGCAGGTGTAGAGCTTGCGCACCTTCGTGGGGTACTGCTTGGCGTTGAGGAATTGGAGGTAGTGGCCGGGGTAGGCTTCGTGGATCGTGATGACGTCCAGACCGGTTTTGTTGAACTGCCGCATGTGCTCGGCCTTCTTCAACGCGTCCCATTCCTTTTCCGGCGGGGTAACGTAGTAGAACGCTTCCGTCGCCTTGGTTTCGTAGGCCCCCGGTGTATCCATCGAGGCGAAGCCGCCGGTGCGCATGAACGGCGGCGTCTCGGCGATGGTCGGCCGCACTTCGCTGGGCACCGTGCAGATCTTCTTGTCGATGAGGAACTTCCGTGTGCGTTCGATGGTGCTGCGGGTGGCTCCCACCAAGTCGTCCGGCTTGGGGAAGTCTTCGGTGAGCTTGGCCAGCACCGCTTCTGGCGTCGCCTTCGGGTCGATCTTCTTCGCCGTGGCGATGAACAATTCGCGGTCGCGTTTCAGATTGGCCTCGCCGATGGCGAGGAGCTTTTCCAA
>JBBQWA010000175.1:0-9364 GCA_038211045.1 Gemmatales bacterium
TCCTCTTCGATCCGGCCCGCGTCAAGCGCGGCCTGAAGCCGCGCGAGGAAGCCGGGCCGATCCTCATCGAGGGGAAGAAGCATACGCTTACCATCGATACCGCGTGGCCCGACGCCCTCGGCTTCCCATTGAAAGAGAAGTTCACCTATTCCTTCGAGGTCGGCCCGCCGGACGAAACCCCAATTGACCCGGTCAAGTGGACGATCACTCCGCCGACGAAGGGAACGCAGTTGGTAGTGAAATTCGAGAAGCCGTTGGACAAAGCATTATCGGAACGATTGATCTGGGTGATCGATGCCACCGGGAAGCGAATCGAACTTCAATCCCTTGCGAATAAGTATCAAACCGGCGTGACCCTCGGCACCACGGCAACGGCGTGGAAGCCCGGGAAATACAAACTGGTGATCGATACACGACTGGAAGACGTCTGCGGCAACCGCGTCGGCGAAGCCTTCGAGGTGGACGAGTTCCAACCCGTCACGAGCGCAGTCATCGCGAAAACCGTGGAACGGGAATTCACGGTGAAGTAGCGGAGCGATCCGAGTTCGGTAGTCTGCGTTCCATCCACCGCACCATATCGCGCACGAACTCATGTTCCACACCCTCGAATTCGAGGGTGTGGTGCGCACCGGGATAATCGATCACATCGATGCTCTTAGCCCAGTTCAATCTTGCCAGATAACCCCGCGTTGCGGGGTTATCGAGAATGCGATCGTGCTCGGCGAGTTGCAACAACACCGGCACTTTCACCCTTCCCGCCATTCGTTTCAAATAAATATCGAACCGAAAACTCTCGAAGAGGAAACGGGCCGTGGCCTGATTCAACCCGTGCGGATCGTTGCCGATGAACCGTTGCCAATCGGGGTTCGCCGTGAACAATTCCGGTTCGTTCAAAGGAATATCGAAGAGTTTTGCGGGCCGGAAGATTCGGGTGAGTGCGACCCGCAACCGCCGTGCGAGCGGCTGGTGAATCCGCGGCATCAATCCCGGTGCGATGAGCATTACGCCTTGAAACAAGCCCGGCTTCCGCGCCGCGATGCCGAGGGCCAACTTGCCCCCCCAAGAAATTCCCGCCGCGAACATCGGCAACCCGGCCCGGTGCGTTCGCAATTCCATGCCATATTCGATTGCATCGTCGAGCAAACGTCGGAAACTCGGGGCGTCACCGCGATGCGAGGTGTTCAACCCGGAGCCACGTCGATCGAGGAAATGCACTTCGTACCCGGCCGCCGCGAGTTCGCGGCAACTCCGTGCGTACCAACCGCCGTGGCTGCGAATGCCGTGAAAATAGAGCACCCGCCCTCTCGGATTTCCCATGGAGAAATACCGGCGAACGTAGAATGCGTACCCGTCGGACGCTCGAAAGCTGATGAGTTGCTCATCCACCGAACAGCACCTCCCGGCGAACCGTCACCGCATCGAGCCTGACGGGATCGACCCGCACGCTGAGGCCGCAACCGGGGAGCATCGGCGCCGCTCCGCCGCGCTTGGAGAAAGTGAGATCTTCCTTAGTAAGGGCATCTTCGACCAAACGTCGATCGAACGATCCTTCGACCGCGAAGAGATCCTTCACCGAGCAGGCGAACTGTCGCCCGGCGGCACTGAGAATTCCAGTCTCGCCGACTTGGCAACCGAGTTGGTAGCCGAGGTTATTCGCTACCGCGTACTCGGCCAATCGCAGGGAGGGAATGAAGCCGCCGCACTTGGAAAGGCGGATATTGAAGAGATCGCACCAACTCCCCTGCACCGCCCGCTCGGCATCGATCATCCCGCACAACGATTCGTCGAGCATGATGGGCGATTGAATCCGTTTGCGAATCTCGGCGAGTTCCGCAACCGCTTCGTGGGCGATCGGCTGTTCCACACTGGCGATACGGAACGGTTCCAATTCCCGGATTCGCTCCGCCGCCTCATTCGCCGGCCACGCTTCGTTGGCATCGATCCGTAGTGCGATCTTACCTCCGGCCCAGCGACGAATCGTTCTCAAACGCTTCGGATCGTCTTGCCCGGCCACCCCGACTTTCACCTTCACGTGGCGGAAACCGAGGATGCGGTAAATCATCGCCAAGGCCCGGATTTTCAGCGGTTTCCCGCTGAGGATCACCCCGCTGTACTGGACGCTCTCGCGCGGCTCATAAAGATTCGGCGTAAGCATTCGCGCGATGTTCATCAAAGGTTCGCCGTAGAAACGGCCGTAAGCGTCGAGCACGGCGAGTTCCACCGCACACCGTGCGGCGTTGCCGTGACACTTGCGATCGTCCGCCGGTACGGGCTTCACGGCCAACTTTTCGGCCATCGCCACGGCATCGGCAAAATCGCTGGTCGGCCGGAATTGCTCGGCCCAATCGGTGGCCTTCAGTAACTCCAACGAGGATTCAATGGTTTCGCCAGTCACGTAATCGCGCGGTACCCCTTCGCCGTAGCCGAGGGAACCATCGGCGAGCTTACACACGGCGACGATGTTCTCGGTTTCCGTGCGGGAATGCGAGGCGTGCCTCACCGGGCGTTTGAGGCGAACGCGAATTTGCCGGGCTTCGAGCGAAACGATTTTCATAGCGGGTGTTGTATCGGTTCACACCCCGAGAACATCCCGATAGCTCTCTTCGTTGAAGCCGACGAGGAGAGTTTTGCCGATGATCGCCGTGGGTGCCCGGAGGTTCCCGGTCGGGCCGATGATACTGGCGAGGATGATTTCGTTTTCGGGGGCATCCTTTTTCAGGTCGAGCTTGATGGTGTTTTTCCCCTTGGATGCCACGACTTTGGTAATCGCCTTCGATTGCAGAAGAGCCAGTGCATCGTCCGGCCCGATTTTGGTTTTGTTGGCATCGACCGTTTCGCCGACTTCGATTTCGGCTCCCTCGGTGTAGGCTTTCGCCTTCTGGCAGGTAACGCACGACTTGCGGGCGTAAAGCCAATCAATCTTCTTGGGCATTGGGAATTCCAAATGAATTACGGAATAGGAACGCCGAGCTGTTTGCAAATGACTTTCGCCGTGAAGTCGTTTACGTCCCGGTATCAGGGTATTGCGGTTTGATTTCCGTTGATTAGGTTCACCCAAACTGAATGGCTGCGGCCCACCCGCAAAAGAACGCAACCGCAATTCGTGAGGTGTTTGATTAACGTTTAGGGTTTCATCGTGCGATCACACCCGAAGGAGCTTCCGTAAAATTGATGCTCGCTTGCAAGTGTAGGTAAATTGGCTCTTCGATGTCCATCTCCGGATCGTACGCAAGCTCATTTGGCGTCGGCAGAATTTGGCCTTCTTCCACGCAAGTTTCGGTAACGTCGATCAGTGCCCCGGCGAGCAATTGCCTCGTTTCCGCCAAATCGCTCCCGCAAGTGATTGCGGCGGGGAAGTCCAGCACTTGAGCGTGGACGCCCCCGTCTACGAACTTATAGCCGGCTTTGTACTGCAACATGATTCACCTCGCTTGACATCATCATATGCCGCAACCGCAACTCGCTTCAATACCCGTGCGTGAGGAGCAACTCGCGATGGCGGAGTTGTTGCATCCGTTTCAGGCCGCCGCATTTTTCGATGTAACCTTGGAAATCGGGCACGCCGTCGATGTGGTCTTCCACGAACTGTTGGAACGTTCCCGGGTCGGCTTCCGCGGTGAGCCACGCTTTCAGATGCTCTTCATCCGAAAAGTATTCCCCCGGCATGTTCCCCGGATAGCTGCCAAAGGGCACCTCGCACACGGCATCCACGCACAGGAACGGAATCTGCGTGAGGTGCGGTCGGCGCCGCATTTCTTCGTGCGGCACCAAACGTTCGCAGGTGATGATGAGTCGCTTCGCCGCGCGGGCAATATCGAAGTCGGCCACGCTCGTACCAGTGAATCGGCAGTTGCCGTAGCGATCCGCTTCGTGAACGTGAATCGCGGCAACATCCGGGTACAACGCCGGCACCGCGAGCAATTGTTCGCCGGTGAAGGGGCAGTAGATGCGTTGGGCCGAGCTGAACTTTTCCGTATCGGTGCCCAGCATGGAATGGAGTGGAAGGAACGGCACACCCATCGCGGCGGCGGCGAATCGCAAAGCCAACGCGTAGTTCGACCATTCCACCGTTTGCACTTCGCCCGATTGCATCACCCGGCGGGCGTGGGCCGAAAGGCCGCGGGCTTCGAGGCCGAGGATGTACGAAATATCCACCGCAGCGAGAGTTTTGCCGCGGCCGTTCAGATTCCCCGCGCAGAGCAACTCGAAATCGTGCGTTGTAGTATGCCCCGCGAAACGGAGGTTTTGTTTCCGCTGACGGAGAATCTCGTGGATGACCGCCGCGGGGATGCGATTGCTGCCGAAGCCGCCACTCACAAAGTAATCCCCATCGTGTACCAAACGGTTCACCGCCTCGGCGACCGTGCAAACTTTATCGATGAGGGCGCGTGCTTTATCGGCGAACGCGGCGCGGGCGGCCGAAGAAGATGGGTCGGAAAAAAGGACGGGGTTCATCGGTCGGCATGTTTGCGGATGAGCGTGCGGAAGCGGGGATCTTTACGGATCGATTCGAGATCGCGATCTTGGAGCATATACCGGAAATCGCGGTAGCCAAGGGTCACGGCGCGGTTCAATTCGTCCAACGCCAAATCCGGTTGGTGCAGTAATGCGTAGCGGCACGCGAGGTTGTAATGAATATCCGGATCGCCGGGTCGGAGTTCGGCGAGCGTTTGATCGACGCGCAGGCCTTCCTCGAATTCGCCCTTCAATGTAAAGTTGGCCGATTGCGCCCGAAGCACATCGGAATAATCGGGCAGGCTATTGAGTATGCCGGTGTAGAAGGCCAGTTCAAAATCGACCTGCGGCCGCTCGGCGAGCGTCGCTACGATGGAACCCTGGGGAAGTTCTGCGGGCTGGGGGCGTTTGGAAGTGAGTGGCATGGTGAAATTCCGAAGGGTTCGAATCGGTTACGGAAGCTGAGAAGCCCGCGGTGCCGCGACCGATGTTCTCGATTATAACTCGTAACAACGCCGGGGCAAACGGGAGAGGCGAGGTCTTTTGGCGAATTCGCGGGAATGTTTCGGGTAGAAGCGCGAACGACGATTGCGCCGGGAGTTCCCGACAGTGCGCCATTGAAGGTTCAATGTACGATCAAGAGTTCTCGGGTTTCGCAGAAGTGTTGAGAACCACGGCGACACGAATCAGTTCCATCAGCGCCGCTTCATCGATCACGTCGGCTTCGTGGAAATCGATGGCACGCCGCGTGTTGCCTTCGAGGCTGGAATTGAACAGACCGGAGGGATCGGGAAGCGAAGTGCCCTTGGCAAAGGTCATATTCACTGCAGACTTGTATGTTTCGCCGGTAAAAAGGATTCCCCTGTGCGACCACACCGGCACACCCGCCGGATTGGAAGGCTTCCCCCATTTCACTTCCTCGATCACTTCCGGATCGGCGGCTCGGATGAGCATTTCGCCTCGCCAATCGGGCGAAGGTGAAACAACCTTCGGCTTCTTCATGGTAGTTATCGCTTTCCCATTCGTGGGTACGAGCTTCACTTGTAGTCGCTCGGTTTGCGCGGCACGACTTTGAGCTTCTCGTAGTTGAAACCACTGCCCAGCGGCTTGTACTCACCCACGGTATCGACATTCGACTTGGGGTCGATCTTCTCTTCCATCTCCAGGCACCAGTATACCGCGTTCGCGGTCAACCGCCGAAGGCCGGCGTTCTGGTAGTCCTCTGCACTGCCCATCGTTGAGTGGAAAACCCTTGCCGTTTTGCCTTTGTCGTTGATCCACGGCTTCGCCCACGCCACGGGAAGCGCGATCAGGTTCGAGTTCGGCGCGTCATCGGGCTTACGGCCCATCAATGGTTGGCCATCGAGCAACGGCGTGCAGGCCTCGGGTAGGCTATCGCCTTTCTTGAAGGTGCGGTACACATCGCTCATCCCCCACACATCGGTCACGCCCTTCAACACCGGGTGATCCTTGTTCTTCTCGACGATGATCCCCCGCGTCGAATCCGCCATCCAGCGGCCGTGATGTTCCCGGAACGAACCGCCGAGGATGTCTTCGCCGAAATTGATCTTCTTGCCGTCCTTCTTGTAATCGAAGCCGATGAACCCGTGATTCGCCGTGCGGATACCGATGATCGGTTTGCCCGAATCGAGATACTTGTAAATGTATTGGATTTGCTTCTCCGGCAGCGAAATCAATCGGCTAAAGATGACGACGAGATCGGCCTTCTCCAGATGTTCCAAGCCGGGAACGTTGTGCGTGATGGTCTTGTCCTGCTCGCGGACTTTCATGGTGGGATCGACTTCGCCCTTCTCGTTCACGCTGAACAGCACGGTGCAGTGGAAGCCGTGGTGCTTGGCCAGCATTTTCGCGAGCATCGGCAACGCTTGCTCGCTGCGGTATTCCTGATCGGCGGCGATGAAGACGATGTGCTTCCCCTTTCCCGGCCCGTCCTCGCCGGGGTACGTCAGCCAAAACGGACTTTCGGGCACGGGGTGGTCGGCGGCACATAATGGCCCGCCAATGGCGACGAGCGTGAGAAGAGCGAGGTGCGAAACGGGCAATAGCATGGTGAATCCTTGGCAAGTAATGTCAGCGAACAGTCACTTCTGGTGTCACGATGTTTCGGTTGCCTGTGGAATCAACCTAAGCCCGTCATTCCCGCGAAGGCGGGAATCCAGCAGAATCCTAGGAGATATCAATATGTGGATTCCCGCCTACGCGGGAATGACGGGGGTTGCCAGTTACGTACGCCGAAATCAAAAGCCATCCCCGTCACTTCGCGGTGGGGATTTCGTTGACGGTGTAGTAGGCGTTGCGGTGGAGCAGTTCGTCCTTGTCGCGGGATCGCATCGCGCCGAGGTCGAACTCGTAAACGTGCCCGCGATTCCAATTCTCCAGCGTGATCGTGGCGCTGAGGCCGTCGGCAGCAAGTGCCACGGCCTTCACCTCCGGCGTGGTCTTTTCGATCTCCGGGCCACCGTATCCACCGTGGTACGGGTGGGTGAACGTGCCGAGCTTGTACGCCTTCGGATCGCCGCCCGTTGCGGCATCGACCGGTTTCGTGAACGCGATCTTGAAGCCGTTCGGTTTAATCGTAATGCGTTGGATCTCTAACGGCATTTTGCCACTCCAATCCAAACGTTCCAGGCCGAACGGCTTCATGCCCCGCACCGGCCAACCTCGGTTCGTGCCGCCGCACAACAGGTTGCCGCCCTGCGTGAATTCGACATTCAAAATGCCCGTGGACAACCCTTCTCGGAACGGATAGCACGCCCCCTGCCACACGCCGTTCACCTTCTCCGTCGTCGCCCGCATGAGGATCGATTGAGTGTAATCGCCGATGAAGAGTTGATCCTCGAACGGCCCAAATTTGCCCTTGGTGCGATCCACCACAAACCCGGTGATCGAGCGACCCATGCGGATGTAAGGGAACACCACCGCGTAGGGCGTGAGTTCCTTCACCCGCTCCTTCTCGGTGACGATCCGCGATCCGGACTTCGGCATCGTCGGCACCGGCCCCATCTCCGGCGCGTACTTGTACCAGTTGAAGCTGGCCGGGTGGCCCATGAAGCTGCCGGGCGTGACCGCCTTCAAGCTGCACGAACAATTCCACGGCCCTTGGCTCTCGATGTAGAAGAGTGCCCCGTGTTCGTTCGGCCCGATGCCGCCGGGGCTGCGTAACCCGCTTGCGATCGCCTTCGTCTTGCCATCCTTCGACACTTGCATTACGAAGCCGCGGAAGAGTGCGTATGAATCGTAGGAGTTCGATAATCCGAGCGCGACTTGGAGGTTGCCTTCCGGGTCGAACTTCGTGCCGAAGGCGTATTCGTGGTAGTTCGCGTAGCCCCATGCATCCGAGAGGCACTCGAAGCGGTTGGCTTTACCGTCCTTCTTGGTGTCGGTCACGCGGGTGAGTTCGCAACTCTGCGTAACGTAGAACGCGCCATCCTTATATGCGAGGCCGAAGATCTCATCCAAGCCGGTGGCGTAGAGATGGTACTTGGGGTTCGGCTTCTTCTCATCCAGGCCGCTGATGATGTAAATCTCGCCGTGGCGGGTGCCGACCGCCAAGCGTCCGTCGGGCAACGGGCAGAACGCACCCGCCTCGATCACCAGATCCTTGGGGATCGGAATGTTGATGATGGGGTAGAACTCGCGCTCGCGCTCCTCGGTGCCCCACTTCCCGCCCAAGTCCTCGGCGTGGATTGGCGAAGGCGTGAGGAGGAAGCCCGCGAGCAGCGCTGCCCTTGCGTTACGGAAGGATTTCATACGTGAGGCTCCGCGTGGATTTGCCTTGGGGTATCTCGAGTTTCAGTAGCAGTTCCGACGCTTTCGTGTCGGCAGTGGGTCGAAGCACTGTCGTCATTTCGGGTATCACCAACCGGAGTTCACCCGTCTTAAACTGCGTCTTCGATTCGGCTTCGACCTTGCCCGTCAACGCTCGGAACCACACGGTGCGGGCGGTAGGCGAGTCGAACGAGAGCGTCCGCACGAGGCGCGGGTTCTTGTCGGCCTTCTCCGGAGCCGTGCGATCTTCGATCACAATCTCGCCGCTGAGGTACATGAACGTGGGAACCCCGGCGTCGTCGGTCTGATACCCTTTGAACTGATAGCCGAGGTTCTTGGGGTACAGCGGATCGGAGTTCACCGGCGCTGCCTTCGACATCACGGGGCGCAAAGGCCATGCGGTTTTCTCGTCCGGCAGGTCGTGAAACGTCACATCTTGCGCGAGTTGGACATGCTTGACAGCCGGGTTGAAGTTGCCCGATCCCTGCCCGCCCCGGTTCACCCGCACGAAGTCGCCCTTCCAGATGGCGGAGAGCGTGCCCGTCTCGGCGTTGAACGCGTAGTTCCACTTCTCCGGGAAGCCGACGGCGATGCCGCGAAACCCTGCGACGTTGCTCCGGCCACGGTACGTCCGCGCGGCGTCGGTCACGCTAAGCAAAGCATCGACATTCCGAACTCCGGAGGGATCTTGCGCGGAGGTGCCCAGCGACAGATAGTACCAGATCGCTTCGATTTGTGCGTGCGTGTCGCCGTTCAATATTGTCTTGTGCGCCGCCACTCCGTTCCACCACGCAGTCGGCATCACGATGCGCGGGCGGAATGCACTGGGATCGAGGAGGAAATTGTAGAACCAGTCCGGATTGAGCCGTTGGGTGGAAGTCATCAACTCGATGCCGTTCTTGCTCGCTACCTTGCCGTTGAACGAGTGGCAGGCAATGCAGCTCAACCCCTTGTCGCCGAGTAATTCGCGGCCGCCGGCACGGAGCTCTTTCTCCCGTTCCTGCTCCTTCGGGGTTCGGCCTTCGAGCTTCGGCATCACCATCCCGGCAGGCTTCACTTTGTCCAAGCTCGCGAACAGATCCGGCAGGTGGCGGAGATTCGGTTCGCCGAACTGCGGCAT
>JBBQWA010000176.1:0-9347 GCA_038211045.1 Gemmatales bacterium
GAGCCGGGAGCGTGAGCGACCGGAGGTTTGCACTGATTGTTCGACGATGCCCATTGGGATTTGCTCCGGTCGCTCACGCTCCCGGCTCGCCAGTGTGGTTGAAGTGATGATATCCCACCGAAGTCTGACACACCAACCGCGCCGCCACTTTTACTGCCGCGATCAGGCTCGATTCATCCGCAATGCCTTGGCCGACGATGTCGTAGGCGGTGCCATGGGCCACGCTGGTACGCACGATGGGCAACCCGGCCGTGATGTTCACGGCCCGGCGGCCGCCGAGCAGTTTCATCGCAATGTGCCCTTGATCGTGGTACATCGCCACGATGCCGTCGAGTTGGGAACGATACTTCGGCAGGAAGATCGCATCGGACGGGATCGGCCCCACGGCGTGGATGCCCTCCGCAACCGCGGCAGCAATCGCCGGTTTGAGGATGCGTTCCTCTTCGTCGCCGAAGAGGCCGCCGTCGCTGCCGTGCGGGTTGAGTGCTGCCACTCCGATGCGGGCGGGCCTACCGGTGAGCTTCGGCAGGATGCCGTGGAGCAGGCGAATCTTATCGAGAACCGTTTCCGTTGTGATGTGGTCGAACACAGTCCGCAGCGAACGGTGAAGCGTGACGTGGGCGACCGCGAGCGGCAAGGCGTCGTCGTAGAGGAGCATCGCGTGCGGTCGAGGATTTTCACCCTCTCCCCTTGAGGGAGCGGGTTGAAAATTCGCACCACATCGTTCCGCCAAGATTTCCGTGTGGCCGGGGAAAGGAACGCCCGCCGCGTGCAAGCCTTCCTTATGCAGGGGGCACGTCACAATGCCATCGGCCCTCCCTGCCAAGCATTCGTCGATGGCGTAGCAGAGCCAATCGTATGCGGCCCGCCCCGCCTCAGCGGAGACTACACCGGGGCGGACGTTCGACAAATCGGCGTGGGAAGGATTGACGCAGGGAATATCCAGCGGCAGAAACGCCGGATGACCGACGACCATCGGTTGGCAATGTTCCAACAGTACGGGCCAGGCCTTGGCAACGACTTCGGGGCCGATGCCCGCGACATCGCCGAGCGTGATGAGGAGTTTGGGGAGTGGCATAGGGGAATTGTATCGGGCATAGGCGAGCGGCAGTTCTTGTTTTACTCTCTCTCCCGCTGGGGAGAGGGTCGCATCGAGCGTAGCGAGATGCGGGGAGAGGGGCTTTCCGAGGCTTTTCCAATCCCCTCTCCCCGCCGCGACCGTTGGTCGCAGCGACCCTCTCCCCATCGGGGAGAGGGTAGAAAATTAACCACCGCTCGGCTTCCACCTATGACACGCGTTCCAAGGGTGCACCTTTCGTTTTCGGCACCCCACCCGGTTGGCTGCGCCGACCACCCTCCCCGAAGCGGAGAGGGTTGCAAATCCGTGGGCCTTTTTACCCTTCTCTCCGCTACGGGGAGGGGGCAGGGGGGTGGGTTTACCGGCTGACTGCCGAAATCCAGAGGTACACTCTGTTCCAAATCGGCCTTGCACGCCGTTCGCAATTCCGTTCCAATAGCCCGCATAGTACAAACTCGCTCGGATGCACCCCCACGGCAGGACGCCGACGCACCGCATGATGGCCCCCATACCACCGCTGGCCCCGCCGCAACCCGACGCCGATTCCGGCCTGCCGGAGGTTCGCCTCGATGCCCGCGTGGGCACCGGCCGTTCCCTTTCGTTCGATCTGCAACGGGGCGAAATGCTCATCGGCGGAGCCGAGGGCTGCGATCTCCGGCTTCCCGGTGCCCATTTGCCACCGGTGATCTGCCAGTTCACCCGCACCGAGCAGGCCGTATCGTTCCGCCGTTTGGCCCCGGCCTTCCCCATCCTGCACAACGGTGTGCCGCTCGTAGGCACTTCCCCCGTAAAGATCGGCCCGGGCGATCGCATCGCCATCGGTTCCGCCGATATCGTGGTGAACCTGCACCCCAAAGGGCACGTGAAGCCCGCGTTCACCCCGCTCCTCGAAAAGAAAGCCTCGGCTCGCCAGGTTCCCGCTCTCACAGCGGATTACTCGCAAGAGCGCCAAGCCCTCGATTCCTTGAAGCTTCAACTCGCCGAACAAGCCAAGGAACTCGAAGCGGATCGTGTAACTTGGTATCGTCGCCGGCAGGAAGTGGAAACCGAAGTTCGCCGGATGCAGGAATCGGTGACGGCGGGCACCAAACAAGCCGAGCGCGAGCATTGGCTGGCCAAGCGCGAAGCCGACGTGCAAGCCAAGGAGAACGAACTCTACGGCGTGCGGGAAGAACTCGCGGAAATCCGCGAATCGTTGTTCGCCCAGTACCGCGAACGCCGGGGCCAACTCGGGCAGATGCAGGATGCGATTCAAGATGCATCCTCCGCGTTCCAACAACGTGAAGCCGAGCTTGAAGCCGAATTCACCCGCCGGCGTACGGAACTCGACGGCGAAGCCGGGCGATTGCAAGAGTATGTCGCGGCGGAAGTGGCGCGGCGGGTGGCCGATGTGGAAGGGGAGTACCGCCGCAGGCACATGGAAGCCGAGGTGAAGTACTCCGAGAAGCTGAACGCACTCGAAGCCGAGGCGAGCCAACGCCGCGAACAGTTGGCCCGCGAAGTGAACACCTTCGAACCGCAGATGGCCACGCTCATCGCAGAGCGTGCCCAACTCGATCACGGCTTCCGCGATCTCACGCACCAACGGCAATCGCTGGAAAACCTGCGGGACGAACTGAAGCGCGAACGCGCCGCCCTCGAAGGCGAACGCCGCTGGCAAGAAGAACGCTACCACGAACGCGAAGGCTTGCTGTTGGCCCGCGAAGGGGAACTGGCACGCACCGAGGAACGCCTGCAAACCCTGCGATCCGAGGAAGACGGCCGCAAGGATCGCTACTCGGACGAACTCATGCAGATCGAACGCTGGCAAGCGACCGCCGACGAACGCCAGCAGGCCATCGACCGCCGTGCCGAGGAAGTGGATCAACGGGTTCAACAACTCGCACGGGATGCCGCGGAACTCGAAGAACACATGACGCTCGCCGAGGTGGAACAACAAACGAACGCGGCGGAAGCCGAGCGGTTGGAACGGTTGAAGGGCGAACTCGATAGCCGGGCTTCGCAACTCGCAGAACGTTCCTCCGAACTCGAAACGCAACAAGCTTCGTTAGCCATCGTAGAAGCGCAGATCGAACGGCAGCGGGATGAGCAGGAACGCGAAACCTTGGCCCTCGCGGCGGATCGTGGCCGGCTCGACGCTTCCCAAAAGGAAATCGAAGATCGGCTCCGCGAAAGCGAAGAGATCCGCACGGCCCTCGGTTCCGCCCGCAGCATCGGCGATGGCGAAGTGAAGGAATTCGAGCGCCGCACCGCGATGCTGGATGCCGCCTTCGGCGAACTCCAACAGCAGAAGGATGCCTTCCTCGCCGAGATGCACCGCATCGCCCAAAAGGAAGCCGAACTCGATAGCCGTTCGGCGGACATCGCCCAACAAACGGCGATGCTGAAAGCGAAAACGAACCAAGTGTTCGATCTCCGCGAACGCCTAGAAGCCGACCGCTCGGCCCTCCGTGAGAGGGAAAACGCAGTGCTGGAAAGCGATCAGGCCCGGGCCGCGTTCCAAGAAACGCTGCGCAAACGCTCCGAGGAATTGGCCGGCCGCAGCAAACAGTTGGACGAACTCAATGCCCGCTTGACCGACGACAAACATTCGACCGAGCGTTTGCGGGCCGAACTCGCCCAAGAACGGGATCGGCTCGATCAATCCCTCGCGGAACAAGGCAAGGAACTCGGCGAACGGGAAAGCGCCTTGGCCGAGCTAGGCGAGGGAATCGCAGAGCGGGAAGCTTCGCTCGCCCGGCAGATCGAACGATTGCGGGTGGTGGGTCAAACCGTTGCGGCGGGCCGCAAGGCCGCGTTTGAGCAAAAGCAACAATTCGAGATGGAACAAGCCGGGTTGTTGGAACAGAGCCTTTCGATCCGTCGCGATCTGGAAACGTATCGCCTCCGGGCCGCCGCCGAGATTCAACAACTGCGGGAGCAAGCTCCGGAACTCGAAGATCAAGCCAAGTTCACATTCGAGAAATTGAACTCCGCCCGCGAGATTCTCAAAGGGCAATTGGCGGAACTGCATACCTATGCCGGGCAATCTCGCGAAGCCTTGGACGCACTGCGGTACGAGTTGCGGTCGGAAGCCGAGCGGATACGAAACCGCGAAGAGGAATTGGATCGGGCCAAGGGGGAACACCGCATCGCGGTGGCCGAGTTCCGCCAACAGTTGCACGATTGGCAAGCCCGCGTGGGCGAACTCCGCACGACCATGGCCCGGAGCGAATACCGCATCGAACAGAAGAAGGCCGATCTCGCGGTGGCCGGCCGCAAGACCGAAGCGACCGCCGGGGAACTCACCCGCCGGATGGAAGAACTCCAACTCCAACAAGACGACGTAGCGACCCGCCGCATTCGGATCGAAGCCCATTTGAACGACATGCGGGAGTGGTACCGCAAGAAACTTCGCGACCTCGCCGAGGAACGTTCGCACGCCCCCAAGCCGACGCTGAAACGTTGGGAATCGGAAGCGGAATTCGTACCCGAAGCCGCATTCTCCCTCGACCCCGGCGACAAGCAACTCGGCGAACTGCTGCAATCGCTCGAACTCGTGGAAGCCGAAACGATCCGGGATTTGTGGGCCGAGGCGCAACGGCAACGGCGAACGCTCCGGCAAGTGCTGCTCTCCAGCGGGGCGATTTCGCTGTACCAACTCGCGCTCATCGAAGCCGGGAATCTCGAAGCCTTGGTGATAGGCCGCTTCCGCGTGATCGACCGCGTTCGGGCCACACCCCGCGAAGCCGTTTACCGCGTGTTCGATCCGGAACGCCCCTCGGAAGCCTGCGTGTTGCGAATCCTCGGCGATGCCGAGATGAACGACGCCACCCGGCCGGACGAATACCGCCAGCGTTTCGCCGCCGCCGCCGATGCGACGCACCCCGGATTGATCGCCACGCACGAAGTGTTGGAAATTCAGGGTCGCCCCGCCGTGGTGCAAGAATACGCCAGCGGCATCCCGGCTTCGGAGTGGCCCATCGGTGCGGCGGTGCCCGGCATCTGGCTGCAACTCGTGATCGAAGCCGCCGCCGCGGTGGAAGCGGCCCACAAAGCCGGGCTGACGCACGGTCGCCTGAGTACCGAAGCGTTCACATTGATGCCTACGGGGGCGTTGAAACTCGGCGGCTTCGGCGAACCGCCTTGGTTGCTCCAGAAAAACACAGGCGAAGCGAGTTACGATCTCGATCTGCGGGCGTTCGGCCAAGTGGCTCATTATTGGTCCCAGTTGGGAACCAAGAAGAAGGGGCGTGCGGCGAAGGCGTTCCCCGAACCGCTCCTCGATGTGCTCCGCCGCCTCGAAGCCGACGTTCCCGGCAACACCACGGCCGGGGAACCCTACGGCAACGCCACGGAACTGCTCAGCGACCTGCTCAACCTCGCCGAGAAGTACCCCTGCCCCGGCGAAGCGTGGGCCGAGTTCTTGGGTCAAATCTCCGTTCAACCGACGCTGCCGATGCCCGCGAAGAAATCGGCGTAGGTGAAGTCGGAACACGTACCACAATTCGAAGACTTCCTTCTGCGTTGCCTGCCAGCGTTCGCCCAACTTCTTCGCCTGCCCGCCCCGTTCGATCTGCTTGTCCCAGTTCCGCTTCACATGGGCCCAGGAGAGTTGTCGGCACCCTTCGTCCCCGTTGTCGAAGACGCACCGGCGGTCGCTCACCAAGATGCCCGCGAGCTTGCCGAGCAGGAGTTTCAAGGCGTCGAGGTTGCGTTTCGGATCGATCGGGAACAGCACGACCTTCGACAACGCCGCGACCCACAGCCAACGCTTGGTCCCCGCTTCTTTCCAGCCCGTTTCGTCGAGGTGCTTCACCTCGGCCTCGGCCAAGTGGTGCCGCGCTTCCCGGTAAGACGGTTCCAAGGCGGCGGTGGCTTACCGTTCCAAATTCGAAATCGCACCCAGGGCGATGGGGACGCCGAAGAGGCACTCGACGGTTTCTTCGACATCCCGTTTGCTCATGCCGTGGCTGCCGGCCAAGTAGACGACGGCGGCGGTGAGGTTCGGGCCGATGCTGTGGGCACCGGAGCGTGGGTGACGAGGCCGCAAATGCAGATGCGCGAATGCCCCTCGTGCTGGGTGATCTCGGCGAGGATCTTCGGCAACTCCGCCATGGTGGATCGTCGGCGCCGGGTCGTTGGGGCCGGCGGTGGCGGGCAAGGTTTTGTCGCAGGCGTCGCAACATCCGGGAATATATCGGACGAAATCCTTAACGCGTTCGATGGGCAGTTACTTCTTCAGGTGCGGCGTGTGGCAGGGTCGGGCGCCGCGTTTTTTGCCGGTGGGTGCCTTGGCCGGGGCGGGGGCTTGCGGTTCGAGCGGTCGTTTCGGGGGCGGGGGCTTGAGCTAGTCTTCGAGATCGCGGAGTTTGGTTTCGAGTTCCAGCAG
This sequence comes from Gemmatales bacterium, assembly GCA_038211045.1. GTDB lineage: Bacteria > Planctomycetota > Planctomycetia > Gemmatales > Gemmataceae > JALHQU01. The sequence continues at coordinate 6,450 of JBBQWA010000176.1, forward strand.
ACTCGCTTCGAGCATGGGTATCACGAGCCGACATCGCGGGCAATCGAGCACGGGTTCGAGTTCGAGTGGAGGTAGTTCCATCCCGATAGAATGCACGATTCTCCGAAATAGCGCAAGATCAATTCAAAACCTGTGAACGGTTACATATCTCGTTCGCATGTGATTATCATGGTTTGGCTCCAATATTCTCCCGATCCTATTTCGATAAATGCTGAAATCAAGCTCCGTTGCGATTGGCAGCGAACGCTACTCGGCGGGACGATGCCCCGCCGCTTTCGCATCGGAATCCCATCCTTTCCGCACTATATTTCCCGTTCAAAAACCGTAGAATTCCTAAGCTGAAACGCACACCTCGCAGGATCGCACTACGCATGAGCACCGCCCCCGACGAACCCGAAGTGACGTACAACGAAGACAACATGAAGACCCTGAAGGATGCCGCCCACATCCGTCAGAACCCCGGCATGTACGTCGGCAATACCGGCTCGGAAGGGTTGCACCACCTCGTGTACGAAATCGTGTACAACTCGGTCGATGAAGCCCTAGCGGGCTACTGCAAGAATATCACGGTGGTGATCCGCCCGGATGGTTCCATCGCCTGCATCGACGACGGCCGCGGAATCCCGGTCGGCGTGAAGGCCGATACCGGCAAGAGCACCCTCGAAGAAGCCCTCACCATCGCGGGCACCTCGGGCAAGTTCGACAACGCCGCGTACCGCGTGAGCGCCGGCCTCCACGGCATGGGCGCCAAAGCGATGAATGCGCTGAGCGAATGGTGCGAAGCGGAAGTGCGCCGCGATGGCAAAGTGTACCAAATGGAATTCCAAAAGGGGTACGCGAGTTCGCCGTTGAAAGTGATCGGCCCGACCGCCCCCGGCGTCTCCGGAACCAGTATCAGCTTCAAGCCCGACCCCGAAATCTTTGGCGAACTCGGCTTCGATTACGACAAACTCGCCGGGCGTTTCCAGCAAATCTCGTTCTTGAATCGCGGCCTCGCCATCACCATCACCGACGAGCGCGATGGCCGCAGCGAAAAGTTCCTCTCGAACGAGGGGATCGCCGAATACGTCAAGTATTTGAATGACAAAGAGACGGTTTGGCACCCTTCGATCTCGTTCCGGAGTGCCGTGAATGGCGTCACCGTCGATTGCTGTCTGCAATACATCAGCGACGACATGAGGCGCGAACTGTGCTTCACGAACAACGCCTACAATCCCGACGGCGGAACCCACCTTTCCGGATTCCGCGGCGGCATCACGCGATCCCTCACCGCCTACGGCAAGAAGAACAACCTGTTCAAGGACGGGTTAGAACTTAAAGGTGAAGACTTCCGTGAAGGTCTCACCGCCGTTATCAGCATCAGCCACCCCGACCCGAATTTCGAATCGCAGACGAAGGTGAAGCTGACGAACCCGGATGTGGAAGGCCTCGTCGGCAGCGTCGTGTACGAACAATTGAACGAGTATCTCGAAAAGCATCCCAAAGAAGCCGCTCAGATGTGCAAGCGCATCATGCTTTCGTGCGAAGCGCGGATCGCGGCGAAGAAGGCCCGCGAAGCGGTCGCCGGGCGTAAGGGCTTGCTCAGCGGGGGTGGCCTTCCCGGCAAGCTGATGGATTGCAGTACCCGCAACCGCGACGAATCCGAACTCTTCCTCGTCGAAGGGGATTCCGCCGGCGGTTCCGCCGAGAGCGGCCGCGATCGGCACTACCAAGCCGTGTTACCGCTGCGGGGCAAGGTGTTGAACGTCGAAAAAGCCCAGATGGAGAAACTGCTGGCGAATGCGGAAATCGCGGCGCTGATCTCCGCCGTGGGCGTGGATATCGGCAACACCGAGGAAACCGCCAAGCTCCGCTACGGCAAGATCGTCATCCTCACCGATGCCGACGTCGATGGCCAACACATCCGGACATTGTTGCTGACGTTCTTCTTCCGCCAGATGCGCAAACTCGTGGAAGAAGGCCGCATTTTCGTGGCCCGGCCGCCGCTGTTCAAAGTGACGCAGAAGAAGGAATCCCGCTTCGTGCAAACCCGCGAGGAAATGGCGACCGAACTGATGGGGCGCGGGATGAAAGATACGTCGCTTGTGCTACTGCCCTACGAGAAGCGGAGCGTGGAGAAGATTCTTACCGGAGAACAACTGAAGCAACTGCTCCCGCTGTTGGCCGAGGTAGAAAACTCCGTGGCGATCCTCGAACGCCGGGGGCATTCGATCGCTTCGTTCATTGACAAGGCATCGAAGAGTGAACGCACGCCGGACGAACCTTTCTTCCCCGAATTCCATGTGCGTTTGGGTGTAAAGGAATACTTCTTACGCTCGCAAGTTCGCGTGGACTCTTTCCGAATCAAACAATCCGAAGAATTGAAACACGAACTGGTCGTGGGCGAGGCGATGCCCACCGCCGCCGCCGCGAATACCCCCGCGGTCGCAGAGATCGAAGACCGCTTCCGCTTCGTCGTCGATGAATGGCACGAAATCCGTGCCCTGAACAAGGCCATGGGAAAAATCGTCGAGATGGGCTTCGAACCGGCCGATTTAATTCCGCTCCCCCGAATCGCGGGACGCGAACCGGCTTTGCGCTTCCGCTTGCAATACGGCGAAAGTTCCTCGGATCTCGAACACCTCCGCGAGGTGGTGTCGAAGATCCGGGCCATCGGCGAAAAGGGCCTCACGATCACCCGGTTCAAAGGGCTGGGCGAAATGGATCCCGAAGAACTTTGGGACACCACGCTGGATCCCGTCCGTCGAACCATGCTTAAAGTGACGATGAACGACGCCATCCAAGCCGAGCGCATGTTCCGAATGTTGATGGGCACCGAGGTGGAGGGCCGCCGCGACTTCATTTTGAAACACCGCGCCAACGTCGAAGACATCGATTACGGTGCGTAGAAGCGCCGCT
>JBBQWA010000177.1:0-9163 GCA_038211045.1 Gemmatales bacterium
ATACTTGTTCGATTTGCGATACCCCGTTGCCCCTCCACCGTGCGCGGCTGGGTCACCTTTGCGGCAACTCGATCTGTCAATGGAAACACAATTGTCTCCCGGAATCGCAACGCTGTCGGGTCTGCGACCGCGCCCTCTCCCATTCGCAGTTGCCATTCCGTCTCTGCTCCGATCCGAAGTGCTTTCGAACCCGCGCCGATGAGAGGCAGGCCGCCGAGCGGTTGAAACAACTCGAAGCCGAGCGCGAGCTCGCCGAACAAAAAGTGAAGATGCACACTCTCCGCGATGCCAATGCGGAAAAGATTGGTATCCGCGAACCGGGAGCCTATCCCTTGGCGATGGTGCCGGCCTACTCGGCACCGATCGGGACGCTCCCCGAAAAGCGGAAGCGGGTGTTTCTCGATAAGCTCGCGCTCTTGATCGAAAAAGTCTCGATCGGGCGCGATGGTTCCGCCGAAGTTGGAGAGCGTGCGCCCATTCCCAATACCGAAGCTGTTTCCACTTCGATCACCTCCAATGTGATCGAACGGGCTTGCACCGAATGCAAAGGTTCCTGCTGCAGAAATGGTGACACGGAAGCGTATTTGATTGTTGGCACAATTGGGCGGTACTGGGATGCCCACCCCGGAATGCGATCCGAAGAAATCCTCGAAGCGTACGCGGCCCGCCTGGGCGAGACAACTTACGAAGGCTCATGCGTGTTCCACGGCCCCCACGGTTGCGGCCTGAGCCGAGATATGCGGTCGGACACGTGCAACGATTTTTACTGCCACGGCCTCAAGGAGTATTTCCGAGAGATCGACGGGCAACCACCGGATCGGGCTTTTCTGGTGTCGGTAGAAAACGATGGCACCATCCGGAATTCGGCATTCATCGGCAGCACCGGGGAATGAAAGCCGCACGTTACTTTGGGCGGAGCAACACAGTCGGCTCATCGAACTCCCGCACTGGCGATCCATTCTCGACCGGCTCCAACTTCAAGGATTCCTTCGGTTTGGCTCCCCACCACGCGGCGGATCGAGCTTCGTTCCAATCTGCAGCGCATTCGCATTCGGCCAAGGCTCGATCGAGTTCCGTCGCGCTCGAGTACCTCGCGTCCCGCGATTTTTCCAAACATCGAACGATCACTCGATTCAAATCCTCGGGAATCATAGTGTTCCGCAAGATCGGGGGAACGAGCGGATCGCGGGCATTGGCTACCATCACTTCGAAAGGCGATTTCGCTTCAAACGGCGGAGCACCCACGAGCATATGGTACGCCACGCCGCCCAGCGAGTAGAGATCGGTTCGCCCATCGAGCCGGGCAGAGCCGGATTGTTCGGGGGACATATATGCCGGGGTACCGCAGATGTGTTCGTTCCGGGTCAATTGCGCGTCTGCGGATTGGTCGCTGGTATCTTTGACCAATCCGAAGTCGAGGAGCTTGACCACATCGAACAGGCCGCCGCGGCGGGACACGATGATGTTCCCCGGCTTGATATCGCGGTGGATCAACCCGTGCTGATGGGCTTCGGCGAGGGCCGCGCATACTTGTCGGAGTAGAAATACCACCCGCCCCGGATCGAGTGGGCCGAATCGTTCGATCAATTGTTGCAGGCTCATGCCGGGCAGCAACTCCATGACGTAATAGAACACTCCATCTTCGGTGCGCCCGTAATCGTAGATCTCCACCGTGTTCCAATGCGAGAGCTTCGCAGTGGCTTGAACTTCGCGTTCGAACCGGGCGATTGTGGCCGCCGAGACATCAAGATCTGGCCGGATCAATTTGATCGCGCAGGGCCGTTTGAGCAGTTTGTGTTCCGCCCGGTAGACCTCGCCCATCCCGCCGGAGCCCAACTTTTCTTTGATGCGATATTGGCCCAACTCTTTGGCGTCGAACGCCTCCTTTTTGGCTTCGTAAGCCTCCTTGCGAACCGAGTTCATCGCATAGGCCCCGTACACTCCCGCGATGGCCGCGAGGAACATGAGTGGGAACGGTAGAGTGTGCTGCGGCGCTCGGAAGGCTTCCCCGACCGCGGGCTCGAAGAGCGATAACAAGTAAAAATTCAATTCTGGAACGATGCTCATCGGGACGAGAATCGCGAGCGCCCTTCGCCGAGAATACAACAAGTACATACCTTGGAATGACACCACGATGGCCCAAATGCCCGTGGCGAAGAATCGTTCCATCGTCGCGGTGACAAAATCGCCTTTGCGTGCGCTCTCCAAGATGAGAAGATCCGGCATGTAGAGCGATTGCACAATCAGTAGCGCCGTGACGCCGAGTTCGATGCTCCGGAGTTGACGCAGGGTGAAAAGCTTGCCGGAACTGAGCAAACCGTAGGCGCCGATGAAGCCGAGAAAAATGAAGATTCGGACGAACAGCCCACCGTATTCCATCGTCGGGATCAAGCCGAGCAAAAGCAGGCTACTCGCAATCAACGTTTCGTTTTTGAGTCGAGTGTGAAGCAGTGGAGTGAGAGTATCACGGAACCGAAGTGAAACCCCGAAAGCCATTTTTGAACGTGGATTGCCAAGGGGTTTCACGATGGCGGGAACGGTGGGTGGGAGGTCGTGAAACTCCGGCGCGAGTTTGACCGACTGTGGAACACTGTTCATGCTCGAATTTCCAAAGCTCTCGCACTGGTTCACATCTCGCATAGTCTAGGGTCTAACTCGAGCAACAATCCACCTTGGTTTATACGGGGGCTGCATTCGTTACTTCGGGCCGCCCATGAGACCGCTGGGCGTGCGGAGCCATTCCAATTTCTGCGGGATCTTTTGATTGTTCGCGGCGAGGTTTTCCGCATCGCGGTTGAGCGCCTCGGAAATCGCCTGCGAAAAATCGGTGTTCTCGAAGAAGAACGGTTCCACCCGCTTGCGGTACAGCGCCGTCGGCAACTTCGCGGTGGCTTCTTCGAAATACTTGACCGATTCGGCCGGTTTGTCCTTCCACGCCGAGACGATGCCTTTGCCGAACTTCGCCACCATCGAGGGCAGGGTGGGCAAATCGGTGGGGATGCCGGGCAACTTCGCCGATTCGATCTCTTGAAATACCGCCTCGGCATCGTCGTAACGGTGTTCCTTCAAATACAGCAACGCCAGTTGAATGCCCGTTCTCAAGTGCTGCGAGCCGCTGCTGCGATTGCGGAACTTTTCCTTCAACTCGGTTTCCGCTCCGGAAACGACTTGGCTCGGGGGCCGCGAATCGGGCAAACCGGAACCCGCTGCGATCTTCGGAAGTTTGTCCACGGGATGGAACGCCCGGTATCCCCACCACCCCGCGGCCAACGCTCCAAAGCCTAAGAGAAGGGCGAATAGCACTCGCGGCCAACGCCTCGCCGGCACCGGCGGCAGGGCGAAGGAACTCGTGGGATTCGAGGTAGCGATGGGCATGGGCATCGAGAGCGAAGGCGACGCCAACGGAATACCGCCCTCAGTGGGCAACGAGATGCCCTTTTGAATTTTGGCCAGATCCCGCATCACTTCCTTGGCGGTCTGATAGCGGTCGTCCGCCGATTTCGCCATGAGTTTGCGAACGAGGGCAGCTAAATCGGCGGGTATATCGGGCCGGAGATGCTCCAACGGTTCCGCGGAAGCTTGAACGTGCTGCACCGCGACATCGAACGAGTTTTGCCCTTTGAACGGCGGCTGCCCGGTGAGGGTGTGGTACGCCGTGACGCCAAAGGAATACAGGTCGCTGCGGTGATCGACCGGTTTTCCCTGCACCTGCTCCGGCGACATATACAACGGCGTGCCGAGGGTCATGCCGCTTTGGGTGAGGCTTAGCGGCTTGTTCTCCCCGGCGAAGTAGCGGGAGAGGCCGAAGTCGGTCACCTTCACCTCGGCCTTGCGGTTGAGCAAGATGTTTTCGGGCTTGATATCCCGGTGGACAAGGCCGAGTTCGCTGGCCCGTTGCAACGCCGCGGCGATCTGGCGGAAGATCGTGAGAGCGACGGGAACTTCCAGCGCCCCTTTGCGGTCGATGAAATCGCGGAGGTTCCGCCCTTCAACGTATTCGAGAGCCATGTAGCGGAAGCCTTCTTGCTCGCCGATGCTGTAAACTTGAACGATATTCGGATGGCTGATCCGAGCCACCGCCTCGGCTTCGGCCTGGAAACGTTGGAGCGCGATCGGGTTCTCGGTGAGATCTTTGCGGAGAAATTTCAGCGCGACTTCGCGTTTGAGCGATAGCTGCCGGGCGAGGTAAACGTAGCCCATTCCGCCTTGGCCGAGCTTGCGGAGGATTTGAAAATCGCCGAGGATACGCCCCGTCAGATCGACGAGCGGTTCGGGCTTCTCACCGGCGGTAGCGGCTTCTGGCATCGGAGATAGTGTAGGGGTTTAAGCCCGCAATTCCGCCTGAGCTTGCTTGGCCGCGGCTACGATCTTCGCTTCCCAATTCGCTTCTTCGGGCTTGAACGGGAAGACGACGCCCCGGGAACTGTTCACGATCGCGCCCAAGCCATCGTTGCGGTATGCGGCTTTCGCGTCGGCGGCGGTGCCTCCTTGGGCTCCGTAACCCGGCACGAGGAACCAGGCCCGCGGCATTGCTTCGCGGAGTTCGACGAGCTCCTTCGGATTGGTCGCGCCGACTACGGCACCGACATCTCCGAGGCCGCATTCGCCCAAACATTCGTCGTTCCAACGAGCGACTTCCTCAGCCACATGGCGGTAGAGCGGTTGCCCATCGCACGGCAGGTTTTGAAACATCCCGCCGCCGGGGTTGCTGGTTCGCACGAGTACGAACAATCCTCGTTGCGGGACGGATTGCCGGGCGACTGCGAGAAAAGGCTCGATGGAATCACGGCCGAGGTAGGGGTTCACGGTGAGGCTATCGGCATCCCACGTTTGGAATGCCGCTTCGGCATAGGCTTGGGCGGTGCTGGCGATGTCGCCGCGCTTGGCATCGAGGATCGTTACGAAGCCGAGTTCCTTGGCCCGCTTCAACACGGCCTGCATTGCAGCGAAGCCGGGCACGCCGAGTTGTTCAAAGAACGCCGCTTGCGGCTTCACGATGCCCGAATATGGTCGAACGAGTTCGAGAACCTTGAGGCAGAATGCTTCGACAGCCTCGCCCGGCGCCATGCCGGCGTACGCTTTCGGTAGCATCTCCACGCGCGGGTCGATGCCCATGCACAGAGTGCCGTGCTGTTTCACCGCGTCTGCCAATCGATCCGCGAAGGTCATAGCCGTTCCCCGAGTAATCGTTGGAATTCGGTTTCATCGATCCGTTCGAATCGCACGAGATCCCCGACTCGCAGCGGGAAATATTCATCCTGGATGTCCACAATAGTTAGGGGCGTTTGCCCTAGGATGTTCCAACCGCCTGGGCTGGCCTGCGGGTAGATCGCCGTTTGCTTGCCGGTGATGCCGACGCTACCCGGTTCGATTCGCACCCTCGGCGTGGCCAATCGCGGCACCCCCGCGAGTTCCTCCGGCAAATACCCCATGTATGGAAAGCCAGGCACAAAGCCGATGGCGTACACATTGAAAGGTTGGGCGGTGTGCAAGCGGATGACAACGTCGGTGGATAATCCCGTCGCTTCCGTCACTCGTTGCATGTCGAGTTGCCGCTCGTAGTACACGGGGATGCGATGTACTCGGCCTTGCACGTTCGCGGTTGCCGAGTCGGTGGCTTCCAACTTCAGCAGTCGCTCGCTCACCTCTGCAAAACGAGCCACTCCGGAATCGAAGTACACGCCCACTGTCGAGTATGCGGGCACCACATCCTGCAACCAAGCCCAATTTGCGGCCCGCGCGGAATGTGCAAATACTTGTGCGTCTCGTTCCGATGGAAACGATGTGAGGATTGCTTGATCGCCGAGGGGTTGGAGTTGCATCAGGCCAGCCCGAGTTCGCGTTTCATGGCGGCGTACCAGTTGCGGAGCCAGCCGGTTTTCACCCGCGGCGGGCCGTTCTCTTCGAGCAATTGCACCAAGAGAATTTTGGTTTCGCGGTCGGTGCGTTTGCCCCGGAGCATTGCCTTGGCCTCCTCGAACCAGTGTGAAAACGCCGCGGCATCGAGCGGGCCGACGCTTTCCAATTTCGTGCTCAAGCGTTCCGCGAGGATTTTCACGGCCTTCGATTCGAGAACGTGCCCCTCGCGTTCGCACACTTCCGCTAAGGTTGAACGGGCCGTCTCTAATCTCACGCCCAATTGAATCGCAATTTGAAGTATCTCGCGTTCCTCGTTGCGGTCGATGTATTTATCTTCGTAGGCCCTCAGGGCGATTTCCTCGGCGAGGCGGGCGGGAATCTCGTCGAGGGCGCTTTCCATATCTTCATCGTATTCCCCCGGAACCGATGGAACACAGGCGATGCACGTTGAATCACACGGTTCCCCGCAAGCCACGGTTCCCGGCGCCCGCGCCGCACTGGCGTTACTCGTTTGCATCAACCTTTTCAATTACATCGATCGGCAGATTCTCTCCTCGGTACTTTCGCGGTTGCAACTCGACGGAACGATGTTTTCACCGACCGACGACTGGCTGAAATTCAAGCTCGGTGCCTTGGGCAGTGCATTCCTCGTGGCATACATGCTCTTCTCCCCACTGGTGGGTTGGCTCGATGGCCACGGTTACAGGCGCTGGGTAATCCTCGGCTTCGGAGTGAGTATCTGGAGTATCGCCAGCGGTTCGTCCGGTTTCGCTTCCGGGTATTGGGTGCTGTTCCTCACGCGATGTTTGGTCGGCATCGGCGAGGGTGCCTACGGGCCAGTTGCATCCGCAATGATCGCCGACATGTACTCGACCAAGCAGCGGCCCACGGCGCTCGCAGTGTTCAACATGGCCATTCCCGTGGGCAGCGCTTTGGGCTTCGTCATCGGTGGGCAAGTGGCCGATTACTTCAACGATTGGCGCCACGCTTTCTGGGTGACCTTCGCGGGTTTAGGCCTCGGCTTGTGGTGCTTTCTGAAAAAGGAGATGCCCCGGCAGACCACACTCGCACAACGGGCCGAAGCCCCCAATTACCGGGCAGTGTTGAAACTACTGTGGAAGAACAAATCGTTCTTCTACTGTTGTGCCGGGATGACCGCGATCACGTTTGTGTTGGGGGGGGTCGCATTATGGATGCCTACTTATGTGTTCCAACGCGAAGCTCGCTTCGTGCTCAATGCCGAGGTGGTGGAAAAATTGGTGAATCCTCCCGTCGAGGATCGGCGTTTGCCACTTCCTGAGGATGTTGCCCAGAAGTTACGCCCCATTTCCGATGGTGTGGAACGCGATCTTCCCTCGTTCAAGGTTCAACTCAACGACGCTTTAACCAAAGAGGAGATGCAAACCTACTTTGAACGAATTACCTATGGAACCGCCACCGCCGCTTCGCCGAAGCACGGCTTCATTTCCACGGTGTTCGGCGGCATCCTCGTGGTCGGGGGATTCTTCGCCACATTCTTCGCCACATGGCTGGGCGAGAAGCTCAAGGTTCGCGGGGCGTACTTTTGGGTCATCGGCATGGGAGCGTTGTTCGCGTTTCCCTCGTTCATCGCATTCCTTTATCTACCATTGCCGTGGGGTTGGATCACGGTCTTTCTCGCCATCGTCGGATTGTTCATGCACGTCGGCCCCGGCAATACGATCTTGGCGAACGTCGTGACCTCCGATATTCGTGCGACCGCCTTTGCCATTAACATACTCGTCATCCACGCGCTCGGAGATGTAATCTCTCCGCCGCTGATCGGTTTGATCGCCGATAAAACAAGTTTGCAAACGGCGTTCCTTGCCACCTCCGTATTCATCCTCCTCGGCGGCGGCCTATGGTGCTACGGCGCGCGATATTTGGAGGAAGACACCGCCAAGGCGAATTGAGAGAGAAGCATGTTCATACCCGTTGTCGAGAGGTCGGTCACGCTAGCGGGCGAATGCCGCAAAACGTTCGTCTGCGAATTGTGTGAACTGCCTTTCGAATACGATCACCGAAGGCACGTCGTTGTGAAGGAGAACTTCTTCTCCTTCAGCCTCACCGAGCGCTCTGCGTTCGCCAAGTTGCGGTCTCGGGCGGAAAAGAAGCTCGAATCGAGATTGCAACGGGAACTGGAGATTGTTCCCTGCCCCCGTTGCGGTTGGGTGCAATCCGCAATGACGGCCTATCGCAGGCGAACAGCGTTCTCCGTTTTGAAAACGCTGTCGTACGTCTCGGTGTTCGGCGGCATCGGAATGTCGGCCGTCTTCTGGGTCGTCGCATTCAAGGACCGAATCGCAGAACCGGGATACTGGTTTTTCGCGTCGATGTTCGCCCAACTCGGCATTTTCGGTACGATCGCATTGTGGCTGCTTCGCCGCCTCCTGCTCCGGTCGACCGATCCCAATCGAAAACTACTTCGGAATGGAAGGAATTGAGTTCGGCGAACGCCGAACCCGAACCCCGGCAATAAGATTGCTCTCTGGATCTTCAATCCGACTTCCGCAATCCGAAATCTGCATTCGACTATGCCGCACTACGTTCCCGCCGCCATCGAGCCCCGCTGGCAGCAATACTGGCTGAAAAACAAGATCTTCCGCACGCCGGACGAATCGGGCGGCAAGCCGAAGTATTACATCCTCGACATGTTCCCGTACCCCAGCGGCAGCGGCCTGCACGTCGGGCACCCGGAAGGCTACACCGCGACCGACATCCTCGCCCGCTACAAGCGGATGCGCGGCTTCCACGTGCTGCACCCGATGGGCTGGGATGCCTTCGGCCTGCCGGCCGAGCAGTACGCCATCAAAACGGGCCAACACCCAAGCATTACAACTGGTGAGAATGTCAACACCTTCCGTAGGCAGATCCAATCGCTGGGCTTCAGCTACGATTGGGATCGCGAGGTCGATACGACCGACCCGCATTACGTGAAGTGGACACAGTGGATCTTCTTGCTCATCTACGACACTTGGTACGACGCGGCGGCGAAGAAGGGCCGGCCGATTAGCGAGTTGCCGATTCCGAAGGATTGCCCGAACCCGGAGAAGTACCGCGACGAACATCGCCTCGCCTACGAGAGCGAAGTGCCCGTGAACTGGTGCGAAGCGCTGGGTACGGTACTTTCCAACGAAGAAGTGATCGACGGCAAATCGGAACGTGGCCAGCATCCCGTCGTGCGCCGGCCGCTGAAACAATGGCTGCTGCGCATCACCGCGTATGCGGAACGTTTGATCGACGATTTGGAACCGCTTGACTGGTCTCCCGCAATCAAGCAGATGCA
>JBBQWA010000178.1:0-9143 GCA_038211045.1 Gemmatales bacterium
CTGGCGCTGGCAGCTACTTAGGCGAGATTTTCCGACGCAACGGTATTAATTCCGATGGCAAACCAGCCCAAGGAGCATCGATATATGGCTTCTATTTCTGCACCGCACCAGAACGTGCATGGGTAGGTCGTATCAAGATCGAAGGGGAACAAGAAAAGGGGACAGGCATATTTAATAATGGCCTATTTACTTGCGATAGGTGAAGACGGCAAAAATGGGGCTGAAATAAACATGCCTGTCCCCTTTTTTCGCTTCACAGCATACGAGCAAACTCGCATGATTGATTCAAATAACCGGCGAGCAAACTTACTGTTACTACCACAATAGGATAACACAAAGGTATTTATGAGTATTCTGCTGATTTATTCAATTGTCATGTCAGTCATGATGGTGCAAGAACCAGAAACACTTTGCAGTATTTCTGCACGCAAGGCGCTTGCTTCTCCGCAAATTTCAGACACCACCTTACGGCAACTCGCCGAAATTGGTGACAAGCTCTTCCCGTTATATCATGAATTACTAACGACAGATGACACTCCTAAAGGTCAGATTTCACGGGTTTTATATATACTTTCACTTGTTAAAGTAAATGCAACAGAATTTGCTGAAGTGATAGCAAAGCGGATCACTAATGAGGATTACGGCATAAAAACTAGCTCAATAGAATTGTTAAGTAAAATTGGCACCCCGTCTCAAGTGCCCGCAGTATGCATTGCTATGTGTGATGCCCGGAACGACGTTGTGCTTCAGAGCGCAAAAACTCTTTCGACGATCGGCAACCGAGATGCCTTGCTCGCTTTTGAGGTTTGGCTAAAATCTTCGTATCACTCGAAGGACGGCGATCTCCGAATCCACGTCGTAAAATGCCAGCGCGAACTCAAAGCCCGCCTCGATAAGGAAGCTGCCGATCAAAAAAAGGCCGTGCCGCCAAAAAAGTAGGAACCGAAAAAGGGGACAGGCATGAATGGCACAAAGTTAATCCTAAACCGTTGTAAGTTATAGTTTTAGGTCGCATGCGAGCGTTTGCGGATTCAATTCACTTGCCAAATCCGTGGCTACCTATCAGGCCGGATTCGACAACTGGCTCACCCCAGATTCCATTCGCCAACTTTGCCGGAACCACCACAAAAAAATACCCACCCGTTGCAACGGGTGGGCTTAGGGATTCTTATTCTTCCTCGCGGCGTTCGCCGCGACCGCGATCCCCGCGGCCACGATTGCCGCCGCGATCGTCCCGTTCCCCTTCGATTACCCGGGGCGGGCCGCTGAACCGGCCGGGACCAGCCGCCGGCATCTTCGGTATCGGCATCACTCGCACTTCCATCCCGTTGGAATCGAGGCAGTGGAACTCGCACAAGTCCGGCGAGACGCCGACCTTGCCCAAGATTTGCACTTCCATGCTCGCCTTCTCTTCGAGCGCGGCAATCGACTTGCGGTTCTTATTGAGCATGTGGAATGCGACCTCCAAATGGACGGTCACGATCACCCGGCTGCCACCTGGGCAACGGTGTGCGGCGAGTTGCAGCAACCGCATGACGTCGATGCCCATCGTTTCTTGGGTCTTCACGTAACCGGTGCCCGCGCAGCTCGAGCATTCTTGGTACACCCGTTTTTTCAGCGATGTTTGCATCCGCTGACGGGTCATTTCGATCAGGCCGAATTCGGAGATGCGGAGGATCTTGGTGCGGGCGCGGTCGCGCAAGAGCGAATTGCGCATTACGTCTTCGACTTGCCGGCGATGGCTTTCGCTGCGCATGTCGATGAAGTCGTTGATGATGACGCCGCCGAGATCGCGGAGGCGGAGTTGCCGGGTGATTTCCTTCGCGGCCCGCATGTTCATTTGGAAGGCGTTTTCCTCGGCGTTGTTGTCCGCGCGGAAGTTGCCGCTGTTCACGTCGATGGCCACGAGCGCTTCGGTCTGTTCGATGATGATCGAACCGCCGCCGGGGAGATCGAGCCGTTTGTGGTTGATCTTCGCAATCTCTTCGTCGATCCGATATTTGTGGAAGAGCGGTTCGGTTTCCGAGTGGTAACGAATGCGGCTGGCGAACCTCGGCATCACGATCTGTAGGAACTCGCTGGCGTGGGCGAAGGCGTTCGCTTCATCCACCCAGATCGTATCGACATCGTTCGAGAAGATGTCGCGGATCGTGCGGGTGATCATGTCCGATTCGCGGTAGATTTCCACCGGCGCCGCGACGCGTTTGATCCGCCGAACCACGACTTGCCACAATCGCAGCAAGTAGGTGAGATCGTTTTGAAGTTCCTTTTCGTCGCGGTCGATGGCCGCGGTGCGAACGATGAAACCGACACCCTTGGGCGGGTTCAAACCGTTCATGATGTCGCGGAGGCGATGGCGGGCATCGCGGTCTTCGATCTTTTTCGATACGCCCACGCGATCCAAGCTGGGCATAAGCACGAGGTAGCGCCCGGCGATGCTGACGAAGGTACTGAGCGTCGGCCCCTTGGTGCCGATGCCTTCCTTAATCACTTGCACGATCACTTCCTGACCGCGTTTGAAGATGTCTTGGATCGGCGGGATCGGCAATCCCTTGTGGCGGGTGTGCGCCTTGTTTACCGGCGGGCCACCGAAGCCGCCACCGTTGCCACGCGGACCGCCCCGGCTGGGAGGGCCACCGCGACTCGGTGGGCCACGGTCGTCACGCCGCGGGCCGCCACGATCTCCACCCCGACCGCGACCACCGCCTCCTCCCCGGCGTTCGTCGTCGTTGCGACGGCCTCCGCGTGGCGGGGCGAATTCGCCACCATCTTCCAATTCGTCCGGGGTTTTGAAGATCGAATCGTCGTCGTCCCGTTCCGATTCCATCGGCTGCGTATTGCCCGCGTTCATGGGCGAATCATCATTGTCGCTTTCTTCGCCGAAGCGATCATTGGGGGCGTCCGGATCGAAGTCGGTCGATTCATCGGTGAAGAACGGTTGGATTTCCGGTTCGTCGTCTTCGCTGGTTCGGCGTTCCGTCGAAGGCATCGAAAGCGGCTTGTCGTCCCCGTCCGTTTCGTCCTCGGCTTTCTTCCGGCCGCGTTTCGCTTTGGGTTTGGCTTCGCCGTCGTCGGCCTTCGCCTTCGGCTTGCGGGCCGCAGCGGCACGCGGCTTGCGCCCCTTCGCGGGCTTCTCTTCATCCGCATCCCCGGCTTCCTCTTCGACGGCTTCCTCCGCATCGGAGTCTTCCGCGGCCGCAATGGGAGCGGCTTCGAGTTCGACCACGTCCTCGTCGAGGCCATCGAGGAACCCGGCGAAATCTTCATCGTCCGAGGGCATCGGTGGAGCGGGTGCTTTGGCCACTGGAACCGGGGCCGGGCGAACCTGGGCTGGCGTATTGATTACCGAGATCGGCTCACGGCGAACCGGCGGGGGCGGCGGAGCATCTTCGTCCAATCCTTCGAAGAAGCCAACCGCTTCCTCACCTTCCACCGCCGGAGCTACGGCCGCTTCGGTAAACAGCTCGGGTTGAACCCGCTCCGTTTCTTCGCGGCGCGGGGCGCGTTCCCGGCGATCATCGCTCCTTCCGCGACCACCGCCGCCGCCGCTCCCCCGACGGCTCCCGCGATCATCCTGGTTCTCCATTTCATCGAGCACGTCTTTCGAGAGCAAGTGCTTGTAGTACGCGGGATCGACATCGGTGACGTGGAGGAAGCCGTTGCGGCCGATGCCGAAATCGATGAACACGGCTTGGATGCCGGGCTCGATGTTGACGACTTTCCCTTTGTAGATGTTGCCGACGTAGCTCTCTTGGCTGGCCCGCTCGACGTAGAGTTCTTCGAGCACACCATCTTCGACGATGGCGATGCGGCACTCCTCCGGTTGGAGGACGTTGATGAGCATTTCCTTTTTCATGGAGCGATCCTTTTTTCGGTACCCCGCGGGATGCGACCCGCAGGCTTTTGCATGTTCACTCGACGACCGGGCCGTTTGGGGAAAGCCCCCAGGTGGCACTCGCCGGTTCGCCGTGGCCCCCGGCGGAAGCCGGGGCGTGATCCCAAGGGGTCGATTCGGGTACGCCTTCCGGCGGCCGATCGGTTCCTTCTTGCGGTTCGGTTTCGTCGTGGATTTCCAAGTGGCGCCGCATGAGGATGCTGCCGGTATCGAGGAGATCGTCCACGCCGAGGTGTTTCAAGAGTTCGTCGGCCCGCGCGGTGCCGTACGGGGTGACCCAAAGATCGAGGAGCAATTGTTCCGATCCGAGCCGGAAGCGCGAGTGAGAATCTTCGTTCGCATCGTCGCTCACGCTTCCGGCTCGGACGGAATCTAGGATCGACATATTCCGCACATACGGGCGAATGTTCAAACGCCGGGGCTTCGGCTTCAGCCGTTCCACCCAGAGTTTATCCCCGGCCATCGCGGCATCGATCCGCAATTGCAATTCCGCAGCGCGTTCCTGGGGAATCGCCAAGGTGTATTCGGATCGCCGGGCCATCGCCGATTTGTTCATCGGTACAGCGGCGGACGAACGGAATTCCAAGCCGTTGGGGGCCTGGCGGTTCAACCGTTCGCGGAGTTCCTCGCCATCGAGCGGTTGCAACAGTTCGAGTTCGAGGACTTCGTTGGCACCATCGCAGCCGAGGGGCATCGAAAGGGCGAAGACCATTCGCGGGGAGGGGTGGAAACCTTCGGACGATTTGAAAGGGATTTCCGCGCGGCGGAGCATCCGCTCGAAGCACCGGGTGAGGTCGAGGTGGGAAAGCAGTCGGAGATCGCCGACTTTGCGGAATCGGAAACGGAATTTCTCAGCCACCATTTGGGGGCACAGTCCTTTGTCTCGTTCGCCCGCTGTTCGGCGAAACCCCGTGGGATGGGCGCGGCCCGGATCCATCAGGGGGCTTCGTTCGCATCGGGCATGATGCGCCGGAGTTGTTTGCGGAGGTAGCTCGTGACTTCGCGGGCGGTTTCGAGCCGCATCGCGTCGTCGGCCACGGAAGCCGCATCCGCCGCCGAAAGGCTTTGGACAACCCGTTTGAGTTCGGGAATCTTTCGCGGGGTAGCGCTCAGTTGGCGGATTCCCAACCCGATCAACAGCACGGCGAACATCGGTTCGCCGCTCATCTCCCCGCACACGTTCACTTCGATGCCGGCCTTCTGCGCGGCGTTCGATACCATCTGAATCAGCCGCAGAACCGAAGGGTCGGAGGCGTTGTACAGCTCCGCGACAACTTCGTTATTCCGATCCGCGGCCAAGGTGTATTGAACGAGGTCGTTGGTTCCGATGCTGAAGAAATCGACCTGCTTCGCCAGCACGTCGGCGAGGATCGCCGCCGAAGGAACTTCGATCATCGTACCGATTCGGATTCCCTTTTTGTAGGGGATTCCGGCTTCTTCCAAATCTTCTTCCGCTTCCCGGAGGATACTCTTGCACTGCCGGAGTTCCATCACGGTGCTCACCATGGGGAACATGATGCTCACGTTGCCGTGGATGCTGGCCCGGAGGATGGCACGCAATTGCGTTTTGAACAGAGGTTGGTTCTTGAGGCAGAAGCGCACGCTGCGCAGCCCGAGGAACGGGTTCTTTTCCGGGTGGTAGAGAGGGCTGTTGGCCGGGGTGAACTTATCTCCGCCGATATCCAAGGTGCGGATCACCACCGGGCGATCGCCCATATCCTTCACCACCGCGGCGTAGGCTTGGTAGTGCTCTTCCTCGGTGGGATCGGTAGTTTTGTTGACGTACAAAAACTCGGTGCGGTACAACCCCACGCCGTCGGCGCCGCGGTCGAGGCAATGCCGGGCTTCGGGCGGGAACTCGATATTCCCGTACAGGCCGATTTGTACGCCATCTTTGGTGATGGCGGGCACGTATTTTGCAACCGCGAGGAACGTACCGCTGGCGGTGCGTTCGCGTTGGGCGAGTTCGGTGTAGCGAGCGAGCGTGGCTTCATCGGGATCGAGAATGAGCCAGCCCTGGTGCCCATCGACGATCACGGTGTCCCCCCCGGAAATATCCGAGAGGAACTTGCCGACCCCGACGACGGCGGGGATTTCCAAGGCCCCGGCTAATATCGCGGTGTGGCTGGTCGCCCCGCCGCTTTCCGTTGCAATCGCCTGGACGAACTTCGGATCGAAATGGGCCGTTTCGCTCGGTGTGAGATCGTTCGCCAGCACGATCACCGGCTCATCAACCTGCGGTAATCCCTGTTCGAGATTCCCCAACAACATGCCGAGCAACTGCCGTTCGAGATCGAGAAAATCCGAACGGTAACGAATGGCGAGCGGGGAATCGGCGGCCGATTCCAACCGTTTCACGAGCGCGCGGATCGTTCGGCTAACCGCGTACTCGGCGGAATAAAACTTGGAACGGATCAGCGATTCGATGCTGTGGACGAATACCGGATCGTCGAAGAAACCGCCTTGGGCACCGAGGATTTCCGCCACTTCGGGGCCGAGTTTTGCACTCAGGGATTTCTGCCGATCCTTGCTCGCTTGAGCGGCTTCAGCGAGTGCGACTTTCAACCGTACGATTTCGTTATCGATTTGGGTTGGCGGAACTGTACGGGCGCGAATAAGCACGCCTTCGTTATCGAGAATGAGCGCCGGGCCGATAACGATGCCGGGCGAAACAGCGATCCCGCGACGTATTTCCATACCGGATGCCGCGGAGCGGCGATTGGAGTTTTCAATTGGCCGAAGAATCAGTTATCATTTATCTTACGAACCGGCGGGGGATTCGTCTGCCCCGTCGACCGCCGTGAGGATGTCGATCAAGGATTGGAGAATACAATCGGCGTCGTCGCCGTCCATTTCGAGGATCAGTTCGGTACCCGGTGGGGCGAACAGCATCAAGAGTTCCATGGGGCTGCGACCGTCCGCTTTTTTTTCGCCGTGGGTCAAGGAAATTGTTCCCTGTACCGTGCGGGCGAGCTTGGCGAACGCCATGGCGGGGCGCATATGCAATCCCATTGGGAGATTGCCTACCACCACGCTCTGACGAATCAACCCCATCGTGTTCATACCGGAAGATACTTTCTCGTGAGCCAATATAGGCAAGCGGCAGTTCTTATTTTTACCCTCTCTCTCTCCCGCTGGGGAGAGGGTCGTATCGAGCGAAGCGAGATGCGGGGTGAGGGTATTTCAAAGCTTTCCTAATCCCCTCTCCCCGCCGCGACCTTTGGTCGCAGCGACCCTCTCACCAACGGGGAGAGGGTAAAAAATCAACCACCGCCCGCCTTACAACAATTCCCAAATTTCCTCGGCGGTTTTCGCCGCGCGGAGCTTCGCGAGCAGCGCTTCGTCTTTGGTTTTTTGAACCACGGCTTCGAGCGCTCGCAAGTGCGGGCCGGGTTGTTGATCCGGTGAAATCAGCAAGAAGAGAACTTGAACCGGTTCGCCATCGATGCTGTCAAACGCCAAGCCCTCTGGGGCCAGAGCGACCGTACCGACCAGATTGGGTACATCGCGGTGCCGGGAGTGCGGTATTGCCACGCCCCGGCCGATGCCGGTAGAACCGAGTTGCTCGCGGCGCAGCACCGCAGACGTAATATCCGAGAGATCGGCGCCCGGAAGCTTGCCCGCTTCGTGCAGGCACTTGATCATCTCGGTAATCGCGGCGTCCCGCGTGGTCGCCTGCAACGCCGGGCGTATCGCTTCGCGGATCAGAAAAGACGTCAACTTCATTTCACCCCCCGGCACAACGGGTTCCAACAATTCGGTTCGACACCACTACGGCTTGATTCCGGCAGGGCCGCCGTGCGAAGGATCGCGGCGGTGATCGTGGAGCAGATCCTTGTGGTGCTTGATCTGTTGTTTAAGCTTATCGACCGTGGCGTTCACCGCCACCATTACATCCGGATCTTGGCTGTGGGCCACGAAATCTTCGTGGTGTTCCACCGAAGCGATGATTTCCACCTTCTTTTCCAAGCCGGCCAAATCCACCGTCACTTCGATCATCAGAATGCGATCGAAGAAGTGCAGCAGTTTCTCGGCCTTGGCGGAGATTTCCTGTTGGTGGACTTCGTTCAGGTGCCCGTGTCGGGCGGAGACTTTGACTTGCACGACTGACCTCGTCACGTCGGTAGGGAGTGCCCGGCACGAACACCGGGCAATCGCATTGTAGTTGATCCCCCACAACGGGGAAGGGAAAAGGCCTGCTGGCAGGGAATTCACTTGGTTCCGGGGCGTTCCACGCCTGTTTCCTTTTTCGTATCTGAAGCCTTCCGCATCGAGTTCGAAAGCTCCGCCTTCGCCTGCGAACGCAAACTCGTCGAACAGGCCTTCGCCCTCAACCGCGCCGGCAAGTCGCTGACCACCATCCTCGACGACGCCCACCTCATGGAACTCGCCTGCCTCCGCAAGCTCCGGCTGCTGTTCGAAGACTTCCCCAAGAACCACAACCTCGTCCTCATCGGCCGCCCCAACCTGCTCGCTTCGCTCGACCTCGCCATCAATGCCGACATAAAGAGCCGCGTCACCTACTCGGTGCTCGTCAAACGCCTCGGCCGTGGAGTTGCTCGAACGCTTGTTGAATCAATGCGAACGCCGACACCCGAGATCCACCGCCGGCCGCCCATCCAGCGACCGCAAATAACCGACGCCCGATCTCATCAAATTGCCAGCACCGTCGCATGATCGTGTGCGGAATCTGCACACGCCGGCCACGTTGCCGCTCCGCAACCATCTCCGGAATTCTCAGGAACTCGGGAATCGACCATGAAACGCAGCCCGATTCCTACAGCCTTAATTCGGC
Source organism: Gemmatales bacterium (assembly GCA_038211045.1). Taxonomy (GTDB): domain Bacteria; phylum Planctomycetota; class Planctomycetia; order Gemmatales; family Gemmataceae; genus JALHQU01. The sequence goes on from JBBQWA010000178.1 coordinate 8,691, forward strand.
AACGAATGCGACCACAATTCGGTTGGGGACATCTACCGCCTGCTGAGTTGGAATCCCTGGCAATCTCTCTTCTTCCGAACTCTGTCGCAATTGCGTTGTTGACGGAGTCTTCTGAAGCCGGAGTCCGGATGCTCCGGTTCGCTGCGGCAATGCAAAGGTCAGCAGACCAGAACGGGAGGTGACGATGACCCATTCGAGATCGACGCGGAAGCCTTCGGAAACGACGGCAACGGAGACACTACGCACGCAATGAACCGGGCCGCGAACAGCGAATTCTTCGCTTGTTTAAGGTTTAGTTGCTTGTTGAAACGCAGCGATTGCGGATTGCCAGCCCAATCAACCGCCAAGTGCAGGGACGTGTATTCCCAGAATCAGCGAGCAAACTCGGTCAAAGCCGAGATTAGTTTAAACAAAAATCAAAAATCCATCACCATTAATTAGATCCACCAGCCC
>JBBQWA010000179.1:0-9061 GCA_038211045.1 Gemmatales bacterium
GAAGCGATGCTCGGGCAGGTCGCCGACGCCATTAACAACGCCCGGGACGGCGAGATCATCGCCGGTATACGACGCGTTTTGCAATTAATTAGAGAATCTACCGGAGTTGACCGCGCAAGGGCATGCCTGTTCGGTGAACACAGTGGCGAAGATTATGAAAAGGCTGGGAATCCAGGCGATCTCGCACAAGAAGTTCCGCGTGTCCACCACCGATTCGAACCACGACTTCCCCGTCGCGGCCAACGTGGTGAACCGCGACTTCACGGCGTCCAAGCCCAACGAGATCTGGCTGACGGATATGACCTACATCGAGACGAGGGAAGGCTGGCTCTACCTGGCGGCGGTCGAAGACATGTACTCGCGACGCGTGGTGGGTTGGTCGATGGACGTGACGATGGAGAGCCGCCTCGTCGTCGATGCGTTGGAGATGGCGGTGCAGCAACGCTACCCGGACGAGGGCCTCCTCATTCACTCGGACCGCGGCAGCCAATACGCCAGTGAGCATTACCAACGCCTGCTGGCGAAGCGGGGCATCACCTGCAGCATGAGCCGCAAGGGCAACTGCTACGACAACGCGCCGATGGAATCGTTCTTCGCCACGCTGAAGAAGGAACTGGTGCATCACGAAGACTACGCGACCGTCGAAGAAGCGAAGGCCAGCGTGTTCGAGTTCATCGAAGTGTTCTACAATCGAGTTCGAAGGCACTCATCGCTGGGGAACGTTTCCCCGGCGGAGTTCGAAGACCCGAAACATCCTTAACTACGTGTCCGTTTTTTGGGGAAGTCCAGCCTTGGCCGCTTCGAGACTTCCGAACTCTTAGCGAATTTGGCTGGCACAGGTATCTCCACATCGGCACCGAGGCTCGCCGGCAAGCCCTCTGAACCGCCTACCGGTAGCTATGTCGCGTGTACTGGGCATTCCAAGATTGAGACTGAGCCACAGTACGGACTACGGATTCCTTCGGCCTCTTGCGAGACTTTTACCGTTGCCAAGCCGCCGATTCTGCGGGCTTAAAGCAAAACTTTTCGGGATCCCGCTCCAAGTACCTACGCAGGATCTCCATCGCCTTCGGCCCCCGAGCCGGTGCTGCGGTCGCTGGCCTTTGCAATGCTCAAATACGATGGCGAAAGCCCCGCGAAGAAGCCGCAGAACGCCGACCTGCCCGGCCTGCGCAACGCGGAAGCCGCCGCGAACCTGAAGACGAAATCGCAGCCAAACCCGGATCCGAAGTCGTCGTGGAACCTGCGGGCCGCAGCCCGCACCGACACGGAGGCAGCGCTCTGCGACCGCGCAACCACATTGCTGAGCGAAGGCACTCCGTCTCGGGCGATCTGGAGCGGCCTGCTGCTGGCCGGTGCGGAACTGCTGATGGGCCAGCCGGGGATCGTGGCGCTGCACTCGCTCACGAGTTTGAACGCGCTACGCTTCGCCGCATCCACCGCAACCGATCCCTTCCTGCGGAACCTACTGATGCTACAAGCGACCTCGTTTGTACCACTCTTCCGCGATGCGATGAAGGCGTGCGGCAAGGTGGGCGACGCGAAGATCGACGACTTGCATCCCCAGCGCACCGATGTGGCCTACCAGGCAGTCACCGCGTTCAAGGGACTCTCGAAAGACAAGGCCAAGGCCGCCACCATCGCGCTAACCTACATCTCCGGCAACCCGACCGGCGCGATGGAGCTGACCGACGCCGCCTGCGGCTGATCTTCCTGAGGGCACCGACTCGCACGACTACAAGTTCAGTTCGGCCGTGATCGAAGACTCCGCGTTCCTCGCCCTCGACCTGCGTGACCGTTTCCGACGGCAGCGACCGCACGATGGTGAAGTGGCCGGACGCGCTGCCGATGAACTGGCAGTCGGATCAGGCCAAGCCGATGAACGGCACCTACGGCCAGTGGATGGGCTACTTCTACGTTCCGAAGGGAACCAAGACGATCGGCTTCTTCGGCGGCGAACACGGCGAGATCCGCGATTCGGAAGACCGCCCGCAGTTCTGGCTCAACGGCAAGCAACCCAACTTCTACAGCGTCGCAGTGCCCGAGGGGCAGGACGGCAAGGTGTGGAAGGCGCGTTACGTACGCGGCTCGCTGCGTTTACTCACCGTGCCGCCGGTGTTCCCCCGCACGCCGGGGGAACTGCTGCTACCGAAGGAAGTCGTGGAGAAGGATACGAAGTGAAGCGGCGGGGGGTTGGTTCAGATCCCGGCAAGCTTGCCGGTGGAATCGCCGAAGCGGTCGAGCGACACGCCCGCTTTTTCCATCAGCGCGAGGTAGAGGCTGCACATCTTGCGGTCGGGCTTGCCGGTGTAATCGAGGACGCGGCCCGTCTCGATCTTCCCGCCGCCGCGGCCGACCATCACCACCGGCAACTGCTTGTTGTCGTGGTTGCCGGTCATCATGCTCGAACAGAAGAGGATCATGCTGTTGTCGAGGAGCGTGCGTTCACCCTCCTGCACCGCGTCGAGCTTGCCGGCGATGTAGGCCACCTGCTCGGTGAAGAAGCGGTTCACCTTGAGCCAGTCGGCGCCGTCGGTGTGCGAGAGCAGGTGGTGGATCATGTAGTCGATGGCTTGCTTCGGCTTCTCTGATTGCAGATTGGGGAAGCGCAGCGAGGAGTGGTCGTTGTTAAGCTTCAACGTACACACGCGGGTGGTGTCGGTGCGGAAGGCCAGCACGAGCACGTCGCACATGAGTCGCATGTGCTGATCGACGTCCTGCGGGATACCGTCGGCGGGGCGCTTCATATCGGGCTTCCCCAGCGTCGGCCGCCAGCCTTGCAACCTCCCCGCCTTGCCCGCCTGTTCGATACGCTGTTCCACGTCGCGCACCGAGGCGGCGTACTCGTCCAGCCGGCGCTGGTCGGACTTGCTGACTTGTCCGCGCAGCCCGTGCGAGTCCTCCATCACGGCGTCGAGCACGCTTTTGTCAGCCTTGCTCACGCCGTCGCGGAAGAGGCGGTCGAAGGCGAGGGCCGGGTAGAGTTCCAGGGGCGTCGGCGTGCTCGCGGAACTCCACGAGATGTGCGAACTGTAGATCATCGAGTAGTTCTTGTGGATCGCCGCGATCGACGGCTCGCACCCGAGCACGAGGCTCGGCACCTTCGTCTGGCCCTTCGTTTTCTCCGCGATGAGTTGATCGCAACTGATGCCGGACTTGATCTCCCCGGCGGGGGCGAGATGCACGCCTGTGAGCAGGTTGCCGGTCTGGCAACTGTGGATGCCGCCGATGAGGGCTTCTTGGTTGTAAAGCCCTTTCAGAAAGAGAAGCTTCTCGCGGAAGGGCAGGAGCGGGTCGAGGACCTTGCCGAGTTCCATGCCCTTGCCTTCGCCTTTGGCCCACCACTCCTTGCTGTGGAAGCCGTTGCCGCTGAAAAGGCAGGCGAACCGTACCGGCGGCTCGGCGGGCTTTTCGCCAGCGTACAGCGGCACCGATTCGAGCCACGGCAGCGCCATCGATACGCCGACCCCGCGTAGGAAGGTGCGGCGGGATACGGGCGGCTGGAACATCACGAGGCTCCTGCGAAGCCGCAAGCGGCTTGATGATTCGCTTGATCTGTCGCGTTGGCAGAGGTAATCTTCGTTCACCTTACGAGGAGATTCTACCATGCCCAACCCCGTTGTGATTGCGCATCACCTGGTTTGGACGGCCTACGGTTCGTGGTTGGAGAACGATCCCTGCGGAAGCGGATCGCACGACATCGCCAGCGAGGCCATCGCCGAACTCGGCGACCTACACCACGGTCAGAAGAAACTCCAGCCGGCCGGGTTGTGAAATCCGCGCCTTCTATCAAAGGGCGCGCTACGTCTTGCTGTACCCCCTGCTGACCTTCAGCGAAGCCGCCCGCACCGAAATCGGGGCTGCGTTCTCCACCGTCATGAATTACGAGAAGTATACCTTTGCGGGTGCGCAGTCATGCCGGACCACGTCCACCTCCTGACTCGCAAGCACAAGCACTCGGCGGAGGAGATGATCGCGCGCGCCTCCAGTGCGCCAGCCGCGACTGATTGGCGTAAACCCACCACCGCACGACCAACCATCCGACCTGGGGCGGTCACGGGTGGAAAGTGTTTCTCGACCACCCCGACGAGGTTCGCCGGATCATCACCCACATCGAGAAAAACCCGCTTCCGTTGAGGCTGCCAAAGTAGGAGTGGCCGTTCGTCAAAGCCTACGACGGGTGGCCGCTCCACCCAGGGCATAGCCCGAACTCGCCGTATGTGAAGGCCCTTCGTGCCGCAGGTAGGCTTTAGACACCGCCGGCGAAGCCGCAAGCGGCTTCGCACGTTATTCGTCCAACTCGCTTCCCCGCACCATGCGGAACTGCGGGCTGCATACGATCGCTTGCAACGCTGCCGTCACCTTACCGCCTTTGGCGTCCAGTTCCTTCACCATGTCGTCGATGAGCGCGGTATCGGAAAGGGTGACGCTGCGGCCGAGGGCATACCCGAGCAGCCGGCGGCAGAAGAGCCGCACGATCACGTCCTTCTTCTTCGTGAGCAGGTACGCCCGCAAGCCGTCGATGCCGTCGAACTCGGTGCCGTCCTTGAGCGTCGCCTTCGAATCGACCGGCACGCCTTTCTGGCGGAGCTTGCCGATGGCGTCGTATCGTTCCAACGCGAACCCGACCGGGTCGATGCGCACGTGGCAGACGGCGCACGAGGCGTTCTTCGCGTGCTTCTCGACTTGCTGCCGCATGGTCAGCCCGCCGTCGCCCTCGGCTTCCGGCAGTTGCGGCACATCCTTCGGCGGGCGGGGCAGCTTCTCGCCGAGTAGCGTCTCTACCACCCAGTTGCCGCGCAATACCGGACTGGTGCGGCTCGCCCCGGACTGCTTCGATTGCACACTGCCGAAGCCGAGGATACCGCCGCGCCCGTACTTTTTCACGCCCTCCACGCGGCGGAACTGCAGGCCCTTAACGCCGGGAATGCCGTAATGTTTCGCCAGCGTTTCGTTGAGGTACGTTGCATCTGAGTCGAGGATGTCGGCGAGGGGGCGGTCGCGTTGGAACAGGTCTTGGAAGAACAGGATCGATTCCTCGTTCATCGCCTTCCGCAATTCGGCCTTGAAGGCGGGGAACAGCGTTTCGTTCTTCTCCTTGAATTCGTCGAACCCGCGGACGTGGATCCATTGCGTGCCGAACTCGACGGCGAAGGCGCGGAGCCGGTCGTCCTTCAACATTCGTTCGACCTGCCCGGCGAGAACCTTTGGGTCGCGCAGCGCGCCCGCCGCCGCGAGCCTCCGCAGTTCGTCGTCCGGGGCGCTCGACCAGAGGAAGTAGCTGAGCCGCGACGCGAGTTCCCAATCGTTCACGGCGACCGCGTTTTTGCCGGGCGGGGCCTTCTCGACGCGAAACAGAAACGCCGAGGCGGTGAATGGCGGGTTGAACGCCTACGAGAACTTCTCGAACGGCAACTACCTGATGGGCACATTGGACGCCTTGGGCGTCCTGGGCAGCGTGTCGAACCTGTTCCGGGCGTGCTTCGTGGCGGGCACGCCGCTCCTGACGCCGGACGGGTCGAAGGCGATCGAGGAGTTCAAGGTCGGCGACCTGGTGCTGAGCCGGGACGAGGACACGCCGGACGGGGAGGTGCGGGCCAAGCGGGTGCTGGCGACGTTCAATACCGTCAGCCCGGTCTTGAACCTGCACGTGGGCGGGCGTATCATCGGGACGACGACGGAGCACCCGTTCTGGGCCGAGGGGAGGGGCTGGACGGCGGCCAAGGACCTGCGGATCGGCGACGTGCTGGTGTCCCACGACGGGTTCAGGCTGCCGGTGGAGGGGGTGGCGGAGAGCGGCCGGACCGAGGCCGTCTACAACATGACGATCGAGGACGACCACACCTACTTCGTCGGATGTGAGAAGTGGGGATGGAGTGTTTGGGCGCATAATGCCACATGTGTGCCATCACCAAACGGCGTCATTCTAGGTGTAAATCGCAACCCTGCCTGGACTGCCACTCAACTAGCAGAGGCAGGCAGAAAGATAGCGGCTATAAATAAAGCAGGCAGTCAAGGCTTGCTTAGCGTTAATCGTACAATAGTCAGGGCGGGCCAGCAAAAAGCCTTCCGTCGAGCTCACACCCCCGGACTTGGCCAACAGGCGGATCACATAGTTGATCTGCAACTCGGCGGTAAAGATGTACCGTCAAATCTTAGTTACTTGAATGGTTCAGTTAACGCAAGCCTCGGAGCATCTATTAAGGCAGCCATTGCACATTTGCAACATGGCGACAAGGTATTTAAGGTAAAATTACTATGAAATACAATCGGTTCCTTACTTCGCACAAGATTGGCAAGATCATCATAGGAGAAAAACCTGCTATGAATGACAATATATCGTCCGTCGGCATAAGTGAATTGCCATTGGGCGTTTATAATGATGGCGTATACGTTATATTAAATCGATCCGATACAATCACATTGACAACTTTAATTGAGTCTGTTTTCCCAACTATTTCTGGAAAAATTGCTCCATTCGCTGTTGATTGGATGGGAAGAATCTTCGTTTCTGACATAAGTATTCTGAATGACGCCGGTGCTGCAACGGTAACTTGTTTTGATCTTGCGGAGCCATCATCCTTCGCAACCGATGCGGACTTTGAGGAATTTCATAATTACACCGCCGTCGATAATATGAATGCCTTATTTAATATGGAACAACTTGCTAAGTACTCTTCCAGTAACAAATTTCTTTCTGATGATTTAAATTGCATAGGCTATAAGGTACCACTTTTTCTCGGTGGCCTTGATAGCCCAGACAATCAAGAGATAACAAATAGATCGGTATATTTGCACATGCTGACTGAATTGTGGATCGCCACCAGTCTATTGCCGGAAGGCAGCAAAGTGGCTGAAATCAAGCTCGATTGATTCGAGTTGGGCAGCGCGGTCGGCACCGTCCACGGCATCCTGCTGATGCGGGGCAACCCGTGCGCGATCGGGAACCTGGGCACGGCGTTGCGGGTGATCAACGCGGCGCAGGCGTTGGGAAGCGGGCTGGAAGCCTACCAGGACTTCTCGAACGGCAACTACGTGATGGGCACACTGAACGTCTTGGGAGTCCTGGGCGGCGTGTCGAACCTGTTCAAGGCGTGCTTCGTGGCGGGCACGCCGCTCCTGACGCCGGACGGGTCGAAGGCGATCGAGGGGTTCAAGGTCGGTGACCTAGTGCTGAGCCGGGAGGGTGTACGACATGGTTTGTGAAGTGGGCTTGCGCTGGGGGAGTGCGGGGCGAAAATGCTTCGGGGGCAATTCCGCAACACCAGGGATGGGTTCACCATGGAAAGCAAACGAGTTCGACCGGCCCAAGTCGCCACGCATCGGCCCTACCTCGAGGGGGTCGCCAAAAACCTGATGGAGAAGCTCTACGGCCCGGACGGTCCGCCGTTGGGGACGAGCTTCGCCGACTTGGAGCAGTTGGCTTCGCAACTGGGCAAGACCATGGCACAGGAACTGTTGACCCGGTCGTTGGATCGCCAGTCGGCGGGGGCGATGGATCCGGGGTGCCCGACGTGCGGCCGAGCCGGGGCGTCGGCGGAACCCGAACCGCGGGTGGTAGAGACGGACTTCGGCGAGGTTTTGTGGAACGAACCCCGATGCACTTGCACCCGCTGTCGGCGGTCTTTTTTTCCTCAGTCCCGGAGTTTGGGGATTGATCGCGCGGGGTTGTCGCCGGCGGTGTTGACGAAGGTGGTGTATGCGGGTGTGTCGTGCGGGTCGTTCGCGTTGGCCAGCGAGATGTTGGCGACGCTGGCGGATTTGGACGTGTCGGCCAAGCAGGTGGAACGTCGGACGCGGGAGATCGGCACGGAACGTTGCGCGACGCGGGACGAGGAAGTTCGGGACTATCTGGCGCTGCCGCTAGTCGAACGCAAAGGGGTGCCGGAGGGAGTGACGGCACCGGAGTTGGCGGTGGTTCAGGTCGATGGTGGTCGGTTGCAGATCCGGGATCGCGTGGGCGCTGCGGTGGTGCCCGAGGCGTCGCCGAAGAAGAAGGGTCGTTTTTGGTGTGAGGACAAGGTGGGGTTTTTGGCGTCGATGAAGGGCGATACGCACGCGGTGGATCCGTGCCCGCAGTTGCCGGATCATTATTTGGATGCGGGGCGAATGTCGCAATTGGTGCAGGAAATCAAGGCGAATGCGCGGACGCGTAGTGAGTCGGTTCCCGCCGGTGAAGCGTCGGTGATACCGTGTGACACGCCGTTGTCACCGACGCGGTACGAAGCGCCGGAGTTGGCGGTGCGGAGCGTGGTGGCAACGCGGCAGGACGCGCACCGGTTCGGGGAATTGCTGGCGACCGCGGCGTGGCAACGCGGGTTCTACGGGGCGACACGCCGCGCGTTTTTGGGCGATGGTTCGAACGCGAATTGGGGAGTGTGGGAACGGCACTTTTCGAGCTTCACTCCCATCGTCGATTTCATCCACGCTTTGGCATACGTTTATCAGGCCGCTATGGTCGCCGGCACGCCGGCGGAAGGGTGGTCGCGTTACGCGACTTGGATCGGCCGACTCTGGTCGGGCGACGCCGAGTCGGCAATCCAAGGTATGGCCGAGTTCCAAACGACCGTGGGAATGCCGGAGGCGCGACATGTACTACTCAGCGGGCTGGTAAGTTGTTGAGGAGCGGGGCGCCGGCGCGCCACAGGCGCAGTACGTCTGGAACCCCATGTACATCGACGCGTTAATACTGAGGGATCGCAGCGTCGGCGGCAACCTCAACGAACGCCTGTACGCGATGCAGGACGCCAACTTCAATACGGTGGCCATCGCGGATACGGCCGGAGCCGTGAAGGAACGCTTCGACTACACACCCTTCGGTGTGGTCAGCTACATGGATGCAAGCTGGGCAAGCCGGACCGCCAGCGCCTATGCGTGGGCGGTGCTATTCCAAGGGATGGTAAGGGAAGTAAAAGCGAGGCTTTACCCCCAACGGATGCGCTGGTATAGCCCGATGCTCGGAAGATGGGTGAGCCAAGATCCGATGGGGATTAGGCCTAGAACAAGCGAACTCGCCGATTGTCGGCGAGGAGAATTTTTGAAAAAGCTCGAAACTCCTTGG
>JBBQWA010000180.1:0-9030 GCA_038211045.1 Gemmatales bacterium
TGTCATTGTGAGGAGTGCGAGGAATAAGGGGAAACGGAGCATGGATGTCTCGGTGTTGGCAGGAAAGTGATTGTATTTGTATTTCCGAGCCGGAAGCGTGAGCGACGATCCGTGTGATCATCCACACTTTGTAACCGACGCGGAATCATATTCCTGGCGTGGCCTCGCAAGTGCTTTTCCAAAGCGCGGCGATTCATGGGGCAACCTAAATTCGGGATGCAGCAGTTGCGAATTGTACTTGGAGTTTCGCTCGTGCCGCAGCGAGTGCGGCCCCGGCATCCCTGGCATTCTCGAAGGCTTCGTTCAAGGTTTCCGCTTCCGTCACGAGCTGCGGATCCATCGGCGATCTCACCAAATAGCCGCCTTCCTCGGCCGGTTCCAAAACCAACACGAGGTCGCCATCACTCACGGTAAAGAATTGCTTCTTTTTCATACGCTGGTTCTCGAAGTCTTCCGATATGAGGAATTGTACTAGATTGGCGTAATCACTTCTTCTCCGGCACCGGTTCGAGGATCACCCACACCTTCGACCCGAGGGGCGGAATCTTCTCGGTGATCGCGTCGAAGTTCAAATCGGCGTTCTCGCGGCTGATCTCCACCGGCAGGTCGAGCATCGAATCGACGAAGTTGGAAAGGCAGATCACTTCGCCGTTGTTCGCACAGTAGTAATCGGGGTCGGTCGGCGGGGCATCCGGGTTTTTTACGAATCGGCTCCCGGCGAACACCCATTGGTGGGTCATCGGCTTCTTCGTGCGCTTATCGAGGATCCATTCTTGGGCCGTGTGCGATTGCGGTTTGCCGTCGCGGGTGCAGTTCACGGTCACGCGAATTTGTTGGCCGCTGGCCGCTTTATAATCGGGTTCGCCGGTCTTCACATCGATGAACTGCACCGGTTTTCCGGCCTTCGCCCCGGCGGCTTCGAGCGCGGCGTGGATGAACCGCGTATCCATATCGACGCGCAGGATCGATTCGTGTTCCTTCGTATTCTTCTTGCACAGGAACACTTCGAGCAACCCTTCCCGCAAGCAGACTTCCGCGGCCAACAGCACGCGCTTCTTGCCGTCCGGCAGCACTTCGAGGTACAGCGTGTTCTGTTTGTTGAGGGGGGTGAGCTTCGATTTGGGGTCGGCTTGCGGAACGGCGGGCAGTTCCTCGGCTTTCTTCTCCTCGGCCTTGGCCGGTTCCTTCGGAGCCGGTTTGGGGTCTTCGTTCGCCGCGGCGATGTGGGTGGGCGCGAGGGGCGCAACGGCCGTATCGCAACCGGCGGCGAGGCTGGCGAAACCGAACAGGAACCAACGCATGGGAATGCTCCGCTGAAGGTGAAGGCATTCTAATGCAAGGGTTGTGCCAGAGGTAGGGGAATGCAAAAAGCCCACCCGTTGTAACGGGTGGGCTTCGCGGAGTGGCTAGGATTTGATCCCGTGCGGTTGAAACTTTTACCTTACTTGCAGGCCGGGGTGCAAGGGGCCGGGCAAGCTGGGGCACACGGATCGCTGCAGAGGCGGTTCTTGAAGAGGTTCTTCAGGCGATCGCCGAGGCCCATCTTGCTTTCGCAACCGTCATTGCAAAGGTTGGCCAAGCCGGGGGCGCAGGGATCGCACTTCGCGGAAGCCTTGGCACAGGGGGCACCGCAGGCGGGGCCGCAAGCGGGCTTGCCGCAACCGCAACCGTTGCCGTTGCCACAACCGTTACCGCAACCCGGGTCGGCGGCAACCTTCTTGGTCACTTTCACCGCCACCATTTCGGTCACGGTGCAAGGCACCTTCACCACGGTGTTGCAGGTCACTTGCTTGCTGGTGCAAACCGGTACCTTCTTGCAAACCACGGTCGGGGTCATCACGCACACCTTTTCGCAAACCTTCTTGGTGCACACGGTCGGCACGCACTTCGTGGTGGTGCAAGGGACGCACTTGGTCACTTGGCACTGAACCATGCGGGTGGTGGTGCACGGGACGCACTTCTTCACCACTTCGGTCACGTTCTTCTTCACTTGAACCGCGACGCGCTTCGTTTCGTTCGTGGTCACTTTGCGGGTCACGTAGGTCGGCACCATTTCGGTGACGTTTTCTTTGACCTTCCGGGTGATCGTGGTCGGCTCTTGAACGGTCACCTTCTTGGAAACGTAGGTGGTTTCCGTCACGTTCTCGCTCGTGGTCACGTTCTTCGTGATCATGCGGGTGCGGGTTTCGCCCGGTTCGTTCACGAGGGCCAACCGGCTACCGACTTGCTTCTGGATGTTACTACCGGTGCAAGGATCGCACTCGGTGGCACAGCGGGGCATGCACTTCAGCTTCCAGCCGCCGCCGGTGCAATACGTTTCGCACACTTCCGTGGGCACGCACTTCTTCACACACTTGGTCACGGTGACGGGTTCGCACACCGTTTTGGTGACGCACTTCATCACGGTTTCTGTCACGTCTTTGCACACCGTCTTGCAAACGGGCTTCATCACACATTCCGTGACGCATTTGGTCACGGGCATGCAAACGTCTTTGTATTCCGTCACGCAGATCGTGCGGCAAACGTTCTGGCACACTTCCTTCATCACGGTTTCCGTCACCGGCTTGCAGACCGTTTGCGTGACGTTCTTCATCACGGTTTCGGTCACTTGCTTGTTGACGGTGTAAGTCACGTCCTTGGTCACGTACTGAGTGACGGGCTTCATCACGGTTTCTTGAACGGTCGTCATCACCGTTTCATTGACCGTTTTGGTGACCGGGCGAATTTCGTCCCTGTAAATCGTCTTGGTCACGGGCCGCATTTCGGTGGTCGTGATGGTTTGTTCGCCGCAACCGGCGGACGAACCGGAGCCGAGGCCGCCGAACAGCCCTTTCAGGCCGGCGGCGATTTGGCCGTTGAACAACCCGGCCGAGGTGGCGGCCGGTTCGCAGGAGCAACCGCAGTGAGCGGCGCTGGCGGGGCGGGTGAAGCCAACCACGGCGGCGAACGCCGCGGTGAGGGCCAAGCCCAAGCGCATTTTCATGATGGACTCCTTCGGCGAATCGGGAAACCGAGCCGGATCCGTCCGGCATCGTCTCGCAAACAGTTGCGAGGGCTTCCACAATTCGGATAGTGACGATCGTTGCACTCGGTGCTCCGCGGTTGCGGAAACATTCGGGTGCCCGCAATTGGTATCGGAGGTTCCGCGAATGCGGGCGCAGCCGCGCCGACGCTTCGCAACGGTTTTCCTCACCGCAGGCGTTGCATCGCGCCGCGCATAGCGGCCGTGCGAATCGGCGCGGTTGTAACGGCACCCGAAAGGCACCGAGGAATCCGGTCGCGGAAGGCCGGACGATCGAACGGATTGCGGAGCGGAACCGCCGAGGAATTTCTGCGGCCCGACGAGAATTTCTCAAGTGCAGGCAAAGCGCCCTTGCATTCCCCATTGCGATCCGATTCACCACTTCGCACCAGTGGCGGTTCCGCGAACGGATTGCGCTTGACGAGTACTACCGAGATCTGAAACCATATTAGATGACGAGCCACGAACGGATCCGGGAGCAAACCATGAAACGCACTCACTGCGACACCTGCGGCAAAGATCTCTCCGGCGGCGCAGAAGATCACTACACCCTGCGGATGGAAGCGAAGAAAGCCGAGATCAAACCGGAACTGACCAACGGCGACTTCCACGACGCGGCCGACAGCGATTCCGTCCGAGAGATGACGTTGCTGTTGCAAGAATCGTCCTTCGATGAAGAAGTGGCGGAACCGCAACCGTTGCGCTTGATCCGCAAGGATTTCGATTTCTGCGGCAACTGCTACGCGAAATTCGCCAGCGATCCGCTGGGCACGGAACGCGTGAGCCACCGCCGCTTCAGCCCGAATTGATTCCACCCACGAGGAACCACCATGACGACCCGCGCCGCACTGATCCTCGCATCCGCATTCGCTTCCCCGGCCTTCGGCCAAGGGTTGAAGGGGCCTTACGTTCCGCCGGTATACGCTCCCGTGATGCCGTTCGTCGGGCCGTATACCGGGGTTAGCGGAATCACCGCCGGGGTTCACTTCGGCGGTTTCCGCCTCGGCGTCAATTCCACGTTCGCCTCTCCTTTCGGTTATGGCATCGGCTATGGGATATTGGGCTACTACGGCAACCCGTATTACAACAACATCGCTCCTACTTATCGCTTGGCTTACCCCGAGCCGGTACCGCTGACGAATCTCGCACCGAACACCACGTTGAACAAGGATCTCACCGACGCCGAATTCACCGCCAAGCTCGAATTGATTTTCCCCGCTCCCGCCGAAGTCTGGTTAGATGATCTCCGCGTGGAAGGTTCGGAAGCCGCCGATGTTTCCCTCACGTCCCCCCCGTTGAAAGTCGGCGGTTCGCGCACGTTCAGAATCCGCGCGACGTGGAGCGTGGACGGAACGAAATACCAAGTGAACCGCACCGTGAGCGTCAAAGCGGGCGAACGCAGCCGCTTGACCATCGTGAGCGGCGATGCGGTGAAGTAATCGCGCACCTTCCGTACCCTTTCTGAATGCCGTTACTCGTCCTCCTGTTTCTGACCGCCGCCTGCCTGCCGGAAGCCCGCGCGTATTCGCTCACAGATTGGAACGATTCCACCCGGCTCCTCGCAACGGCCTGCCTCTGCGGCTTCGGCATGCTCGCGGCGTGTACTCTGAGTGCTTTCACCGTTCGCGGGGCGCATTCCACCCCGGAACGGCGTTCCCGAGCGATCCGCCGATATTCTTCCACCCGTTGGTTCTTGTTCTTCGTCAACTTGAGTGCCGCGGTCGTTGCGATCCTCGCTTGCGGATGGGGGCAGTATGTCGATGTCCACTTCCGCATCGACTGGCACGGCGAGCGCGTGCTGGCTCCGTTCGCCGAGTTGCTGGTACCCGCTCCGTACCTCGCGAACGTGATCGCCAATTGGTTTATCTACTACCCGGCCGAGCGTGCTTTGAGCCGAACCTCGGGGAAGTCGAGATCGCAAGGGTTCTGGTCGCTGCTCGGCTTCGTTCTCTTCAACGCCCGGCAATTCGCCTTGTTGGTGTTGTTCCCCGTCATGCTCTTTGCCAGCATGAACTCGGCGCTGCGTTTCTTCCCGGAGTGGCTGGAACAAGATGCGTTTCAACTCGTCTCGCTTTTCGCCATGATCGGGTTCTTCGTGTTCCTACCGCGGTTGGTGAAACCGCTGCTCGGGCTGAAAGCGCTGCCCGCCGGGCCGTACCGTTCGCAACTGGAAACCTTGGAACAACGCTTGAGTTTCCGTCGTACCGATCTCTTACTCTGGCCCACCCGCGGCGGCGCCGCGAACGCTTTGATCCTCGGCGTCGTCCCGCAAGCGCGGTACGTCATCTTCACCGATACGCTTTTGGAAAGCCTGACCCCGCCGGAACTCGATGCCGTGTTCGGCCACGAAGTCGGCCATGCGATCCACGGCCACTTGGCCTACTACGCGCTGTTCCTTCTCCTGAGTGCCACGGCGATAGGCGGCCTCACCGGCGTGGCAAACGAGTACGCGGAACGTTGGGGCGCGTACGAAATGCTGCCGGGTGAGTTGCAGTGGATGTGGAAGTTCGGGCCGATCCTGCTGATGGGAACGTACTTGTTCCTGGTGTTCGGGTGGCTCTCGCGGGTATGCGAACGCCAGGCCGACATCGCCGGGGCACGCGCCGGATCCTGCGGCGAACCCCATTGCAGCGGGCATGAAGAATCCGACCCAATCCGAGCCGGAAGCGTGAGCGACGGAGACAGCCTGACACGTCGCTCACGCTTCCGGCTCGGAAAATCCACACTACCATGTGAAACCGGCCTCCGCGCTATGGTCATGGCCCTCGAAGCCGTCACCGGCATGAACGGTATGGCACCGGAGGCCCGCCGCGGCTTCGCCGCGCGTTGGCTCGCATGGTTCCGCTCTTGGCAACACGGCCCGCCGAATGCCCGCATCGAATACTTGCAATCGCTGATGGTGAACCCGGAACTCGCCCGCGTTCACGATCGTTACGCCTACCGGGTGCGTTGGGGCATCGCAATTGTTCTCGTGGCGATCCTCGCCGCGAGCACGGCTGCAATGCAGAAAAGCTGATGTTGTTCGACTCGCAACGTGTCGCAGACCTCACCCATATAATGCACCTATGTTCAACGCCGCACAAATCCTCGGGCCGGGGGGGCTGATCGCCCAGCAGTGGCCGCAGTTCGAGAGCCGCCCGCAGCAGGTGCAGATGGCGAACGCCGTTTCGAAGGCGCTCGCCCAATCGAAGCCGCTGTTCGTCGAGGCCGGAACCGGCGTCGGCAAGAGCTTCTCGTACTTGATTCCCGCGATCCACGCCGTGGGCACGCGCACCGATTACCGCATCGTCATCAGCACGCACACCATCGGCTTGCAAGAGCAATTGTTGAACAAGGATATCCCGTTTCTCAAACGGGTGTTACCGTACGACTTCCGCCCGGTTCTCGTGAAGGGCCGCGGCAACTACATCAGCCTCCGCCGGCTGCGGCTGGCCCAGCAGCGAATGGGAACGCTCCTCGCCGATCCCGCGGGCATCGAGCAACTCATCGAAATCGGCCGTTGGAGCCGCCAGACCACCATCGGAAGCAAATCCGAACTCCCCTTCCAGCCGAACTCCGCCATCTGGGATCTTGTGGAATCCGAAGGGGGCAACTGCATGGGCCGCAAGTGCCCGAACCATTCGGAATGCTTCTACTACAAGGCCCGCAGGAACACCTTCGCGGGTAACATCCTGATCGTCAATCACGCGTTGTTCTTCAGCGATCTCGCGCTCCGTCAACTCGGCGGCGGCGTGCTCCCCGATTACGATGCCGTGATCTTCGACGAAGCCCACACCCTCGAAGATGTGGCCGCCGATCACCTCGGTTTGCAAGTGAGCCAAGGCGGCGTCGATTACGTTCTGAATCAACTTTACTCTTCCCGTTCGCACAAGGGCG
This sequence comes from Gemmatales bacterium, assembly GCA_038211045.1. Lineage (GTDB taxonomy): Bacteria > Planctomycetota > Planctomycetia > Gemmatales > Gemmataceae > JALHQU01. The sequence goes on from JBBQWA010000180.1 coordinate 6,899, forward strand.
TGCTCGCCACGCTCGGTACCCCGGAGAGTGTGGACGTTCTCGAAGCCACGCGGCAAGCCGCGGAGCGATTCTTCCTCAGCGTTCACAATTGGTACGGTTCCCAAGGCAAAACCTCGGGCCGCGTTCGCACCCCGCACCCGATGAAAGACACCCTTTCGGATGCCTTGGATACCTTGGTGACGACGCTCACCGTGTTGGCGAGCACCCGCACCGGCGAAGAAGAAAAGTTGGAACTCACGAGCAAGGCCGAACGGCTGCTGCTGATGTCGAAATCGTTGCGGGCGTGGCTCGGCCACGAACTCGCGGGGCACGTATACTGGGTGGAAATCCGCCAAGGCCGTGTGCCGCGGGCCAGCTTGTTGAGTGCCCCCATCGACGTCGGCCCGGCGTTGCAGGAACAGCTTTACAAGAAGACGCCGACCGTCATTTTAACGAGTGCGACGCTGAGCGCGGGGGGCAACACCGGCTTCGATATGTTCCAACAACGGCTGGGCCTTCCAGACGCCCCCGCGAAGCAACTCGGCAGCCCTTTCGATTACCGAATGCAGGCGGAATTGCACCTCTTCCGCGATATGCCCGATCCGTCGGCGAATGCAGCGCAGTACGAGGCGAAGGTGTTCGACAAGTTGCCGGAGTACGTGGCGAAAACCGAAGGGCGCGCGTTCGTTCTCTTCACCAGCTATGCCATGATGAACAAGGCGGCGGAACGTCTTCGGCCGTGGTTCGCCCGCAATGGATATTCGTTCTTTTGTCAAGGCGACGGGCAACCGGTGCCACAGATGCTGAATGCCTTTCGCACCGCCACGAAAGGCGTGCTCTTCGGCGTGGATAGCTTCTGGCAGGGGGTCGATGTGCAAGGGGAAGCGTTGCAGAACGTGATCATCGTGAAGTTGCCCTTCGCCGTGCCGGATCGGCCGCTGACGGAAGCCCGCATGGAAGCCATTGAAGCCGCAGGCGGGAATTCCTTCAGCGATTATTCGGTGCCGCAGGCGTGCATCAAGTTGAAGCAAGGCTTCGGCCGTTTGATCCGCACGCAACTCGATCGCGGCATCGTGGTACTGTTCGATCCACGCGTGTTGACGAAGGGGTATGGCCGTCGGTTCCTGGAAGCGCTCCCCGATTGCAAGCGATTCATCGATGGGAAACAGCAGGATTGAATTGGCGAATCGCCGGGCAAACCCCCAACCGACATTGAGGCGGTCGTGGGTATCCAAGATCATTTGCAGTTGGGGGATGTCCGCACCGCAAGGGAGCTTTACCTGGAGCCGCGACCGCAAGGGAGCTTTCCTGAATAGCGCGGGTCGCGGTTCCCGCTTTCGGAAAGAAGCATAACACCACTATGCCAAGCACCAAGCAGAAATCCAAAAGCGCGAAGCGACTTCCGATTGAACCCATCACCTTCGAAGTGGGTTCCGGCAATGTGTTTGCCGATATGGGCTTGCCGAATGCGGAGGTCCTCCTCGCCAAAGCCACGCTCGTCGCCAAGATTCAACTTGTCCTCGAAGCCCGTAAACTCTCGACGGCCAAGGCCGCCGCACTTCTGAAACTGGAACCGCAACGGCTCGAACGCTTGCTCGAAGGTCAGACTCAGCGCTTCACCATCGACCGCCTGTTTCGTTTCCTGAACCTGCTCGGTCTGGACGTGGAAATCGCGATCCACCCATCTACCAACGGGCATTCCCCGATTCTCGTCAAATAGGCAAGTCGGCAGGCCATGATCGCCTGCGTTGGCCTTGCCGGTTTTCCCGAACTCAGCACTTGCGCCGCTGGGCGCTCTTCGTAGGGTAACTCCTGCGCGCCGCTTCCCTCTCCATACGGTCGCGTTCCCCCGTGCGCAGGCGCGGGCTATGCAGTGATGTATCTTTCTGTTCTCCCCCTCTACCGGTGTGTTCATGGGCGTTCTTCCCGATTGGATGATCGAGCGCGATGTCAAAATCGTGCCGTTCGCATCTCAGCAACACCGCCCCGGCAAGATCTCGTACGGTGTCACTAGCTACGGCTACGATGTTCGGGTCGATCGCAAATTCAAAGTGTTCACCAACGTTTGGGGAAGCACCGTCGATCCCAAGAATTTCGATCCGAAATCCTTCGTGGATGTCGAAGCGGACGAGTGCATCATTCCACCGAATTCG
>JBBQWA010000181.1:0-9021 GCA_038211045.1 Gemmatales bacterium
TAAGCCGATGAGGCCCTGCGGCAGTTGTAGCGTGATGCCGTCGAGCGCGACAAATTCGCCGAAGGTGCGGCGCACGTCCACGAGATCGAGGAGTAAAGAATCGGAAGGCATGTCGGACGATTCTCTGTTACACCCTCTCCCTCGGGAGAGGGCCAACTGGGTTCACGTGGTGTAGTCCGCGTTCAGCTTCACGTACTCGTAGGTGAGATCGCTGGTGAAGAACCGGCAACGGCCGGTGCCACGCGTGAACCGCAAGCGGTAGGTGACTTCGCGGTTGTTCTTCAAATAGGCAGAAGCAGTCACGGCATCGAAAGGCATCGGCGCACCCTCGCGGTAGAGGAGCATGTCGCCCATCCAAAGGGAGAGTTCGTGTTCTTCGAAATCGACTCCTGCGTAACCGGCGGCGCTCACCACCCGGCCCCAGTTCGGGTCGGCGCCGAACACGGCGGTCTTCACGAGAGCGCTGTTGGCCACGGCCTTGGCGATAGTGCGGGCCTCGGCATCGGATCGGCAACCTTCCACATCCAGTGTAATCAGGTGGTTCGCCCCCTCCGCATCGGCGGCGATCTGCCGGGCAAGGTCCGCACACACTTCGTGCACGGCAATGTCGAAGCGGGTGGCGTCGTCCCCATGAAGGTGTGGGCCGGTGCCGTTAGCCAAGAGGAACACCGTATCGTTGGTGCTGGTGTGCCCTTCCACGGAGACGCAATTGAACGTAGCGTCGGCGGCCCGCTTCAGCGAATGGTGCAACGCCGGCGGCGCCACGGCGGCATCGGTGAGTACGAACCCGAGCATGGTCGCCATGTTCGGGCCGATCATCGCGGCCCCTTTGGCAAAGCCGGTGATGCGAACCAACCCGGAAGCCAGATTCAGTTCCCTCGTACTCACCTTGATCTTCGTATCGGTGGTCAGAATAGCGTGGGTAGCATCATTGAAAGCCTCGGCTCCCGGAGCCAAAGCATCCGTTGCCTTGGGGATACCCGCTTCGAGGATTGGCATAGGCAACGGCCGGCCAATCACGCCGGTGGAGGCGACGAGCACTTGTTCCGGGGCGCAGCCTATGTCCACCGCGACGAGTTCGGCCATGCGTTTTGCATCGGCGATGCCCTGTTCCCCCGTGCAGGCGTTGGCGTTGCCGGAACAGATGACAATGGCGAGAATTTTATCGCTCGGCAGCCTTTCCCGGCTCACCTGAACCGGAGCGGCACACACGCGGTTCTGCGTGAACACCCCGGCCGCGGCCGCAGGGGTATCCGAAACAATCACGGCGAGATCGCGACGATCCGGTTCGCTGCGGAGCTTGGAGACGATGCCGGCGTAGCGGTAGCCGTGCGCGAGGTGCCATGTGTTCATGGGGAAACTATAGGCACAGAGGGGAATCGTGTAAACTATCCGCAGGAGGATAAGCCATGCCGATCCACGATTGGTCTAAGGTTCCTATCGGATTGTTCCACGATTTCCATCTCGCATGGTCAGCGGAACTGCGCAAAGCGTTGAATGAAGGAGTTCTGCCGGAAGGCTACGAGGCCTATGCCGAACAGAAAATGGGAGGGCCCGAACCCGACGTCATCGCAATCAACGTCGGAAGCGCAATTCCATCCACAGACGACACTGGTGGCGGCGTTGCGTTGGCCGCACCGCGAACGAAACAGATCCAAAGACTCGAATCCGAAACCGCAATATACGCCCGCAAGGCCAGCCGCATCACGGTTCGGCACCATTTGGGTCATGTGGTTGCGGTGATCGAAATTGTTTCGCCGGGCAATAAAGACAGCAAAGCGGCATTCTGCGATTTCCTCGACAAATCGGTCAGATTCTTGAGGGGGGCGTACACCTCATGGTTCTCGATCTCTTCCCGCCCTCGCGCCGAGATCCCAATGGAATCCACAGAGCCATTTTCGACGAACTTGCCGATCTACCGGAGGATCCACCTTCGGACAAACCCCTCATATTCGTGAGCTACCAATCGTCCGATCCAATCGTCGCCTACATCGAACCCCTTGCCGTCGGCGATCCTATTCCAGAATTGCCGTTGTATTATGCGCACGAAAAATATGTGAACGTGCCACTCGATTCAAGTTATGCCGCGGCATGGAAAAGCAGCGGGAAACGCCTGAGAGAGTTAGTAACGGCCCATTCAGGGGGCTGACGCACCTGGCTCACCATACAATCTCCGGAACTTCCTTTCCCTTCGGAGAATGTCCCCGTGCCCACGAATGCTCCACTCAACCGCAAACTCCGCATGGGCCTGATCGGTGGCGGCCAAGGCTCCTTCATCGGCCGCGTGCACGCCACTGGGGCCATCCTCGATAACCGCGCGGCGATCACCGCCGGGGCGCTCTCCTCGAACGCGGAACGGGCCAAGGCGTCCGCGGCGGATTACGACATCGCGCCGGAGCGGGCCTACACGAGCTACAAGGAAATGGCCGCAGCCGAAGCGAAGCGAGCCGACAAGGTTGATTTCGTTTCTGTCACGACGCCGAACCATTTGCACTTCGAGATTTCCAAAACCTTCGCCGAGGCTGGCTTCAACGTCGTTTGCGATAAGCCACTGACGTACGACCTCGCCGAAGCCGAGGAATTGTTGAAGATCGTGGAGAAGTCCGGCATCGTCTTCGCGGTCACGCACACGTACACCGGCTATCCGCTCGTGCGGCAGGCCCGCGATATGATCCTCAACGGTGAACTCGGCGAGATCAACGCGATCCGTTCCAACTACATCCAAGGCTGGCTGCGCACGAAGCTCGAAGATAGCGACCAGAAGCAGGCCAAGTGGCGTACCGATCCGAAACAATCCGGCATTGCCGGGTGCTTCGGCGATATCGGAACGCACGCTTACAATCTCGGCCGCTATATGACCGGCCTAATGCCCGTGGATATCTCCTGCATCCTGAAGATCAACGAACCAGGCCGCGCTCTGGACGACTACGGTACCGCGATCATCCGATACGAGAACGGTGCCTTAGGCACCGTCACCGCCAGCCAAATCTCGCACGGCCGCGAGAACGATGCGTATATCGAAATCGACGGCACCAAGGCTTCGCTCATCTGGAAGCAGGAGAACCCGAACGAACTCTTCCTCTGCAAGAATGGCGAGCCAAGGCGCACCTATACCCGCAACGGTGGCGGATACCTCGCCGCAGTATCTACGGCGGCTTCGCGGTTGCCCAGCGGCCACCCGGAAGGTTTCTTCGAAGCGTTCGCCAACGTCTACGCCAGTGCCTTCGACGCGATGGTGAAGCGGGCTGCCGGCGAGAAGTTCGAAACGGTGAACACGCCGTACACGAACATCTACGACGGCGTCGAGGGAATGATGTTCATCACGCAGTGCGTGGCCAGCAGCAAGGAGAATGGGAAGTGGTTGCCGATGCGGTATGCCAAGGCGAGGAAGTAACTTGAAAGCGGCGGCACGGTGTGCCGTCGGCCGACGGACAACGTCCGTCGGCTTTCATTTATTCACTTCAACTTGAATACCGGTTGATCCGGGTGGGCTGGGTTCGGAACCAAACGTTGATTCCGGCTATCAGCGTGCAAGTCAGTAGTTTCGAGAAACGTCTGGCCGAGCAGAACTTCGTCACCGAGCACGTACGCGTCTTCGAGGGTATCTCTGCCCATCACTTCAAACAGCAGGGCCTCGCTCACTCCCACCGTTTCCCTGCGACCGTCGGCCAATTCCACGACCCGCGTCGCCCGAAGTTCCAAGCCGAGTTTCTCCAACACATGTACGGGAATGACCGAGCGAACAGATCCTGTATCGATCATCGCATCCGCTTCGTAGCGGCGCACTTTCTTCGCGGATAATTTCTTCCGGCGGTGCAACGCGTCATCTGCCGCATTCGTCAGCAGAACTTTCACTCGAATTTCGCCCATGGTGCCGTCCTCCGGTGTTCCCTTCATTCTATTCGAGGGCGTCCCCAACTGCCGAGGGAGTTGCACCATGCGGCGTACGGGTTGGCTTGCACCCGAGTGAGCGTGCCCGCGGCGATCCGATCTTCCAACGCACGGTTGGATAACTCGCCAGCCTTCACCCGCTGTTGAAAATTGAAGGTATCGACGATGAACGGTTTACCCGCCCTGTAAGACACTATCGCCGCACTCAGAACGTCTCCCGGCGTTTCCTTCGCTTTCGCCACGCTTTCCCGCATCGCGGCATCGCGCATGGCGATCTCTTCCTGAAACCCGGGATCAAAGAACAATCGGGCAGGTTCGTTTCCCGAGGGTGAGTAAGCGAATGCAGATCGCCATGAGAACCCCTGCCCGCAATCGTTCGGGGTTGTAGTGCCGTGCGAGCGGTAACTCATGGGCCTTGGCGAAGGCAATACCGATTCCCACCGAGAGCGCGATCACGAGATCGAACATCGCATTCTCCGCGACGCCCTCACTCGCGCGCTGCAACACGAAGGCCAACAAACTCACGATCACCCAAACATTGCAGAACTTCACCACCGGCTGGTTCCGCAACGCGATCCCGGCGTACACCCAAATTACCAACGCCACGAGGGGCCATTGCAGCGCGGCCAAGGAATCCAAGGCGAGCCGGGCGTTGTAGCTCCGGGGCGTTCGCAAATTCCTCCAAAAGTCCAGCCCGTAGGCGAAATGGCAGAGTGCGAATCCGAGAACAATCACCAACGCGGACACCCCTGTTAGCGGGAGAAAACGTTTCGGCCGTTGAAGCCCGAGCCAGAGGAACGCCACGATGGGCATGGCAATGATGTTGTGCTTGATGAACCCCGAGAAGATCATCACCACCAGCGGCACGAGGTAGCCCCGATCTTTCTTGATCGCCTTCAAGAACCCGAGAAAACCGATTGCCATCACCGCTTGGGCCAAGAGCTGAGGATCATTCATTCCGGCGTAGCCGGGGAAGAACCGGCAGATGCCGGACGCGCAAAACAAACCGCCGACGAGTGCAGAAGTTCGGCTGCCATTCCAGTGCCGAACGATCAGGCCCGCCGCGATAGCGATAGCGGCAATGGCGAGAAGCGAGAGCAACCGCCCGGTCAACACCGTATCGCCGACGAGGGCACCGCTCGCACCGAGAATGTAGAAACCCACCGGCGGGTAGTTGTTCGTGATGAATTGATCGCGCGATGGATAGAGTTTACTGCCGCGGTACGCTGCATCGGCGAAGTACGCGTTCCACGCCTCGTTGATGTTGATATCTGCAATGAGGAACGAACGATAAACGGGCCAGATTGCGGAAACGAGCGTGAGCAACCCCAGCAATGCGACGAGCCACTTCACATGCCGGGGGTTCCAAATCATGTTATCGTTTCGCTTCGATCACGCGGGTGGCTTGTTCTTCCCGCAACGGCTGAGCCAAGTAATCGGCTTTCACCTCGGCCCGCACCCGCGCATCGCCCGCTTGGGCACCTTCTACCTCGAAGTAGAACACGAGCGTGGCATTCGGAAGGAGTTCTTTCACGGTGGGGAAAGTCAGGCGGCTCCCTTCGGGGCGAACCTCTTCCCCCTTGGCTCCGGTGCCTTTCACATTCGCATACTGTTCCGGCAATTCGACACTCGCGGCGATATCCTTGGCCACCCCGGTACCTCGGTTCTTCACGATCACTTTGTAGCCCGCACGGCGGCCCACCGGCACCGCTTCCCGTGGATCGGCGATTTCCATCACGAGCGCCGGTTGGCCCACCACCGCAATGAGGCGGTCGGTCTTGGCGAGCAAACCTTTCGGATCCGGTTGAGTATCGCCCGGCTTCACCGCCGAGGGATCGCTCCGGGTGCTGATCGCAGTCGCGGAGATCTTCACCGGTTCGCTTTGCCGATTGGCAAGTACGGTGAGCTTGACCAGTTTTCGTTCGCCGGGGGCCAGTGTACCGAGGTTCCAAGTTGCGGTTTCCGCCTCGGCGATGTTCCCGTTGTCGCTCGCGTTCTTCGCGGTAAGAATGGCCGGGGGAAGTATGGCCTTCAATGAAACGTTGGGCAGAGCGATCTCGCCCGAGTTCGTCACCTTGTATTCGAGGGTGGCTTCCTCGCCGGGTAGCAGTTTCTCCGGCCCGCCGATCGTTACGTTCAGTTCCGCCCGTCGCACTTCCACGGTCGTCTCGCCCGATTCGCGCAGGCTGGTTCCCGTTCCGGCCGTCACGGTCACGCGAACTTTGAACTTTCCGGATTGTCTGGCGATCAACGGAATATCCATCGTCTTCGATTGCCCGGCGGGAATCACGCCCACGCTGGCATCGATCTGTTCCTTGCCGGTATCGTGTTCCAAGCCCGGTTCGAAGTAAACGTACGCCGTGGCGTTCTCCAAAGGCACCGAACTCGGATTGGTCACGGTGAAGCGGATCGGCACGCGTTCGCCAGTCGCAGCGACGATCGGCGGATCGAGTTTCAGCTGCAACGCCGCGACCCCGGCTTCGAGCGTCGCGCTCGCCTTGGCGGTCAGGCCGTCTTCGGTATTCGCATCGGCGATGGCGGTGAATGTGCCTTTGCGGGTGGCTTTCACGCTCAAACGGAATTCTTGCTTGCGCGTCGCCGCTATCGTGCCCGCATTCCATGTGACGACCGAACCGTTGCGCACCGTCGGCGGCGGATCGGCGCCGATCACTTCGAGGCCATCCGGCACGCGAATCTGCACGTTGGCCGCCGAAGTATCGACCGAACCGGGATTGGAAGCAACGAGCGTGAGGATCGCTTCGCGGTCGAGGCCGACGACTTTTGGAGCCTGAAAATCCAAGGCAATTTGCGGGGCCGTCCATTCGACGGAAGTCGTCGCCCGCCCGACGATCTTGCCGGGGCCGACGCCGTTGGGGTCGGGTTTCACCACTTCCACGGCGATCTGCGTTTTCCCTTGTACGGGTTTCTGCTGCACCACGCGTACCCCGGCGTGCCCGGCGTTATCGGCGAGAATATCCACTTCGCTAGAACCGCCGCGGGCACCCGATACGAGCGTCCCTTGGCCATTCTGGGCCACGAGAACCGCCGCGGGGCCGTTCAATACTCGGTAGCGAACCTTCACTTCATCCGGGTGAAGGCCCGCTTGTTCGGCCAATTGTGTGATGGTAGTTTGCAACGAAGCCTCGCCGCCGTAGCGGGCCGAGATCGGAGGCGGAAAGGCGAACTCGGTATCGCTCCATTGAATGCGAGCGTAAGCCCGGCTCTTATCGGAATTGAAGATTTCCGGGGCGTACGCCGTCACCACGGTTTCGCCCGGCACGGCACTCGTGATCACGCACCAAGTTTGCCCGGCGCCGATGGTCACATCGTCTTTGGGGTCGTCGTTGTTGCCGCGGTTGATGGTGTTGGTCGAGTAATCGGTACTCGTCACCGCATACTTATTATCTATCTTGTAGCCGCGGGCCGGTGAGTGCCCGGCTTCGTTCACTTCCACGATGTTGCCGGGGCCTTCCAATATCCATTCGACGCGTCGGCCGCGACGCGGTTGGCCATCTTTGTCGTATACCGTGGCGATCAACACCTGCTGGCACTTCGGTCGGATCGATTTCTGGTCGGGCGTCACATCGATCTTCACCGATTTCGGGTCGAAGTTCTTGTAATAGCCCAAGCCTTTGGGCTTGGCGTGGGTTTGGATGATGTCTCCGCCCGGTATCACCCACGGGAAGTACCCGGGGTTGTGGCCACCGCCGAAGCATCCGGCGGCGAGCATCGCCGCGGCGAATGCCACGGTGGTGCTGATACGGCGGATTATCGGGCGAAACATCGGTGCGCACTCCCGGCGGGTGGATATTCCGGGGACTCATAAGCGCTTTGGACAAAGGATGCAAGGGGAAATGGGAGCCTGTTGCACCAATTGTTTCGGGATTCTCTGAGGCCGAAGCGTCAGCGAAGGCGGTGGCATCGACTTCGCTGACGCTTCGGACTCAGAAGGTGCCGGAAATCGTTGTCGCACCCTGGGAGCCAGACCAACGCCTCTGTGAGGCGATTCGCGAATGGTTGGGATTGACAACCTAGTGTATAGCATGTTCAATACTGAACACCGTGTTCAATACTGAACACCGTGTTCAACAGTGAACGTACGAGTCAACGTGACATTCGATCCTAAAGAATTCGGTCTAACTCTCCTTCTTGCGAGGATGGGCCTCGCACTGAAGCAATCACAGGTGGCGCGATTAGCCGATTTGAGCCGGTTGAAGGTGGGAAGGGCCGAGTTAGGACAGTACGTACCCCGTTTCGATGAAACGGTTCGGTTGGCCGCGGCGCTGAAGCTGTCATTGAGCGAGTTGGCATACGATCGACCGCGACCCTCTAACCACCTGCGAGGCTTTGCGATCGAGTTGTATCAACTTGGAATATGCGATCTGGAGGTGTCGGGCGTGGAAGCCCCCGGCTCATTACGAAGACCGGAAGAAGTTGTTGTGCTGGCGGTACGTGGCGACCGCCCGGAACCGAGGGTCATCGAAGCAATGCCATTGGTACTGGCCCGACAGCGTTTGCGGAGTTTCATGCTAGACGCGTTCGTCAAACTTTACGACATTCGCGTCGGCCCACGCCTCGGTTGGCTTTGCGAACTCACCCTTTCGCTCGCCCGCCATCCGTCGTTTCCGGTTGAGTTGCGCAGCCAAGCCAAGCTTGAGATCCTGTCGAAGAAATGGGGGAGGTCTGCGGACACGGATAGCCTCGGGCACCCGACTTCAACGACCGTTCCACCGATCTGGAAACGCAGAAACATCAGTTATGCGGGAAGGCCGGAGGACTTCATGTTGCGGACTCGGGAGGTTGCGGAAGTATATAAGTCTTTGGGGCTCGATGCGGAGGACGATTGATGCGGTCCCAAATTCTATCGCTCTTCGATGATCTCGATACGACGATGACGCAAACGGCGGACGGGACAACGCTCGACTTGTACCACGTCGGCCGCTCCGCACTCGTCTGGCAATACGATTACCCGGCGACCACGCGAGACATCGACGTCTTGGTTCAAGGGGAACCAACGGGGATGATGGCCAAGGCACTGGACATGTATGGCCGCGGTTCGGTCAAGGCCCAAGAATTTGGTATCTATCTCGAAGCGGTTCCCACCGCGTTGCCCCCGATGGCAGCCGGATT
>JBBQWA010000182.1:0-9016 GCA_038211045.1 Gemmatales bacterium
TTCAGCGATAATTGATCCCCTTCGTACCACCGGATGATTGGATATTCCATGCGCCTTGCCGTATTCCTCATAACATTGGCGATGATCCTCGGCTGCGGCAAGACCAACACCGCCCCGGAGGGTGGGCCACCCGCTTCGACCTATTTCACGGATCTCAAGTTCCTTTTGGAGCAATTCGAGAAGGATAAAAAGCGCGCACCCGCCCGAATGAGTGATGTCATGGAGTACGAGCCGTCCTACCCGGGTGCGGTTCGTAAGCTCAACACCGGCGACGTGATCTACGCGTGGGGGAACCCTTTGGGCTCCGGCACGGGCATCCTCGCATACGGGAGGAATGTCGGCACGGAGGGCGGCCCCGTGTTGCTCCAAGACGGAACCGTGAAGGATATGACGGCAAATGAGTTCGCCACGGCACCAAAGGTGACCAAGAAGTAACTCAGCCCTCGGTTCACACTCGGCAGAGTACCTCCCCTCGCCCGTGGCAATGGCTTGCGGCGACAAGTCCGTCCACAAGACCTTCGCATCGTCGGGATCGCCCGCGCTGCGAACCTCCAGCACGGATTTCAGGTTCTTTGCGAGTTGGGGATCCGAGGCGAATAGCATGAACTTAGCAGCAAGTCCCGATCCCACAATGGGCTAAACAAAGCACCTCGTATTCCTCCACACTCATGCGAAAATACTCGCGATCGTATACGGCGGGATGCACTCATGGGGGTGTCTGGGGAAGGGCGGTATGCGTGATCGTCAACTCCGATGTTCGTCCATCATCATAATCGGGAGGGGATTGGATTACCACCCGCGTCGTCGTCCACTAAAACATCTTCCTACCCATTATCCCACTGGTTGCCGCCATGACCGATACCCCCGAAGACCGCCTCGTTCAACTCAAGCTCACGCTGCCCCAAGCCCCGAAGGCCGTGGCCGTTTACAAGACCGCAGTGCAAGTCGGCAACCTGCTTTATGTATCCGGTCACGGGCCATTAAAGGAAGACAAGACACTGATCACCGGTCGCCTCGGCAAGGACATGACGTTGGAGCAGGGCTACGCCGCGGCGAAGCAAACCGGACTCGCGATCCTTTCGACCGTGAAAGAAACCCTCGGCTCGCTGAATAAAGTGAAGCGGTTGATAAAGAGCTTTGGCATGGTCAACTGCACCGACGATTTCCTCGATCAACCCAAGGTGATCAACGGCTACTCGGAACTGATGAAGGAAGTCTTCGGCGACGCTGGGATCGGCGCCCGCAGTGCAGTAGGCCACAATTCGCTTCCCGGCAACATCGCCGTGGAAATCGAGGCCATCTTCGAGGTGGAGTAGGGGGAGGAACGTTGTATTCATATTGATTCAACAGTAATTTCGTCGCGGATCGGGCCACGAGGCTTTCGGCCCCACTCGATTCGAAGTGACTTTCACGTCGACTTCAGTTACAATCGAACCATGGAAACAGTCGTACGCAACGTTCGCGATCTCAATGTGACCGACCGTTCGGCTTTCGAACGGGTCGTCGGGCATGCATTGGTCGAATCCCAGCGTTTAATCATTCAAATCGTCGGCAAGGAAATTTCGAGCGGGATTATTCCAACACCCGTCGCCCTCCCCGAATGGTGCAATGTTTACGAAGGCCTGAGCGATTCCGAAATCGACGATCTCGGAACATCCATCGTGCGCTCTCACTCCTTCCGATCCATGACTTGACATGGATGCCGCAATTCTCGATAGCGATATTCTTTCGGAACTTCTCAAAAGGAGAGATGCGGTCGTCCTCTCCAATGCGTCGGCATATCTCGGAGTGCATTCTCGATTCGCATTTTCCGCATTCGTACGATTGGAAGTTCGCAGGGGCCTGCTCGAAAAGAATGCGGTTATTCAACTCGCTCGATTCGATGTTTTTTGCACCCACTCGCTCATCTTTCCGGTCACCGACGTCATCTTGGATCGGGCTAGTGTTCTGTGGGTCGATGCCCGACGAGGCGGCCTTCCGTGCGGGGATGCCGATTTGATTATTGCTTCAACCGCCCTCGAACATTCCCTCGTTCTCGTCACCGGCAACAATGCCCATTTCTCATGGATTCAGGGATTGCGACTCGTCGATTGGCGATTGCCTTGAAATGGTTCGTTCGCATCAGCGATTGGAATCCGCGATCCGGCACGACAATACTTGGCCCCGGCATCGCCGGCGTCCACAATTCGCTTCCCGGCAACATCGCCGTGGAAATCGAGGCGATCTTTGAAGTGGAGTAGGCCGGTGGGCGAAAGCCGTTCATCTTTCGACTTTCATGCCTATCATAATCTCAACACTGCCTTCCGTCTCTTATCGGCAATACTCCAATGTCCACGGCTAAAAACGTACGCGGCGGGCCACTCCAACCCTGTTCGACGAAGCCGCTCACCGGCTTTTACCGCAACGGTTGCTGCGATACCGGCTACGAAGATACCGGCTTGCACCTCATCTGCGTCGAAACCACCGCGCAGTTCTTGGCGTTCAGCGCCAGCCGGGGGAACGATCTCAGTACGCCGTTTCCCCATTACGGCTTTCCCGGATTGAAGCCAGGCGACCGTTGGTGCCTATGCGCCACGCGGTGGGTGGAAGCGTACGAAGCGGGCGTGGCCCCGAAAGTCGTTATCGAAGCGACGCATATTTCTATGTTGGAATTCGCCGATTTGGAAACGCTGGAACAGTATTCGACCGATGCCGACATTCCCTTTTGAATCGCCGTATGCAACTTGCCGACAATTGCTTCACCTTCGGAGATCGCAACATGGATCTGAGTAACCAAGAAGCCAGCGGTGATGTGGAAGACCGCCGGGGGAACAAGGGCAAACTCGCCGCGGGTGGCGGCCTGGTGGCCTTGGTGATTGCGTTGGTCGCCGGGTATTTCGGCATCGATCCGCGCGTGGCCCAGCAGGTGGCCGGCAACCTCGGTGGTGGCCAACAACAGAAGGGCGAACCCCCCGCCGACGGCTACCTGAAGTTTTCGAAGCAAATCCTCCAAAGCACCAACGAAGTGTGGGACAAGCAGTTCCCGCAGAACTTCGGGCAGAAATACAAACAACCTCAGATGGTACTGTTCAGCGAACAAGTCGATAGCGGTGGCTGCGGGGTGGCGCCGTCGTCAGTCGGACCGTTTTACTGCCCGGCCAGCAACAAGGTCTTTCTCGATCCCACTTTCTTCAACCAGTTGGAGAAAGACCTCGGCGGATCGAAGGCCGAGTTCTCACAGGCCTACGTAATCGGCCACGAGGTCGGGCACCATGTGCAGAACCTGCTCGGGTACAACCGCCGCGTCGAGGATTTCAAGAAGCGGGAAGGCGAGAATTCCGGCATCCGGCTGGAATTGCAGGCCGATTACCTCGCCGGTGTGTGGGCGCACCACGCCAAGAACAAGATTAGGATCGACGGCCGCGACATCGGCGAGGCTATGAAAACAGCCCAATCCATCGGCGACGACCGTATCCAGAAGAAGAGCCGCGGTTGGGCCTCGCCCGAATCGTTCAACCACGGTACGGCTGAGCAACGGCTCAAGTATTTCCAGAAGGGTTTTGAAACCGGCGATGCCAGCAAGCGGGCCTTGGATTACTTCTTCGATCCGGGCATCGCCCCGCTGAAATTGTAGCCAGGGTCATCTGTAGCCGGGATCTTTGACCCCGGCTACAAGACTCACTTCCGCAGACGACGCACCAAGTAGTTCCCCAAGGCTGATTCGATGGGCTGATCGGTTCGTACTGTCACAAGGTCGATCCGCAGGTCGGCGGCTATCCGTTGTAAGCCCTTTTGGTGCGCTTCGAAATTCTTTCGGTATTCGTCTCTCAATTTTCTCGCATCGACTTGCCATTCGTCCGAAGGATGTTCGAGGTTCACGAACTTCGTCGGCTTCTTGAAGGGGAATTCGATTTCTTCGGGTGCGAGGATTTGGAAGAGGATCACTTCGTGATTGCGGTAACGCATGTGCCGGAGCGCCCGGGCCAGCGGTTCGATTCGGTCGAATCCATCGGTGAAAATCAGCACCAAACCTCGCTTTTTCAGGTACTTGCCCGCGATGGTTTCCCAAACCGCGCCGAGCGATGTTTCCCCGCCCGGTTGGGTATTCTCCAGCATTCGCAAAAGTGAGAGAAGGTGTTTGCCCGTTGTTTTCGGCGGTAAGTATTCGCGCGGTTGATGGTCGTGGACGAGCAATCCGACCGCATCGAGTTGCGTGAGCAACAAGTAGCCGAGAGAAGCCGCGAGTTGTTGGGCGTATTCGAGTTTGCTCAGGGATTGTGCCCCGCGGTAACCCATACTCGCACTCGCATCGAGCACGAGCATTGCCTTAAGGTTCGTATCTTCTTCGTATTCTTTGATGTAATAGCGATCGGTTTTGCCGAAGGCACGCCAATCGATGTGGCGGATTTCGTCGCCGGGGTAGTATTGGCGGTGCTCGGCGAATTCGATGCTGTAGCCCTTGAACGGGCTGCGGTGGACGCCGGTGAGGAACCCCTCGACAGCCTTGCGGGCCACGAGGCCGAGGCTGCCGTACTTGGCGAGTTCGGTGGGATCGAAGCGTTTAGGCATGGGCCGGAACTTTCTCGGGTTCCAGTTCGGCCTCTGTTTTTAAAATCGTAACCGTGCTCGGGTGCACCGTGAACGAAATCAAGATCGAAAGAATGGCGAAGCATGCCGCGATGTAGCCGGCCGTCGCATACCCTTCGAGGGGTGCGTTTTTGTCGGCTTGAGAAACCACTTTCCCGGCGAGCCACGGTGCCGTGCCAGTGGCGAAATGCTGCACTGCCGTGTTGATATTGGTGAAACGGCCGCGCATGCGAGGTTCCGCAGTACCGAGCATCATCGCTTGCGCGGGAATGAACCGACCGCTCGCGGATACCATGAACCCCGCCGCCGCGAGGATCGCACCGAAGAGCGAAACGACGGGCAAGTTCGTGATGGTCAACGTCATTGCGATGCAAGCCACTGCGATGGTGAGGAACACCGGTCGCTTGCCGATGCGATCCGTCAATCGGCCGATCAAGTTCATGCTGATGAAGGTGATACCCCCGGCACACGCATACATGACGAGGATGTTGTCCGGGCTTTGCCCGCAGTTCAGTTCCAGATACGGGGCGAGGAACGGAATGATCGTAAAGGTGCCCATCACGAGCGAGAACATAAACGCGAAAGATCGTAGGTGGGCCGGGTTCTTCGCCGCTTGGTACAGTTCGATCCAAGGGCTTTGATGACGGATCGTGCGGTGCGATGTCAGCGACGGTAGCTTCATGAACACCGCGATCCAAACGGGCACACTGGCAACCGCGAGCAGCAAAAACGGTGCGCCGCGGCCAATGCGAGTTGCCAAGAACAACCCCAGCGGCAACCCGATCACGGAGGCCACCGCAAACGCGGAGGTGACGGCGCCGATGGCGGTACCCCGCCGGTTATCGGCAAAAATATCGCCGATGATCGCCATCATCGCCGAGGCCGCAAGGCCGCCGCACGCCCCGGTCAAACCGCGGGCGATCAGGAGTTCAACGTAGTTATCGGCCAGCCCGCAGAAGAAGGTGCTGATCGTGAACCCGGCGTAAGCAGTGAGGAGAACCGTCCGTCGATCGAAGCGGTCGACAATCATCGCCGAGGCGAGAACGGAGATCGTGGCGGCTATTCCATAAACGGAAACGATATGCGTGAATTGCTCCGGGCTGATCGCCAATTCTCGCATGAGCTGTGCGCTCAGCGGCATGATGATGACGAAATCGACGATGTGCGTGAAATTCACCGCCGCGAGGAGAAAGATAATTGCCCATTCCGAACGGCTGATCTTGGGGCGTGAACCGGCATTCATTGCCATTGTTTCCCTGGGTTAGAGTCGTTTCGCGTCGCCGCTCACAGCGATCGTTTCCAAAAGTTTCCGCACGACATCATCCGGGGTGATCCCTTCCGCATCGGCGTGGAATGTGGTGAGGATGCGGTGCCGGAGTACGGGGAGCGCCACCGCTTTGATATCGTCGGTCGTGACATGCACCCGGCCGTTGAGGATCGCGCGGGCTTTCCCGCCGAGGATCAAATATTGGCAGGCCCGCGGCCCCGCCCCCCACTGCACCCAATCCGTAATCCACTTGGTCGCACCCGGTTCCTTGGGCCGCGTACTCCGAACCAAATCGGCGACGTACGTGAATACGTGATCCGCCACTACAACCTGTCGTACCAATTCCTGGAATTTGAGAATTTGTTGGCCGTCGAGAATTGGGGTCAACTCCGGCTTGGCCGAGCCGGTCGTCGCTTTCATAATCTGAATTTCTTCACCCCGGGTGGGGTATTCGACGCGAATGTTGAACATGAAGCGATCCTGCTGGGCTTCGGGCAGCGGATACGTTCCTTCCTGTTCGATGGGGTTCTGTGTAGCGAGCACGAAGAACGGTGCCGGAAGTTTATAGGTGGTTCCCCCCGCGGTCACGCGACTTTCTTGCATCGCTTCGAGGAGTGCCGCTTGCGTCTTCGGCGGGGTGCGGTTGATTTCATCCGCGAGGATCATGTTGGCGAAGAGTGGCCCCGGCAGAAACACGAACCGCCGTCGGCCGGTTTCGGGGTCGTCTTGAAGAATGTCGGTACCGGTGATATCGGCGGGCATGAGGTCGGGCGTGAACTGCACCCGCTTGTACGAAAGATCCAACGCTTTCGAGACGGTGCTCACGAGCAACGTCTTCGCCAAGCCCGGCACGCCGACGAGCAGGCAATGCCCCTTACTGAACAAAGCCATGAGCAATTGTTCGACGACGGCGCGCTGGCCGACGATCACCTTCGAGATTTGCTCGGTGAGCCGTTCGTACGCCGTGGCGAGTTCTTGGATCGTTTTGGGGTCTGCGGTGGAAACGACTGTGGCCATGAGATTATTGTAGGGTGGGCAATGCCCACCGGATCAACTCGCGGCGAGCTTCCAATAGAACTGCTCAAACTTCACTTGCATGGAGTTCCTGCTGAATTTGGCCTCCACCCGTTCGCGGGCCGCCCTGCCGAGATCGCGGCAAAGCGATTCATCTCCGATCAAGTTCTTGACAGCACACCCAAAAGCCGCATCATCGCCCGCTGGTACGAGCAATCCGCATTCGCCGTGGTTGAGCAATTTCGCGTTCGCACCGATATCGGTGGCCACGGTCGCACGGCCCGCCGCCATGAATTCGAGCAGAGCGTTCGACATCCCTTCCGAATGCGAGGGCAGCACGGCGATATCGAGCGAAGCGAGAAACGCGGGGATATCCGAAACGGAACCGCGGAGCACGAACCGCGAACCGAGTTGTAGTTCGGAATGAAGCCGTTCCAGTTCCACACGTTGCTCGCCTTCGCCGGCCACTTCAAAATGCAACTGCGGGAAGCGTTTGAGCAGCATTCTCGCGGCCCGCATCAAGCCATCGATATTTTTCACAGGCCGAAGGTTGGCCACGGTGCCGATGCGAATGGTTCCCGATCGCGGAGCTAACTGCCAGTTGGGAAAGCGTTCGAGATCGACGCCATTTTCAATCACCGCGACACGCTCCGAAGAAACGCCATCTCGATCGAGAATCGCATCTCGGCCAGCTTCGGAATTGGTGAGCGTGACATCGACCCGTGAGCGAATCATTCGGTTCATGATGCGATGCTTGCGCGTCAGCCAGTAGCTGAGATTATTGCGTACCCGCACGACCTTGGGCACACCTGCCCACTTGGCAACGGGCACACCGAGGTATGCGGAATCGAGGAAATAGATCTGCGCGACATCGGGTTGGAACGCCCGCCAATGCCTGCGGAGCTTTTGCGCCGCACGCAGGCCGGAACGGCCGAAGAGCTTGGTCACGCCGAGGCGCAGGATCGGAATTCCGGTGGGCTCGAGGCTCCGCGAGAGTTCGCCTTCGCCATTGAGGAGTATGAGATCGGGTTCGACACTATTGCGATCCAACGTTCGCAAGAGTGCAAGCAATTGCGTTTCCGTGCCGGCCCGGCCGAGATCGTCGATCATGAACGAAACGCGAACGGGGCCTCTTTTCGGAGCCGCGAGCGTAAGCGACCGGTTGAACGCGGATGGCACCGGTCGCGGACGCTCTCGGCTCCGAAAAGGCAATTGATCGATCATCACGCGCCCCTCCGCATCGACTTCGCGATTAGCCGTTCGAACAATTCCGCATACGCCTTCGCTTGCCCCGCGAAGGTGAATTCGCTTTCCATTTTCCTTCGCCCGGCTTCGCCGAGGCGTTTCCGCAGTCCGGCATCCGCCAGCAATCGGAGAATGCGTTCGCTCAGCATCGTCGGATTCCCGCTGGGAACGAGATAACCGGTTTCCCCATCGGCGATCACCTCCGGCGTCCCGCCCACGGCGGTCGCCACGAGGGGCACACCGGCGGCACTCGCTTCGAGTGCCACGTTCGGCAGGCCTTCGGTGAACGAAGGCAGAACGACCGCGTCGGCCCACGGCAAGTATTTATCGAGTTCGGCGGTGAACCCCGGCAACACCACGCGATCCACGAGGCCGAGTTCCCGGATGCGCGATTCCAACGTCGGGCGTTCGACCCCATCACCAAAGACGACCAACCCGGCGTTCGGTTGTTGTTTCAATACTTCGGCTGCGGCCTCGACCAGTACGCCGAAGCCTTTCTCGGGGCTGAGCCGACCCGCCGCGAGAACCACCGAAGAAACCCGCTGGGTGAACAACCCTCTCAACTTCGTTCGATACTCCGCATCGGGCCGGGCGAACGCTTTCAATCGGGCCGCATTGCGAATGACGCTGAGCCGGGGACTGGGCACGCCGGCTTTGCGAACCTTTTCCGCTTGCCCTTCGCTCACGGCCACGACGTGATCGACGAAACGCAGGTTCACGCGATCCATCGTTTCGTACATTCGCACCTTCAAATTCTCCCACGTCCAACCGCGGGAAACGACGACGCAAGGAATTCCGAGGCGGCGGGCCGCGATGCGACCGAGGCAATTCGGTTTGAACGTGTGCGTAACGAGGAGATCGGCCTTAGCGGTTTTCAAGCGATCGGTCAGTTCGCGGAGAGTTTGTGGGAGTTGCGGGGTATCG
>JBBQWA010000183.1:0-9007 GCA_038211045.1 Gemmatales bacterium
GATGCCGACGAATGGCCGGGGGCGAAGTACACTCGCGGCGACCGTGTGTTGCACATCGACCTGAGAAACTGGGCCGACCTGTTCCTGATCGCCCCGCTCGATGCCAACACACTGGCCAAGCTGGCCGTGGGATTGTGCGACAACTGCCTCACCTGTGTCTGGCGAGCATGGGATACCTCGAAACCGGCGATGATCGCCCCGGCGATGAACACCCAGATGTGGGAACACCCGATTACTGCCCGGCAATTGCGCACGATTCGCGAAGACTTCCCGAAGCTCGAAGTGATTGCACCAATCGAAAAGGCGCTCGCCTGTGGCGACGTGGGAGTCGGCGGGATGGCCGAAGTGCCCGCGATTGTGGAAACAGTGCAAAAGCGGATAGGGAATGCATCGGTGGTATAAGGGTGAACTATGACAAGACAAACCAAACGAATCCTTATCGGACTTGGCAGCTTTGTAACCCTCGGCTTCCTTGGTTTCGCTTTGCTTGTCTACATGTACTTCTTTTCCGAAACTCTTCTCGACAAAGCATCAGCAAGCGACTGCACACTGACTTGGGGACGGTTGGAGCCTATTCCAGCATCGGCACAACAATTCAAAATTACGAAGCATGGGAGCGCATTCACACGCGGTTTCCGTGCCTCATTCAACGCACCAGCGGCAGATATTGAGGATTGGCTTCAACGCTCGCCCGGTGCTCGCGAAGTAATTCTCACAACGCCATCCCCCGGTATTCGTCACTTCAAGATCAAGCCGGGAGGTGGTGCGGAATTCGCTGAGGTTAAAGTCGATGACACGCAGAACCGCGTGTTCATTCACGTCTATTGGAGCTGAGAATGACCTGAGACGGTATTCACGCAGCCTGCGTCAACCGCAGCGATTGATACTCACGCGGTGGAACCATCTCGAAATGGCATTCGTTCGTCGCGGCGGCATCCGCTTCGTTCAAAGCTCCAATTCTTCGATCCGTGCAATCCTTGCGGCCCGTCGAACTGCGGAAAGCAACTCCGAGACATCTTGAACCTGTTCAATCCGCGCACGCAACTCGGCGGGCAACTCGGGAAAGCGTTCCTCAAGAACCGCAATCAAAGTCTCGCGACGAGCAGCAAGCCGGCCCTCTTGCCGGCCCTCTTGCCGGCCCTCTTGCCGGCCATTTTCAAAACCTTCGACCCGACCTTCTTCCAATATCATTTGGTATGTCGTGGATTCTTTCATGCCTTGAACTCCCAAAAAAGCATCGCGAATTTCATTATCATTGTAACGCAAGCCCAGCAAAATGAAACTGGATGTGAGGACAAGTTTTCTCGTCTTTTCGGACGCGTTCTCCGCACGCATGCGGGTGTCGATTCCCGATACGAGCTTCCGCAACTGGCCCTTAGCGTCGTCCGTCAACAGAGCCAAAGGCGCCGCCCCTGGTCCGCTTGCCAGTAAAGGTTCGCAAGGCAGTTCCCAAACGCGGATCACGTCGTATTCAAATTGCAAATAACGCCGGCCGTCGTCGTGGCTGCGCGTCAACGTACCAGTCAGCTTCGGGGTGTTCGCATCCCGCCTCAAGAGAAGTGCCACCGAATGTATGGGAACTTTGTAACGATCGTACAGGAGTGTACTGTAGACGTGCATCCGATCCGCCAATTCACCATCCCACGACGATTGCGGTTCGAGGTGTAACAAACCATTCGCCGGAGGCAGCAAGCGGAAGACTTTGTCCGCAGCGAATTGTACCGTTGAAAGATCGACGTCCAACGGATCGACACCCACATCGGCCGGTAGGCCGATCCGGGGAGCGAGCCAACTCACCCAATCGCCAGCAAAGGCGTCGAGGAGTTGTTTCAATGTCGCATCGAATGCCTTGGCCACCTCAATGTCCTTCTTATGCCGCTTGCGCCAACCGCAGCGATTGATATTCGCTCGGTGGAACCATCACGAAATGGCATTCGTTTATCGCGGTGGTGAAGTCGTCCCTCAGCAGCAACCGCATCTCGTGTTCGCGGCGAATCAGGTCGTACTTCTTGCCCGGCACGTCGCGCACCAGTAGCGTCGCATCGGAATATCCGGGGTGGCAACCGAGTTCGACGAAATCGCCGCGGACATTGCGCAGCCAGCGTGTCCAAAACTTTTCGTCGGCGGTGCAGGGGGGATCGGTCACGCCGATCAGCCACTCCGCTCCGGGTAAGCCTTTGGCTTCCGCCGCGATCGCAGCCTTCTTGCCGAAGTGTGTGAGTAAGGTGCGTTTGATGCGGGCACCGGGAATGCCGAGGAGCAGCGCCTTCTGTTCCTGCACCCTTCGCAGGTAAGGTTTCGGCCCTTTTTGCCGGGCGAGCAAGTCGATGAGGGTGCTGCGAACGGGTTCGAAAATCGAAGTGTGCTGGTGGCTGTTGACGACCCGCGGCGGATGGCCGATGAGTTCGATGAATCGTTGATGTTGGGCGGCAAGTTCCGCGGCGATTTCCACGATGTTCAATTTGCCGCGCATCGCCCGTTTCAAGAAGTGCCCGAGGGGCCAGAACCGGCCATCGGGTTGAACGAGGCTTGGCACATCTTTCGCGGGCAAAATCGGTGAATCGAGCGTGAGATTCGGGTGCCAGCCGACCACGAACGGCCGGCCCGCATCGTTCCAAGATTCCACGGCCGCTTCGCAATAAGGTGTGTTGACCAACAATACCGTGGCGGTGAGGCGACCGGCCAACCCGACTTCGAGGATGCCGCGATCCGTATCGGGGCCGATGCCGAAGTCGTCGGCTACGATCATGAGCTTGCGGGGAGTATCTGCCATAATCATGAGAAGATACCGTTGGCAACGGGGTAAACTAGCCCAATTTGCGATAGGAAGCGATAACACAAAAACGATGGTGCGGAGAAAGCGACCTTTCTCCGCACCATCGTAATCCATCAGCCGAAGTGGTTACTTCGGTTCCCACATCCAGAAATCGCGGGGGCTGCGAACGAACGGATGTTGCGGGAACACCAGCGTGCCGGGCACGCCGTTGGGGTAGGGGTTGAAACCATCTCCCGCACCGTGACCGTGACCGAAACCTAAACCCGAGTTCAAACGCGGGCCGAATAATCCGCCGCACTTCTTGCAAGTCGGTTTCTTCCACCAAAGCAATTTACTGAGCAACGGATGCAGCCCGACGCGGGGGTCGCGTGCTTCCGGATGGGCGCAGTTGCAAGTGCTGCAACCGCCATTTGAATAACCCGAACTCGTGATCACTCCGGTCACCGGCCCGGCGGGAGCCATCATCGGGGCAGAGTCGGCCGTGCGAATAATGGCACGGCCGCTCTCGGCCATCGGTACGGTGTCGTCCGCATTGCGGATCGACGCCCGACCGGTGTCGTCCGCGTGAACCAGGGCACCGGCGAGAACGGCCAGCACCGAAGCGAACAGATAGCGTTTCATGGTTCGATCCTTCGAGTCGCGTTTATCGTGAAGAGTCGGGCGATCCATGCCCGCGCCCGATTCGTTACAACCTTCATCGGCGTTCCGCGTATCGCGAAGCGGTCGAATTGATCGCTCCGCGCAGGTCGGCATTGCGGCGCCACGGCATTCCCGGAGTATTCCCGCCAACCCGCACCACCGGCACAGCTTCGCCAAATTATCGGCGGTTTCAACGGAAGTAAAGAATGTAACTGGCGAAGCCGACGAAGCCGACCACCAAGATCGTGTGGCTCACGGCTAGCGAAGTAAACCAACCGGCCGAGGCGTTCTCTTGCGGAGGTGCCGCTTTGGCCAATTCGATCCACAATTTGCGTTCCAACTCCTGCCGAATGGCGAAATCCCGGATTCTGAGAATCACCACAACGTGCGAGGAACTGCGATGCGGTGCGACTTCCACCGCCCCATCCAGCCAACGGTAACCGACGCGTGTTAGCGGTAAGCCGGAGAATTCCAGCGCCGCTTCCACCGCCTTCTCCGCTTCCGCCAGTTCGATGTTGTACACCGAAAGCCAACGGGCACGTCGGGCGAGCGTGAGGGAGGCCAACCCCGCCACGATGAAAAAGTACCCCGAACCGATCATCAACCAAGTGACGCGAAATTTATGCCAGCCATCGAGCAACTCGTTGAAGTTCCCACGCAGCAGATAGCGCGTGGTGAGATCCATCAGCAGCACGCCGCCGACGACGAGGAACCCGGAAAGCCCCGCCAGAACGAATGCGAAATCCCACGCGCCCGCCACCACCGTCGGCTTCGGTCGCCGGTTCAGCGTGGCCAGCCAACAGAGGTAAAGCGTGAGCGGGGCGAAGCAGCAAAGTGCGGCGATCGTATAAGTAATCACTTGCGACGTGGTCACGCGGGAACCCCGAACCGAGAGCATTCAATCCCACAATTCTAGTCGAACCGGGCGGAAGGGTATACTGAATCGGTATCTGACTCCACTCTCCCCCTCACCCCCAACCCCTCTCCCGCCGGGGGAGAGGGGAGCCAAACATGATCCCCACCAACCTCATCACCGGCTTCCTCGGCGTCGGCAAAACCACTGCCGTGCTCGATCTGCTGAAGCGCAAGAACCCCGCCGAAAAGTGGGCCGTGCTCGTCAACGAATACGGGCAAGTCTCGATCGACGAAGCCTTCATCGAAGGCGAAACCGCCCCCGATGGCGTGGCGATCCGCAGCGTTGCCGGGGGGTGCTTCTGTTGCACCACGGCACCGATGCTCCCCGTCGCGTTGCACTTCCTATTGCAAGACGTGAAGATTCAACGCCTCATCATCGAAACCTCCGGCATGGGCCACCCGGCGCGGTTGATCGATACCATCCGCGCGAACTACGCCGGTCGATTGGAACTCCGCGCCACCCTCGGCATCGTCACGCCTTCCGATTTCGTCGCCCCCGGCATGATCGACTCCAACCCCGTCTTCCGCGATCAGGTCACAATGAGCGATGTGCTGGTGCTGAACAAATCGGAGACGGCGGCCCCCGGCGTGATCGAACGCTTTCAAGCGTGGGCGAACGAACTGTACCCGCCGAAGTTGCTGATCGCCGCAACAACGCAAGGGCAACTCGACCCCGCCTGGCTCGACCTCAGCAGCAACGACGAACGATGGGCGAACGAATCCGATCACGCCAAGCCCATATCCGCGAAAGGCTGGATCTTCCCGGCCGATGCCGTCTTCGATGAAGATAAGCTGCTGGAGTTGCTGGGGAGTGTGCCGGGCATCACGCGGCTGAAGGGAATCTTCCACACTGAAGACGAATGGATCGCCGTGAACCGCGTGGGCGGATCGCTTACCACGAAAGCGACCGCGTACCGGCGCGATAGCCGGTTGGAAGCGTTTGGCGAAATCGATTGGGCAGTGTTTGAACAGCAAATAGCGATATGTAAGATTCAATCACGATCTGAAAGCGGGGCGACTGTGTCGCCCTGACCTGCCACAATCAGGGGTACACAGTCGCCCCGCTTTCGATAACCCACCTCAAAAGCGAGGCGACTGTGTCGCCCTGAGTTCCCGCCATCGCTGGCTTCTGCTCAAGAGGAATTGACCGTGAACTACCAATCCTACAAGGGCCTGCCGCCGCTCGCGGGGCTATGTACTTTCGAGGAAGCCGCGAAGCCCGGCCTCTCCATCGAGGAATGCACGCGGCGGTTGAAGCGGTTCCATTACGCCTTCCGCCGGCTGAACGAAATTCTGATCGCCCGCATTCCATCCGAACCGATCTACGAATTGAAGATGGCCTTCGCCCACCACGCGCACCTCTGCGCGGAACACGCCACCGCGATCCGCCAGCGTGTCAGCGAGATGCGCGAACCGCCGCTGGGCCTGGATGTAGTACCGCACCCTGCATTGGCGGTGTTCTTCGAGGAGATTGCGGCTGCGCCGACCATTCAACATTTCATGATCGGTGTCTCATTCTCATACAGCTGGCTTTCAGTTGTCGTCGAAAAGTACAAAGAAGAAACCAACCCTCTAACAGATGCGCCCACGCGGAGAACTCTCAGAATCGCACTACTCGAACTGGATGAGATGGATCAATTTTGCATGAACTGCATCGCATCGATCGGATCGCCACCGAACATGAGATTGTGGTATACGAAGGTACTTGATCAACTCCTATTTTCAGCAGGTGAAGTTCCCTACACGCTTACTCCTCCCGATTCTTCAAGAGAGCTTCCTCGTCTCTACTCCGCCAAACCCCACACCCCATCCCCCATACCCCAGAGAGACGACCGCTTCACCGACCTCTGGAACCAAGGCGTGAACGCCGAGGCGTTCCTCTATTCCAACGAATACCCCGCCCGCAGCAAAGTGCTGATGATGCTCTTCAAGCGGCTGCGCGAGATCGACGTGCCCGAAATGATGGCCAGCATTGTTAGCCAAACCCCCGGCAAGCCGTGGGGCTACTACCGCGACATGAGCCGGCAAATCTGGGACGAAGCCCGTCACGCCATGATGGGCGAAGTCGGCTTCGTCGCCCTCGGCGTCGATTGGACGAAAGCGAGAATCACTTGGAACTGGAGCTACCGGCTGAACACGGAATGCACGCCGCTCGAACGCCACGGCGTTCTCTTCTTCATCGAGCAAGGCCTGATGCCGAAGACCGGCAAACGCTACGAGTACGAAACCGCCCGCGACAGCGGCATCCCGCTCGCCAGTACGATTCAGGATTTCGATTGGGCCGACGAAGTGCTGCACAGCCAGATCGGCCGCAACTGGTATGTGAGCCAATTCGCCAGTTTGAAGGAAGCGCTCGACTTCGGTGATAAGGCCTGGAGCAAGATCACGAGTAACTGGGCCACGGTGAAAGAGCAAGGCCTCACGAACCACACCAACTGGTGGCCCGAGATTTATTCTCAAGCCTGCGCTGCCGAGGGGGTGATACCCGATGCGAAGGTATTGGCGTTCGCGGAGAGCTACGAGGGGAAGCGTGCCGATTTGAAAGGGGTATGATTTGAATGGCATGAACTTAAGCTGCCAATTTCTTATTTCTTAGGGCAGCATGATCCTGCTTTTCGATAATCCAAACAAGACGGGCTAAAGCCCGCACTCCAACCGAGGCATTCTCATGCTCCGTTCCCTGTTTCCCTTCCTCTTCCTTCTCCCCACACTAGCCGCCGCCGAGCCGACGGCCATCGTCCTGCGCAACGCCACGATCCATGATGGCACCGGGAAGGCCGGGTATGTCGGCGACCTACACATTCAGGGCGAGAAGATCGTTGCCGTCGGCAAGGTGGGTGAAGTGCGGGGAGCCAAGGAAATCGACACCAAGGGCCTGGTCGTTTGCCCAGGGTTCATCGATCTGCACACGCACTGCGACGACGGCCTGCTCGGCAAGGTCGGCAAGGCCAACAAGAACTACATCATGCAAGGTTGCACGCTCGTGGTTACGGGCAACTGCGGCAGCGGGCCGCACGAAGTCGCCGCTTATTTCAAGAAGCTCGAAGCCGCGGGCATCGGCCCCAACGAGATCCACCTCGCGCCGCACAACAGCATCCGCTCCGCCGTCATGGGCAACGTCAACCGTGTGCCCACCGCCGAGGAGCAGAACAAGATGGAAGCGCTCGTCGAAGCCGCGATGAAGGACGGCTGCTTCGGCATGGCCACCGGGCTGATCTACAATCCCGGTACGTATTCTAAAACCGAAGAGATCGTCGGATTGGCGAAGGTCGTCGGCAAGCACGGCGGGTTGTACGCCAGCCACATCCGGCACGAAGGCGCCGGCCTGCTCACCGCCATCGAGGAAGCCTTGCGCATCGGTAGCGAGGGCGGCTGCCGGGTTCACATCTCGCACATCAAGGCCAGCGGCAAATCGGCGTGGGGAACGTCATCCGCTGCGGTCGCGCTCATCGAGAAGGCCCAGAAAGCCGGGCAGATCGTGACGGCCGACCAGTATCCGTACATCGCCAGTTCCACCTCGCTCAAGGCCATCGTGGTGCCGACCCAGTACCGCGAAGGCAGCGCGAAGGATTACGTTGCCCGACTCGACGACCCGAAGACGGGGCCGCTGATTCGCGAAGCCGTGGCCAAAGACGTTGCTGGCGACGGAGCGAAACGCCTCCAGATTGCACGGTATTCCCCCAAACCACAGTGGCAGGGGAAGAACCTCCAACAGATCGCCGAGGCGGAAAAGAAGGAGCCGGTGGACATCGCCTTGGAGATCGAACGCAATGGCGGCGCCGGCGTGGTGAACTTCGGCATGAGTGAGGAAGACGTGCGCGTGTACATGAAGCGGCCGTGGGTCGCCACGGCGTCCGACGGTAGCGTGCAAACCCCCGGCGCCACCGTGCCGCACCCGCGCAGTTACGGCACCTTCCCCCGCAAGATTGGCCGCTACGCCATCGAAGACGGCATTCTGCCATTGGAAGACGCCATCCACAGTGCCACCGGCTTACCGGCATCCATTCTGAAGCTCACCGACCGCGGCACGCTGAAAGCCGGGAACTTCGCCGATGTTGTGGTGTTCGACCCCAAGACCTACCGCGACACCGCCACGTTCGACAAGCCGCACCAGTACCCCACAGGCGTCAAGTTCGTGTTCGTCAACGGCCAAGCGGTCGTGGACTATGGCAAGCACCTTCCGGAGGTACTGGGGGGCAAGGTGATCCGCAGGAAGTAAATACCCCGGTCACGATGGCGGTCTTTGCCACTCTGCTGTTCGTCGAAGGCAGTCGGTTCCGTAAGTTCTTCACGGATTACGTGGTCTTCGATACCGAGACGACCGATCTGGATCTCAACGCTTGCGAGGTGATCGAACTCGCGGCCGTGCGGGTGGAGGCGACAGACGCCAAAATCCGTGAAGCCGCCAAGCCGCAGAAACTGTACTTAGTTTGACCCTATCGACGAGATCGATCTTGCGGCTAGCTTCGACAATTGACAAGGCGCTCTCGGTAGGTGAAACTGGCGAGGTGGACCTCTCCCCCTTGCCAGGCATTCCTTCCCGAATCTGAACGAACACCATGAAAATCCTCTCTCCCTTCTTCGTTCTCTTCGCCTTCGCGGTCGGAGCCACCGCCCAAGAAGTCAAGCGTGACCTCCCCTACGCCAACCCGGCCCACGAGCGGCAAGTGCTCGACG
>JBBQWA010000184.1:0-8966 GCA_038211045.1 Gemmatales bacterium
TCATTCCCGGTGGCAGCGGGCAAATCGGCAATCTTCTCGCTCGATCTTTCCACGGCGAGGGGCACGAGGTCGTCGTTCTCAGCCGCAAGCCAACCCAATCAGCGTGGCGCGTCGTGCCGTGGGATGCCGAAACTCTTGGCGAGTGGACGCAGGAATTGGAAGGGGCCGATGTGGTCATCAACTTGGCAGGCCGCAGTGTGAACTGCCGCTACCACGCGGCGAACCGCCGCGAGATCCTAGAATCGCGCGTGCGTTCGACGCAAGCTGTCGGCCGAGCCATCGCAAATACCAACCACCCTCCGAAGGTTTGGTTGCAATCCAGCACCGCGACGATCTACTCCCACCGCTACGATGCCCCCAACGATGAGACCACGGGCATCCTCGGTGGTGAGGAACCCAATGCTCCGAGCACGTGGAAGTTCAGTATCGATGTGGCTAAGGCGTGGGAATCGGCCGCGAACGAAGCGAATACGCCGAACACTCGAAAAGTGTTAATGCGTTCCGCCATGGTGATGAGCCCGGATCGCGGCGGAATCTTCGATGTCATGCTCGGCTTGGTGCGGAAGGGGTTGGGTGGCACATCCGGTGACGGCAAGCAATACCTTTCGTGGATTCACCATACCGACTTCGTTCGGGCGGTAAGTTGGCTGATCGAGCGCGAAGATTTGAGCGGCCCGGTGAACGTCGCATCGCCGAATCCGCTACCGAACGCCGAGTTCATGCGGGAGTTCCGCAAAGCGTGGGGCCAACGTATTGGCCTGCCCGCCACTCCGTGGATGCTGGCGTTGGGCGCGTTCGCCATGCGCACGGAAACCGAGTTGGTGTTAAAGAGTCGGAGGGTGATCCCAACGCGGTTGCTCGAATCGGGGTTGGAATTCCAATTTCCGCATTGGGCGGTCGCGGTGGCCGATTTGTGCCAGCGATTGCGTGCGGCCCGTAGTGGTCGTGGCGATTAGTCGGCTCGTTCTTCCATTGCTGGTTTCGAGGTTGGTGGCGGATCTGCGGATGGCGCGGGCGCGGCCAAACGACGGGTTGAACCCCACAAATTCAGGCACTTCCACACTTACTGCCACTGTCGTGCCTACAGTTGCGCAGAACGATGCTCACAGCCCGCGCGACCCGCACACCCGGCGGCACTTTTGTGAACATTTTCCGAACAGCACGGTTTTTCCTAACGGGCAACTTAAGCATAATCACCGCTACGAGCGAGACGTTCCGCACGGATTGATCAATTTATTCTGCCAAACGTGCATACGTCCCCACCGCCCCGCGAAAGGTCTCCGATGCCCGAGAGCAGCACAGCCACCCTCGATCGAATTCACTCCCTCGAACAGCAAGTGAAGAAACTCACCGACCTGATCGAAGTGATGAGCCGGTACGAAAACAAAGAGGAATCGCTAACCGACACGCGGTTGAACGACGATAAACGCCCATCCGGGCAGCCGGTGCCCGCAGTCGAATCGTTCGCGCCAGCCGATGCGGAGGAAAGGCACTTCGCCACGCTCGGCCGCTTGACACTCGGCGTGGCCCACGATGTGAACAATCTCCTGAACATGATGCTGGGATACTGCGAGCTGATGGCCGAGGGCTTGCCTGAAGCCGATTCCCGCAGGAACTACGCATCTTCGATCACCGATTTGGGCCAGCAAGCCGGGGAGTTGTTGCATTTTCTCACCGGGCGAGCGGATCGCCATTCGGGTGCATCCGCGGATCGCGTCGTCGTTTCGGAACTGTTCGTGCAATTGCAGCGGTTGCTTCCCACGTTCATCGGCGGGCAATACCGGGTGGAACTGGAATGCCTCACGGGGGCGCAATCGGTGCCGTTGGAACGGATGCAGGCGATCCGATTGATGTTGAACTTGGTGGGGAACGCGAGTGCCGCTACGCCGCCCGGCGGTCAAATCAAAGTTCAAGCGTTGCGAAAATCGGTGCAGCGGCGCCGCGTAGGCTTCCCGGATGCCGTGCCGGTCGGGCAGTACGCAATGTTGAAAGTTTCCGATTCCGGGGCCGGCATGAGCGACGACATTCTAAAGAATATGTTCGAGATTCACTATACCACGCGGAGCGAATCGGGCAGCGGCATCGGCCTCGATGTGGTTCGCAGCATCGTCCGCGAAACCGGCGGCTTCATCCAAGTGGAAAGCGCCCCCGGCAGCGGCACGCAAATGCGGATATTCATCCCTGTATGAGACGAGTTGCAGGGTTCACGAAGACAAGGCGATTCTGCGAGCCAAAGCCCCGTTGCCGAGTTGCTACCCATCGGTTAAAATTTTTACATCGAATCCTTTTTCGTGCCGCCTCTATTGCCTTTCGCCGCGGAGTTTCCCGATGCGTTTCGGTTGCGTTCTCGCCATCGCGTTTTGTACTGCCGTTCCAACTCCTGCTCAGCAAGTCCGCCGCGACGACCTCAAACCGGGCTTGGTATTCCAAGCCGCGGACGCCAACGGCACAGCATTCACCCGCTTGGAATCGGCGGTGGGAATGACCCTCCTCCCCGGCGAAGCGGCCCACCCGCAATCAGACGGTGGAACGATCTTTACTTGGACGAGCTACATCCAAATTATTACCGCCGGGAAGTACACCTTCGATGCGGAGGTTCTCGGCACCCTCACAGTAACCATCGGAACCAAGGAAGTCTTCAACGCCAACGTGCCGGGCGAAACGGCCCGAACCGTGGCGGGGAAGGAAATCGAACTCGAGCCGGGCATTCAAAAGTTCGTGGCCACGCTCACACGCCAAAGCAAGGGGGTTCGTGCCGCACTGCGTTGGGTCGGCCCCGGCTTCCGCAAGGAACCCGTTCCTTACTTCTTCTTCGGCCACACGCTCGCGCAGCGTCCCGCATCCTTCACCAACGATCTGAAGAAGGAACACGGCCGGTTGCTGTTCGAGGAATCGTCGTGCATCCGATGCCACCGTGCCGAATCGCACGATGCGATGGCGAAGACGCTCGCGCCCCGCGGCGCCCCGAACCTCAACGAGATAGGAAAACGCGCCTACGCCGGTTGGATCGACGCTTGGTTGAAGGATCCGAAGAAACTGCGACCGCACACGGCGATGCCACAACTGTTCACGGCCGATGAACGCGGCCAAGCCCAACGCTACGCCGTGGTGAGCTTCCTGAGTTCGCTCGGCGGCCCCATGCAAACGCCCAAAGCCCCGGCGGGCAATCCGAACCCTGCCAAGAAAAGCCTCGAAAACGGGGCCAAACTCTACCTTACCGCCGGGTGCGCCGCCTGCCACGGCGAGAATCCCACCGAGGCCATCCCCAAGAAGATCAACGAAGAAGACGAAACCGAACCGCTCAAACCCGAAGATAGCCTCTTCGGCTTGGGCACCGCGAGCGGCGGGCAATCGCTCTACACCCTCGGCAACCTCGGTAGCAAAACCCAAGCGGAGGCCTTGGCGAAATACCTCGAAGATCCGCTTCAAACCAACCCGCACGGCCGCATGCCCAAGATGATGCTCTCGGGTACGGAAGCCGGCGACATCGCCAAGTTCCTCTGTAATTCGTCCGACCCCGCAATCTCGCATAGCATGCCCGCCGAGCCGAAACTCGATTTCGATCCGGCCGCACTCGTCGATCCCGAGGTGTTCAAAACGGTGAGCAAACTGGAAGGGCAAGCCAAGTGGAAGGCCATCGGCCAAGTGCTCGTCACAACGATGGGGTGTACGAACTGCCATGCGATTGCTCTCGGAGGCAAGGAACTCCCGCAACTCCCGGCGCTGAAGCTCGACGCGATCCGCAAGATGCCCGGCAAGGGATGCGCCTCGGAGAAACCCGTAGTGGCGAAGCAGCAGGCCGATTATCGCTTCGATGCGGATCAAGCGACCGCGCTGAAGATGTTCCTCGCGGATGGCCTCACCGGATCGGGTTCGCCGTCGCCGATCCACGCGACCCGCACGGGCATCAAACGCTTCAATTGCCTCAACTGCCACAACCGCGATGGCGAAGGGGGAATCGATTTGGCGCTCGCTTCCAAGATGAAGTTGAACGAGAAAGCCGAGAATGCCGACGACGTTCAACCCCCGCGGATTACGGGTGTCGGGCAGAAAATGCGAACGAGTTGGATGGAGGAAGTCCTTCTGAAAGGCGGGCGGGCGAGGCCGTGGATGACGCTGCGGATGCCGCAATACGGCAAGGAGAACGTCGGCCACCTCCCGGCGTCCTTGCCGTTGTTGGAAGGGGCCGTGACGGACGACGCCATCGGCAAAGCGGAGTTCACGAAAGCGAAGATCGAAGCGGGCCGAACGCTCTCCGGCAAGAATGGCCTCGGCTGCATCTCGTGCCACGATATTTCCGGGCAAGCCGGGGGCGGTACCCGCGGCCCCGATTTGGCGACGACGAACCAAAGGGTACGCTACGATTGGTTCGTGCGTTGGATGCACCAACCGCAGCGGATGGTGCCGGGAACCAAGATGCCGCAGGTATTCCTCGATGGGCAATCGCTGGTGAAAACCGTACACGACGGCGACGGCGATAAACAACTCGAATCGCTCTGGGCGTACTTCTCCCTCGGGCCGGGCTTGCCGTTGCCGAGTGGAATGGAAGCGCCGAAGGGGATCATCCTCGCTCCGGGGATCGAACCGGAAGTGATGCGAACGTTCCTGCCCGATGGGGCGGGAACGAAGGGGATCGCCGTGGGTTACCCCGGCGGGTTGAACCTCGCGTTCGATACGCAAACGAACCGCTTGGCATACGCTTGGATGGGGAACTTTCTCGATGCTTCGCCGGTGTGGAATGCCCGCGGTGGCAGACCCGCGACCGTACTCGGATCGAAGTTCTACCTTTCCCCGCCGATGAACCCGTGGGCGATCACCGATTCCCGCGAAGCCCCGGATTACGACGCCCGCAAGAACGATCCCTCGTACGGCGCCGCCTTGCCCGATGGCAAAACCTACACCGGCCGCATGAAAGTGAAGTTCGACAGTTACAGATTGGATCGTGCCGGGCAACCCACCTTCCAGTACGAAGTGTCCAACGACCCCGGCACGGCGAAACTCTCCGTTTCCGAAAACGCCATGCCGGTGCCGATCACGGTGGCGAACGGGATTACCCGGCGGTTCGTCGCCGAGGTTCCGGCCCAGAAAACGGTGTGGTTCCTCGCCGGATTGGCATCGAAGCCGCCCCGGATCCTCGCTGAGAACGGCGAAACCCTGAAATTGGACGACGCGACTTCGGAGGGTTCCACAGTCGGCACCCGGATCATCGTGCCACAAGTCGGCGACACAGTGCAAGTGCTGCA
Organism: Gemmatales bacterium; assembly: GCA_038211045.1. Classification (GTDB taxonomy): domain Bacteria; phylum Planctomycetota; class Planctomycetia; order Gemmatales; family Gemmataceae; genus JALHQU01. The sequence goes on from JBBQWA010000184.1 coordinate 5,244, forward strand.
AGCGAGTGCGATGCCCGCTGGCAGCGCTTGGAACATCGCCAAGAAGGCCAACGGCACCTACGCGATTCTGCTGCGGCTGCCCGAGAACGAGAAAGGTGCCAAGCTCGAATTCACGTTGACCGCGTGGGCCTTACCCAAAGACGATCCGCAGTTGATCCAAGGTTTGAAGTGATGGAATTGTTTGGAGGTTCGCATTGAAGCGGAAATTGGTTGGATCTGCCGAAGGTGATTGCGGACGAATCAGCTCGTTTGTATCGATTCAATTATTCTCCGAATTTCGAGCATCTTAGCGCAGGTCTACTCTCACATCCGAGTTCATGGCGAGAGTACGCACCGTGGCTCGACCGCACGGCGTCTTTCCCGCAATGATTGGGCCAATAAACTCGAAGTGTTTCACCCAAGATTGACTGATCATTCCGCAGCTCGACTTTTGAGAAATGAGCGGGCCTTCGCTTGAAGCAATGCGATCATGTTCGTTCCGTTGACGAGGGCCTCATACTCGGCGAACTCTTTTGGATCGAGCTGGCCTTCGTAGTGGCGATTGGCCAGATCTTCAGCGATCCTGAGTGACGTGATCTGCCCGAAGGTCGGAAATCGCCTGAGCGACATCGGGCGTCAGAATATCGCGGATCGGGTTCAAAAACCGATCGAGCACTTAGCGATTTTGAACGGCGGCAGTGAGTGGCATGGTCGGCCTCATTCGTTCGACGATGTCAACCATTGTACTCCGAACGAGCACAATTACTCATCCGTCAAACCGGCGTAGTTTCGCATGACGAGGTGGCTGTTGATCTTCTGTACCAAATCGAGGGCCACGCTCACCACGATCAGCAAACCGGTGCCGCCGAAGAATGAAGCCACGCGCTGATCGACTTCCATTTCGAACCCGATGATGCTCGGGATGATCGCGATGATGGCGAGGAATGCCGCCCCCACGTAGGTGATCCGCATGAGTACACGTTCCAAGTAATCGGCGGTACTCTTGCCGGGGCGGTAACCGGGGATGAAGCTGCCCATGTCTTTCAAGTTATCCGCGACTTCTTTGGGGTTGAACGTGATGGCGACCCAGAAGTAACAGAAGATGTAGATCAGCACGATGTACATCATGTTGTAACCCCAGCCGCTGCCGCGACCGAAGATGCTGGCGAGTTCCAAAGCCCATTGCATGCCGAATTGTTCGCCGAGGATACGAAAGAGGAACTGCGGCAGGATGAGGAGCGTACTGGCGAAGATCACGGGCATCACGCCTGCGGCATTGAGCTTCATCGGGAGGAAGTTGCGGGTGCCGCCGAACTGGCGACGACCGCGGGTGTGCTTGGCCGATTGCGTCGGGATGCGGCGTTGGGCCTTCGTGATGGCGATCACGCCGACGATGATGGAAACGAAAAGGATGCCGAGGACGACCAGCTTTTCGAGGCTGATATCGCCGGTATCGCTGCCGAGGGTGAAGATGCTGGCTTTGAAACCGCCGGTGGCGGGATCGAGCAGCAGGAATTTCAGGGCATCCGGGATGCGGGCGACAATCCCGGCCATGATGATGAGTGAGATGCCGTTGCCGATGCCGTATTCGTCGATTTGTTCGCCGAGCCACATGAGGAACAAGCAACCGCATGTCATCATGAGTACGGCGGCGAAGCCGAAGTAGAAGGAATTGAAGCCGTCTTCCATCACCCCGGCGATCGCGGTGGTTCCGGAATCCCCGCTGCCAGTGAACTGCTGGAGCGCCATGGTGGCTTGGATAATGCAGATCGGCACGGTGAGGTAGCGCGTGTATTCGTTAATCTTCTTGCGGCCCGATTCGCCTTCTTTACGCAGCCGTTCGAGCGAAGGTAATACCCCGCTGGAAAGCAGTTGCATGATGATCGACGCCGAGATGTACGGCATGATGCCGAGGGCGAAGATACAGGCGCTGGAGAGGTTGCCGCCGGAGAACATGCTCACGAAACCGAGCATTCGGCCGAGGGTGCCCCCGGCTTGCAGGGCCATTTGTTCGGCCAGTTTCACTTGATCGATCATGGGCAGCGGCACGTAATAGCCGATGCGATAGATGGCGAGGAACGCCAGCGTGATGAAGATTTTCCGCCGCAGTTCGGGGATCTTGAAAATGGTGATCAACTGGGCGAACATCGGCTCCTCCGAATCGTAATGCGATGGCAATCAAGCGAAAAAAGCCCACCCGTTGCAACGGGTGGGCTTGAGCGACCCGTTTACGTTTTGCTTCTCGCCTTGGCCTTCGCCTCGGCTTCCTTGCGAACGATGCTGCGTTTGCCTTGGCCCATCTTGTTCCGCACCGGCTTCTTCGGTTCCTCCACCAACGTGCAGACTCCACCCAGCGCTTCGATCTTGGCCTTGGCGCTCTTGGTGAAGTGATTGGCGGTGACGTTCAATTTCTTGGTGAGTTCGCCGTCGCCGAGCACGCGGATGCCATCGAACTTGCCGACGACCAAACGCTTTTCGTTCAGCGCTGCCATATCGACGGTCGCACCGGCATCGTAGATTTCGAGATCGCTCACGTTGACGATCGCGTAATCGCTCTGCCAAGTGGCGTTGGAGAAGCCGCGCTTGGGGAAGCGGCGGTGCAGCGGGGTTTGACCGCCGACGAAGAGTTGGCCCGGCATGCCGGCCCCGGCGCTGGCGTACTGGCCCTTGTGCCCGCGGGTACCGGTTTTACCGTGGCCGGAGCCGATACCGCGACCGACGCGCTTCTTGAGCGTGCGCTTCTTGAGGCCGGAGCTGAGTTGATTGAGATCCATGATCGCGTTCCGTTTGAATTTCGTACTTCGTCCGAGCCGAAAGCATAAGCGACGATTTTTGAGATCGCAGTTCGATCGTCGTTTACGCTTCCGGCTCGGATGGAAACGTACGCTCATCAATTCCTAGAGTTGAACCCCGCGCAACCGCATCACTTCTTCGCGGGTGCGGAGTTGCTTCAACCCGTCGATCGTGGCTTTCACCAGGTTGATCGGGTTGGTGCTGCCGTGAGTCTTGGTCAGAATGTTTTCGATGCCGGCGGCTTGCAGCACTTCTCGAACGCCTGGGCCGGCCTTCACACCGGTGCCGGGGCCGGCGGGCACAAGGATCACGCGGCTGGCGCCGAACTTGCCGATCACGCGGTGCGGGATCGACTTGCCCTTGAGCTGAACTTTCTTGGCACGGCGGGCCATGGCCTCGCCTTCTTTGATGGCCTTTTCCACGGCCGGGGGCACTTCGTTGGCCTTGGCGTAGCCGAAGCTCACCTTGCCGAGCTTATCGCCCACGACCACGAGCGCGTTGAAGCTGAAGCGGCGGCCCCCTTTGACCACGCACGCACTGCGGCGGATCTTCACGAGGTAATCGACCATCCCTTGTTCGCGGGAATCGCGATCATCGCCGCCGCGTCCGCCGCGGCCACCGCGGCCTCCGCCTTCGCCACCCCGTTCGTTCGCCATGGTGAAACCCCTGGTATGTAACTGCTTCTGGCTCCCCTCTCCCCGTTGCGGGAGAGGGGTTGGGGGTGAGGGGGTAAAAACCAAGACCCCTCACCCGCGCTCACTTCGTTCGCTTGCCCTCTCCCGCAGCGGGGAGAGGGGGAAATTCAAAATCAAAGGACACTTCCGCCCGGTATTCTCGCTTTAAGCTTGTGCGGCAGCTTCCTGCTTCTTGCTTTCCTTCTTGGCCTTCGGCTCCGGAGCCGCGGCCGCGACCTTCTTCACCTTTTCTTCCAAGCTCGTGCATTTCAATCCG
>JBBQWA010000185.1:0-8955 GCA_038211045.1 Gemmatales bacterium
TCCAATGGGTGGGATCGTACCCAGGGCTTCCAACTGGGATGGGAACGCTGGCCCCTTCGGGGCAGATACAAAACCGACATTCCCAGCCTGACTGTTAGTAGCCCGCCGAGATTGAACACCTCAGCGGGCTGACGCCCGCCGATCGGAACACTACTTCCGCTTCGCCTTCATGTGCATGAAGAACGCGGCCCGCACCGGAGCGGGCATCGGGCTATCGGCCCCTTTCACACTTTTCCAGATGATTTCGCTGAGTACGAGATCGTCCACCATGTCTTCTTTGGTCAGGTCGAACTTTTCGGACAACGCAGCCCCGAAGGCCGTGGCTTTGTTCACTTCTTTCAAGTCGATTTGAGCCGGGGTGTGTTTGAACGGCGTGGCGTCGGGCTTCGCCGTGAATGAGTGGTACATCGGTCGGGCGGCCGCATCGAACTGGCTCATCGGCTTCAAACCGAGGATCAGTTCCATCGTGCGGAGCATGCTGCTCGTCGAATAGAGTGTGCTATCGACGTGCTTGCGCTTGGTGTACGGGGAAATCACCAAGGCTACGGAACGGTGAGCATCGACGTGATCCGGCCCGTTCTGGGTATCATCTTCGATCACAAAGATGGCAGTGTCTTTCCAGAACTTCGAATTAGAAATCGCTTCGACGACCATACCCAGCGCGAGGTCGTTATCGGCGACGGCGGCGCGGGGCGTCGGCTTGCCGACCTTGGTGCCTACGGTGTGATCGTTGGGTAGTTTCACGATTTGGAACAGGGGCATCTCCCCGGCCTTCTCCATCCGCTGGAGTTCGGAGATGAACCGCTCGGCACGTTTGACATCGGGATAATCGCCATCGAAACCGTGGAATCGTGGGTCGATGTGCCCTACCAGGTTCGGCGTGTTGGCCGTGGCGTCTTCGTAGGTGCCGTCCCGTTTCTTTTTGCCGTTGGTCACCCATTCACCGAAACTGCGGTAACTCACCCCGGCTTCCTTGGCTCGATCCCATATGTAGCCGCCGGCCGGGCGTTCGATCGGATCGTAGGCACCTTCCGAAGGGTAGCCGAAGGTCTTGCCGCCGCGGTAACCGAGGGGCCAGATCTTTTCGGTGAAGTCGGTGGCGTACGCCCCCATGCTCCACTCGTGGCCATCGGCGGATACTTCCCCTTCGACGTAGGTGTTATCCAAGAGCACGAACTCTTCGGCGAGTTTGTGGTGGTTCGGCGTGACGCTCTCGGGGAACAGGCAGAGGCCCGGTTCGCCATTGCCTTTCTTGATGTCGCCGAAGACTTGGTCGTACGTCCGATTCTCTTTGATGATGTAGATGACATGCTTGATCGGCGACTTGTCGCCAACCTTCTTGGGGATCGGATTGTCCGCCTCGACGGTGCCCGCGTTGACCGCGTCGTCTTTCTGCAACGGGCTGCATTCGTAAGCGAGCTTGGAATACTTGGCCAACTCGCCCGGCGTCGGCATCGCAATCGCAGCGAACGTGCCCCTGTAGAGTCCGCCGATGTATTCGTTGATTCCCTTATCGCCGGGCCGTTCGGGGTTCGATCCGCTCGGGTTCGACCGCGACACATTGCCTTTGCCATTGGTCACGTAAATAGTTTTATCCTTGGCGTTGAAGCGCACGCTCGTCGGGTACCAACCGACGGGGATGAAGCCGAGGCCCTTGGCTTCCTTGGGATCGGTGAGGCTGAACACCGCGATGTTGTTCGCATCGGCGTTGGCCACAAAGAGTACATCGCCTTCTGGTGTGAGGCTAATACTGTTCGGCGTGTTCCCCGAAGGGGCCTGCGGGTAGAGCGCGGCGTTGATCGTCTGCCGGGTTTTACCGGTCGCCGGATCGAGTACCACGATCTGGGTCGAATTGGAACATGCGACGTAGAGCGAAGTTCCCTTCGGATCGAGCAACATTTCGGTCGGGTGGCTGGCCGTGGGCCAAATCGCCGAGACTTTGTTGGTTTCGAGATCGATGACCGCGACGCCGGCCTTGGCCCACAAGGAAACGAACGCACGCTTGCTCCCCGGTTCAACCAAGCAAGTGTACGGGAACGAGGTGTGCTTAATATCGATCAGTTCGGCCTTCACAACGGGCTTGTCTTCCTTGCGGCCGTCCGGCGGGCTGGGCGCTTCCCCCTCGAGTAGATCCTTCGCTTCGACCTTCGCATTCAACGGGATTATCACCTTGTTCCCCGGATTCTCGAGCGGCACCCGCACCACCGAGTCGGCCCACAGATTGCAGGCGAAGAGATCCTTCCCGTTCGGATCGAGGGCGAGACCGGAGATCACGCACTTCTTCAACGGGTAAGGCCGTCCGGCCACGTCGAGCGCGCTGTGGTTGTGGAGCAGGCCCCTATCGAAATCCCAGATGTGGGCGATGTCGTACTCGCCTCCGCTAGCGTAGAGTTTCTTGCCTTCCTTATCCCAAGTGAGGCCGTAGAACGCTTGATCGACGGTCACCCGGCAGACGATCTTGCGCTTCGCCGGGTTCAAATCGATAATGTGCACTTCGTGATCCCGATAGCCGCAGTGTATGACCGCAGCGAATTGGCCCGTCGGGTGGATTTGAATGTTCACCGGCAGGTCGCCGAGTTCAATCTGCTTGCCTTGCGGGTTCAACTTCCACTGATTGGGCAGTTGAATCAGGCCATCGCGTTGTATGCCGGGGAGTACGCGCAACGGCGGAGCATCCTCGGCCACCGCGAAGAGCGTGATCAGTAAACCGACTGGGAGAACAAGCAACGTACGCATGGCGAACCTCGGGTTGTGATCTTTGAGACAATGAACACGGGGTCAGAAACGAACTAGAAACTGAAGGCTGTCCGCTAAAAGCTATTCGGTTACTGGAAGTTGAATAACAGTTGTGAATGGACAGTTATTCGTTGACGGTTATCTGAACGTCGTTGACACTCAGACTTGTCACCCTTTCAGAATGCTCAGTGCTTGGGCGTGCAACTTTCCGTTGCTCGCGAGAACATCCGGGCGGTGGATCGTCGGCGTGCCGTCCCAATCGGTGAAGGTGCCGCCAGCCTCTTGGATGATCGCCATGGTCGCGGCGACATCCCACGCGTTCACGCCGTGTTCGACCATCAATTCGCAGGAACCTTGGGCGACGAGCACGAAACCGTAAAAGTCGCCGAAGCCGCGTTGGCGGCCGGTCTTGCCGTAGAGCTCGAGGAATTGCGGTTGGCGTTGGTTCCTGGTGAACCAGCCGATGCTCGAATAGCAAAGCAACGCATCCGAGAGTTCGGTGACATCCGAAACGCGGATACGGCAATCGTTCAAGTAGGCGCCATCGCCTCGGAGGGCGCGGTACATCTGCTGCATCGCGGGGATGTACACCACACCGGCGATGATTTCCCCCAAGTATTCGAGGCCGATGAGGGTCGCCCACACGGGAATGTGGCGGATGAACGATTTCGTGCCGTCGATGGGATCGATGATCCAGCGGAACCCGGAGCTACCGGTGCGGCTATCGAACTCCTCACCGAGAAAGCCATCCTCGGGGAAGTGCTGGGAGATCAAGCCCCGGATCAATTCCTCGGCCCCGCGATCGGCGATGGTGACCGGGCTATTGTCCGCCTTGCGGTCGACTTCGAGGTTGCGCACGTGGAAGGTCGAATCGTAGATTTGCCGGGCGAAATCGCCACCGCGTTTCGCGGCTTCCACGGCGAGGTTGTAGCGGCTGCGCCATTCGGGCTTCATTAAACATTCCCCCCTTGATTCTGGGCGAACGCGGCAGAGCCCACGATCCCGGCATCGTCGCCCAGCGAAGCGAGGAGGAACTTGACGTTCTCCGCGGCACCCGGCAGCGCGAACTTCTGGGCGAAATCCCAGATGCGTTCGGAGAACGAATCCCCCAGCGCCCCGGCCACGCCGCCGCCCAGCACGATCACTTCGGGGCTGATGAGATTGATGACGCTACCGATCGCGGCGCCGATCGCTCGGGCGGCATCGTCGACGATGGAGATGGCGATGGGATCGTCTTTCAAATAGAAGTCCGCGAGTTGCGAGCTTTTCACCCGTTCGAGATCGACGCCTTTCCACTCCTTGCGAACGCGCTTGGGGGCATCGTCCAAAAGCTCTTTCGCCCGCTTCATCATGAACTTCCGCCCGGCGATCGACTCGAGGGTTTGGCCACGGCGCCAGTGCAATACGATGTGGCCGATCTCCCCGGCGTGCCCGTTGAATCCATTGAAAAGCTTGCCGTCGAGGATCAAGCCGCCGCCGACCCCCGTACCGGCGAAGATGCCGAAGACGTGCTTGGCCCCTTTCGCCACGCCGTGGGCGAACTCGCCGTATGTTCCCATGCGAACATCGTTTTCGAGATACACAGGCCACGTCCACTCGGCGGGGAGCAATTCCGCAACGTTGAGATCGCGCCAATCGAGGTTCGGGGCGAAGCGGACGATCGGTTTACCCGGAACGATTTGGCCGGGGATGGCGAAGCCCATTCCGCGGATCTCGCTGGGATCGATCTTCGCTTCGCGAATCACGGCATCGACGGCTTGCACGACCCGTTGGAACACACCAGCCGGGCCGCCTTCGGAACCGGTCGGTTGTTTGTTGCGCGCGAGTAGAGTGAGCTCGCCGTTGAATAGCCCGGTGAGGATTTTCGTTCCCCCGAGATCGACGCCGAGCCAGTAACCGGATGCCATGCCAATACCCGTACGGAGTGTGGTTTGCCGGATGTTCCGTGCGGATTCCTTCCCGCGACGGTTGGTATTCTAAGGCGGTTGCAGAAATGCTCAACGGGAAAGGCGCATCGTGAAGAAACTGTCATCATGCACTGCGGGCCGCCCGTACGAACGCCTTCATTTTCTCGGAGCACTTGCGGCCGGGTGAACTCTCGACCCCGCTGGCGACATCCACACCCCACGGCCGAACGGTGCGAATCGCTTCGGCCACGTTCTCGGGCGTGAGGCCCCCGGCGAGAATCATCGGCACGCCGAAGTCTTGCCCGGCGAGGAGTTCCCACGGGGCTTTGTGCCCCGTTCCCCCCATCGCACCCGCTACGAAGGAATCGATCACGATCATGGTGGGCTTCCGCGATGCGGCAATCGATTCTCGAATGTTCGTCACATCCTCGGCACTGCGTACGCGGAATGCGGGCACTAATCCGGCGGGTGTGAAACGCTCCAGCGGCCACGGGTGCGTGTAGAACTGGCAATAGGCCAACTTCAATTCGCGGTTGATTTCGGCGATTTCCTCCCACGTTTGTTCGACGAATAGCCCTGCGAGGCCGTTGAACCATTTCAACGTTACCGACGAAATAGTGCGGGCCGTGTCCATGTCGATGCGGCGAACCGACTGCGCAGAGAAGTTCAAGCCGATGAGATCGGCCCCGGCTTCCCGGGCCGCGAGCGCATCTTCGGGGGTGGTCACGCCGCAGATTTTGATGGAAATCATGGCTTTGATTTCGGGAAGAACGCCGAAACTGAGGCACGGAATCCGGGAAGTTCGACTCCGCCTTCGAGTTCACCGCATGCGAGAATGGTTTCCGGTTTGAGCCGCGGGCGATGGACGACCGCGGTTTGCTTTTCCGGATCGACGACCCAAACGACCTTGGTTCCCGAATCGAGGTACAGTTTCACCTTGGTTGCAACGTGCCCTTTACGGTCGTTGGGCGAAAGCACCTCGACCGCGAGGATCGGTGGGATGTCCGACCATTTTTTCGGTGCCTCTTCGAGTTCGTAATACGCCGCGTTCGGCCCGACCACCGAATCGGGATCGTATTCGAGGATCACTCCGGAATCATTGCTTATCACATCTCCCCGACCGTGCGCTTCGTTCCACGATTCCAAAACAAAAGTCATGCGGCTGCAAGCGCGACCCTGCAAAAAATTGGGGCGTGATAATTCGATTACCTCGCCTCGGTTGAGTTCGAAATCGCGATCTTGGTTCTCTTCGAGCAAGCCGAAATCCCAGAACTCCTCGGCGGTCATGAGCCGCTGTTCGGAGGGGGGTGGCGAAGTGGCGGCAATCGACGGCATAGCAATTCTCCTTCGGATTATCTTACACCCTCTCCCGTCATTCCCGCGCAGGCGGGAATCCAGTTTTTTGCTTTGGAGGCAACGCATTCTGGATTCCCGCCTGCGTGGGAATGACAGGGATTGCGTATTCAGGGATGCCGAAATCGATAGGTACTTCGGCTCGGTGTTACTTCACCCCGTTCTTCGGAAGCTTCCCGAGATTATCGAACAACCGCACCAGCGAAGCCATCACCTTCTTGAAGTCCCCTTCGTGAAGGCTTTCGTTCGGGGCGTGGGCGTTGCTGGCCGGGTCTTCGATGCCCAAGAGCAATGCCGGGGCTCCGCCGAACAGCTCGGCCAGCGGGCCGACGAAGCCGATGCTGCCACCGCAACCGATGCCCACCGGATCGCGGCCGAAGCCATCCTTCAGCGCCGCCATCGCGGCCTCGAAGGCCGGGCCGTTCGGGTCGGTCATCCACCATTCGCTGCCGGCGCCATGCTGAGTCACCTTCACTTCGACGCCCCACGGCGGGTTCGCTTCGAGGTGTTCCTTCAACTGCTTCACCACATCCGCCATTTTCTGATCCGGCACGATGCGGGCGCTCACGATCGCACTCGCCTTCGGCAGAACCTGATTGCTCGCCCCTTTGATGCTGCTGGCTTCCTGGGCGATCACCGTCACCGAAGGTCGCCTCCAAGTTTGTTCGTAAGGCGAGAAGCCTTTCTCCATGGCGAAGTTCGCGCTCGGCACCACTCCGAGTTCGTGGCGGAACTTCTCCTCGCTCCACGGTAGTTTCTTGAACTCCGCCCGTTCCTTATCGGTGAGCGGCCGCACGCTATCGTACAAGCCCTTCGCCGGGATCGGGCCGTCGTTCCAGAACAATCGGGAAAGCACCACGTTCAGCGCGAGCGCCGCATCGGGCAGCGCGCCCCCGGCCATGCCGGAGTGAACGGGAATCTTCGCGCTCGTCACTTCCACGTGAACCGCCACGACGCCGCGGAGCGAATACGTGATGCAGGGTAGGCCGACTTCGATGTTCTCGGTATCGAGCACAACGATCGCATCCGAGGCGAGCTTATCGCGGTACTTTTCAAAGAACGTGAGCAGATTCTTGGAACCGATTTCCTCTTCACCTTCCACCACCATCTTGATGTTGCACGGTAGCGTGTTGTTGGTTTTGCGGTACGCGGAAATGGCCCCGAGGAAGGCCGAGATCGCGGCTTTATCGTCCGCCGAGCCGCGGGCGTAAAGGCGGCCATCGCGGCGGGTGAGCTTCCACGGATCGCTCTTCCATTGATCGACGAAGTTCACCGGTTGAACATCGTGGTGGGCGTACAGGAACACCGTCGGCTTCGTCGGCCCGGCTTCCAGCCATTCGCCGTAAACGTACGGCAGCGAGTTGTTTACCTTGATGACTTCGACGTTGTGCAGCCCGGCATCCCGCATTTGCTCCGCGGTGAGTTGGGCCGTGCGTGCGATCTCGTGATCGTGTTCGCCATCGGTGGAGATACTGGGAATCGCGACCAGTTCGGCCAGATCGCGGACGATATCTTCGTGGTGCTTTTCGAGCCAATCGAGTGCCGGTTGCATGGGGATTCTCGCGGGAAGTTCGGACTGAGATAGTGTATTGTAGGCGGTATGGTTAGCCGCGAGTCGGAGGCGAGCGCGGACAGACTCGGTGAATTGGAGATCTCGGAAATGGAAATCGTCGAACGAGCGCCACGCACGATTTTCTACCGCTTGATCGCTTGGCGGATGCTGCAATTCGGCACGATTGCGGCGTTCTCCATTTGTGTTTGGGAATGTTTCAACGGAATTGCGAACATCAACAAGATCACGAATTACAGCCCAAAGATGGCTGCGTTCAGCAACGTTCACTACCTACTCACTGAACAAGCCGCCGCTTGGAACAAAGGCGACCTCGACGGCTTCATGCTCGGCTATTGGAACAACGATGAACTCACCTTCTACTCGGACAACACCATCGAGAAGGGTTACGAACCGCTGAAGCAGCGCTTGATTCTCTGAATGGCGGCGGCAATACTGAGAGCCGTCCTTGGCCTCCGGTTATGCTGTTGTGTGAGATACAGCAGTCTGACCGGGGGCCTCGGTTTTGACGAGGTGAATTGGCTCCGTAAACGCTGGCATGCGACCTAAATCACAAACTTACAACGGTTTAGGATTATCTTTGTGCCATTCATGCCTGTCCTCTTTTCTTTCTTCCTAGATGCATTAAATGCTGGAAGTGTGAAGTTCGCGTATAGGGAGCAAAGCGAATATGAATATACTCCTTGGTCAAGGTATAGGACGTATATCATCATTCATCCTGACGAAATTCAGAGATTTATCAAAGCTTTGACCAATAAATAAAGGTTGGAGATTGGAACATGCTACTAAAATGGCGAATGCCGCAGCCACTTCGAACGAGCATGGAGGCAACGTGGCTGCAAGTTGGGGACTCGCCCCGTACGACATCAATATCATGGTTCTCCGGGAATCAATCTTGAGAAGAATCAGGTTGACCAAGTCAATAGAGATATTCAATGGTGGCGGAAACGTTACGAGGCTTGACAAAAACCTGCCACAATCGGGCCCGATAAGAACTATCTCGGCACATATGGCAAAATGCCATTCTATCGTGGCAAAGACGGTTCGTTGATGACGTACGGTTCCAGGGGACAGATGCGCCCTGTCCTCCAGAGCGAGCTGGACTTATTCAAAGGGGCTACCCTTGCCGATCGGATGTGGGAATCTCCATTACGGGGCTTTTGTGAGCCAGGAGGATTTTGGGATAGTGTAGTCGTACCTGCTCTGTCTCATAAAATGGCAGGGGGTGGAGCTAGCCGGTATGAAATGACTCCTGCCGAAAGGGCTGCTTGGGAGGCTACGTTTCCGAAAGGATACCGGCACCCAATTGACCCAATTACTGGTCGCCCTGCACCAGTCGAAATGCCTCCGACAAACCGCACGCCCGTTCAAGATTCAAATAATGCCCCA
>JBBQWA010000186.1:0-8944 GCA_038211045.1 Gemmatales bacterium
TAATGTCCGGCGATCTGGGCGTCGTATTGTTCTGCGGTCAGCAGGTGTTCCAAGGTAGAACCGGCGACCGGCTTGATTTTCAACAACCACCCCGCGCCGAACGGATCGTCGTTCACCAAGGCGAGGTTGTCGAGCGCGGCCTTGTTCACCTCGAGCACTTCCCCGGCGATCGGCGCGTAGATCGACGACGTGCTCTTCACCGATTCGATCACGCCGAGTTCGTCGCCGGGCTTCAGGGCCTTGCCCACCTTGGCCAGTTCGAGGAACGTCGGCTCCGTGAGTTGCTCCACGGCGAACTTTGTCACGCCGATGGTGACGGTGTCGCCATCGAGCTTGGCCCACTCGTGGGACGGGGCGTAACGCAGGTTCTCGGGGTTCATCGACTTTCCTAGGTTTTTCCGAGGCTGAAGCGTCGGCGAAACAATGCGCTGCTTCGCTGACGCTTCAGCCTCGGACGGGTTACTTGCTTCGCTTGTAGCGAAGCAATACGCTGCTTCGCTGACGCTTCAGCCTCGGACGGGTTACTTGCTTCGCTTGTAGAACGGCATCGCCACGACCTTAGCCGGAAGCTTCGTGCCGCGGACATCGACCAACAATTCGGTGCCCAACGGGGCGTACATGGGCGGCACAAAGCCCATCGCGATCGACTTTTCCAAGTGCGGAACGAAGCTGCCGCTGGTGACCGTGCCGACGGGTTCCTCCCCGGCGAACAGGCCGCTCCCTTCGCGGGCAGCGCGCTTGCCTTCGAATTCCAACCCCACCCGCACGGTCGGGCCGGACTTGGCATGATCCAACGCGGAGCGGCCAACGAAGTCCCCTTTGTCGAACTTCACGGCCCAAGCGAGTTGGGCCTGCAACGGGGTGGTCGTTTCGTTGAGTTCGTGGCCGTACAGCGGCATCGCGGCTTCGAGACGCAGGGTATCGCGGGCACCCAACCCGCAGGGCAAAGTGCCCTTGGCGATAAACTCCTTCCAAAGTGTCAGGCCCGGATCGGGGGCGCACCAGACTTCGAAGCCATCTTCGCCCGTGTAGCCGGTGCGGCTGACCACGCACGGTTCGCCTCGGTACGTCGTGGGCATGGCGAAGTAGTATTTCAGAGTCGTTACATCATCCGCGAACATCCCTTGCACCAGTTCCACCGACTTCGGCCCCTGCAACGCCATCATCACGGTGCCCAGCGTATGATCGACCACCGGCACGCTCGACGCGATCCGCATTTGAACGTGCTTGAGCCAATCGAGGATCTTGATGCGGTTGGAACCGTTCACCACGATGTGGAAGCCTTCGGCCCAACGGTACACGAGGATGTCGTCGAGGATGCCGCCGGCGTCGTTGCACACCAAGCCATAACGCACCTGCCCGACTTTCATCGTGGCGACGGAATTGGTGAAGACGGCTTCGAGCAACCGCAGGGCATCCGGCCCATCCAAGGAAATTCGGGCCATGTGGGAAATATCGAAGATGCCGGCGGCGCCGCGAACCGCCTTGTGTTCCTCGATGATTCCAGCGTACTGCACCGGCATGTCCCAGCCTGCGAAGGGCACCATGCGGGCCTTGTGCTGGACGTGCCAGTCATAAAGGGCCGTGCGAAGGTTCGACATTTTTGCCCATTCCTAAATGACGGAGGGGCGGTCGCCGGTACGGCGCCACCCCTCGCGTTTAGTTTAGCAGCGCCGGGGGAGAATTGGCCACCATGCCGAATGATTGGCCATACGCTATTGGACGAGCAGTTCATCCAGCCGTGCGATCTGATATTCGATCTTCTTGCGAAGTGGCTCATCGGGTTGCCGATTTTCGAGAAGGCTTTCGCATTTTCCTTTGGCAAGAAGAGGTATTCACGGTGAGCGTCGCTGCACGAAGCGGGGCGGAGTTTTACCTGCCAATAGAGATGAAAACTGTTCGGTTCCCGCCGATCCCAGCCGAGCCGCCGATGTTTCATTTTTCCCTTTTGCTCAGCAGTGCCTGACGATGGCACGGACTCTTGCTTCGGGAGAAGCCGGCTGGCAGTGTCACATGCATGAAGCCTTTAACAAGGCAGTACCGCTTATTTATTGACACTCAGGCCGACAACTTCATAGTTTTCAGGCCCGGAGGGCTGACGGAATTTAGCCAGGGGTGGAGAGGAGAACGAAGTTCTCCCGGAACCCCTGGAAAGGTCGAATGATGGATCGAGCCCTGGAGGGGCGACGGAACGCTGACTTCCGTCGCCCCTCCGGGGCTCAAAGGATTTTGCGAGCGTACCAGGGGTTCCGCTCGCTGCGCTCGCTTCACCCCTGGCTAAATTCCGTCGTCGCTCCGCGACTCAAATACTGCTTTGCTCACGGCGGCTGCATCGAATCCCATCCGCACTCCTCGATCGTGCATCGTGGTTTTCGATTCCTCAAACCACGCGCGTTTGCGGATGATTGCGGGGTCGTCGGGTTCTTCTTTTGCCATGCCCAGAGACTATACTCCAGAGTCAAGCGGGGCTATTCGGCTTCGCGGAAATTGTCGTCGAACAGCGTTGGGCCTCGCTGAATCTCGGCGCCTTGGGGTTAACTCGTTTCATCGGCGAATGGACTCGAAACTCCTGCTTTAAAAAATGAGAGAACGATGGGAATAGGGGGGGCCACCGCCATTAATTCCGCCACTGCCCCACAAGGTCGGCTCAACGTCGTTGGCACCGCGGGCAGAAGTGGCTGCTGCGGCCGGCGACGCGAACCATCTCAATGGGCGTGCCGCAGCGCGAGCAGGCTTCGCCGGTGCGGCCGTAGGCCGCGAACTCGTTCTGAAAACCACCCTTCAAACCCGAGCCGCCCACGTAATCGCGGATCGTGGAGCCGCGGTATTCGATCGCCTTGCCGATCACCGCTTCGATGGCCAGCCGCAGGCGGTCACACTGGGCCGCCGTCAGCGTGTTCCCCCGCGTTTCCGGGTGCAGCTTCGCCCGATGCAGGCTTTCATCCGCATAGATGTTCCCCACCCCGGCCACGACCGCTTGATCCAAGAGCAACGCCTTCAACGTGCGGGTGGAATTGCGAAGTGCCTCGCGGAAGGGCTTCGCCGGGATGTCGAACGGTTCCGGCCCGAGCTTGCCATCCAACAGTTCGTCGATGGTCGAAATCTCGGCGAACCACTCGAAACTGCCGAAGCGGCGGATGTCGCGGAAGCGCAGTTCCGTGGCATCGTTCAAAAGGAAAACGAAGTGCGTATGGTCGGAACGCGGCTCGTCGGCCGCGACCGCCGTGAGTTGCCCGGTCATGCCCAAGTGGATCAGCAAGCCGCCGCGGGTTCCCAGTTCGGCAACGATCCACTTCCCCCGCCGGCGGATCGTTTCGAACGCGGCCCCGCCCATCCGCGGCGTCCACTCCGGCTTCCACGGCCGGCGCAATGAATGCGGGCCTGTATGTATGGATCGAACGCTGCGGCCCGCCAACAGCGGTCGGAGGTCGCGCACCACGGTTTCCACTTCGGGCAGTTCGGGCATGACGGAATTCGGTGGGAGACTGCGGAGAACGTGGGGGGGGACGACATCTCGCACCGGTTCGGATAAACTGATCTTATGACCGATTTCGTCGTGCGATGCCCGAATTGTACCCAAGGCTCCCGCGTTCCTTTAGAAGCCCGCGGCCAGGCCGTGGAATGCCCGCGTTGCGGGCTGCATTTCTCCGCGCTTCCGGAAACGTCGGCCCGGTTGCGGAACCCCTCACCGGCGTTCGCCCCCGTCGTGCCTCCGCCCGCGGAAGTGGAACGCGAACCGGAAGCGGAACATCCCAATTTCACGCCGCACGGCATGTTGATCGCGGTGGCGCTCCTGCCGCTCGGCGTGCCGTTGCTTTGGCTCACCGCCAGCTTGCTCACGGGGAAGCAACCGGTGTTTTCGTTCGTGGCGCCGGTGGCGATGGCCCTCGGTGCAGGAGGGTTGTGCGCCGGGATCGCGTCGGTTCACTTGTGGGGCTTCGCCACGCGGATCCGTGCGATGTTGGCCGTGGTGGTGCTGGGGTACGCCATCGCCGGGGTGATCTACTTCACCAAACCCTCGTGGATCGAGGTGACCCGCAAATGGTTCCAAGGCTTCGGTGCGCCCGGCGACAATACGGAATACCGCCCGCAGGATCGCAGTTACTCCGTGCGTTTTCCCGGCAAGCCGACGCCCGAAGGAACCAGCCCGTTGCAAGGCGGCTGGCGTTTGAACGAAGTGGTCGCGTTCTCCGATCCGCGGCGCACCGGCGAGGAAGTGTTCGTGGCCGCCCACGGCTTCGCACCCATCGGTTTCCCGCTCACACCCAGCGATGAAAAACTCTTCGGCAGTGCGAAGGAGGAATTGCTCAAAACCACCGGGGCGAAGCTCGTGAAAGAAACCGCGATTCCCGAGGGCGATGGTGCGATCCGCGAATACGAATTGTTGATGCCGGACGGCGTAAACAAGCGGTTTGTGCGGATCGCCCGCAAGGGAACGCAGGTGTTTTACCTCGGCGTGGAAGGGCCGTTCCTCACCGCCGAGCTACCGCAAGTCCGCGATTTCTTCCGTTCGTTCCGCCTATTAAAGAAGTGACCGGCATCAACCCTGTTGCCCCGCTTCCAAGGGGATTCTCACGGTGAAGGTCGCCCCGCGGCCGAGGCCCTCGCTGTGGGCGGTCACCCGGCCGCCGTGCAATTGAACGATGTGGGCCACGATGGCCAATCCGATGCCGAGGCCCCCTTGGATTCGTCCGACGGATCGATCGACTTGTGTGAACAGTTCGAAGATGCGCGGCAGACTTTCGGGGGCGATGCCCATGCCGGAGTCGATTATGGAGATGGCGAGTTCTCCGCCGATCCGCTTCGATTCCAAACGGATCGTCCCGCCCAGTTCGGAATACTTCGCCGCGTTGTTCAGCAAGTTGGATATCGCTTGGGCCATCCGGACTTTGTCCACGACCAATTCGATATTCGTCGATTCGTGCTTCTGAATGAGTTCGAGTTTCGCCTCGGCGATCTGCGGGCCGCTGATTTCCAACGCAGTTTCGATGAGTTCCGAAAGCCGCATCTTCTCCGGCATTAAGCGGAGCTTTCCCTGCGAAATCCTCGAGACGTCGAGCAGATCGTCGATGAGCCGCACCATCTGGATCACTTGCCGATTCATGGTGTCGCGGGAGCGGGCCACCGTTTCGGGTTCGTGCGCTTTTAATTGCATCAACAGGAGGGAATTGCGGATCGGCGCAAGCGGGTTGCGGAGTTCGTGGGCCAGCGTGGCGAGGAATTCATCTTTGCGCTGATCGGCTTCCCGCAAGGCATTCTCGGCCTGTTTCCGCACGGCGATTTCGCGGCGAAGCACCGCGTTCAATTGTTCCAGTTCCTCCGTTCGCTCGCGGACTTTCTCTTTCAACCCCGTTTCAAAATCCTTCTGCAAGAGGGCATGGCGAATGGAACGTTCCAGCAGCACGGCGTCGAGCCGGTCTTTTTCCAAGTAGTCCGCCGCACCCGCTTGGGTGGCTTTGCGGTCGATTTCGTATTGCCCTTGCCCCGTGAGCAAGATCACCGCCGCGGAGGGATTGTAGGCTTTCGCTTCGATGAGCAAATCGATGCCGGTGCGGGCTTCGAGCCGGTAATCGAGGAGATAGAGATCGTGCGTGCCTTCCGAGATCGCCTTCAGTCCCGCGTCGTAGCCACCCACCCAATCGAGGGTGTAATGGTCGGCGGGAAGCGAATCGAAGATGCTTTTGGTGATCAGGAAATCATCCCGATCATCGTCGATGAGCAAGACCCGGATTGTGCGGGAATCATACGGCATTGGCTTCGCCATTTTCCGGGAGTTGAACGATTTCGAGCCAGTAGCGCCCGAGGACGCGAATCACCTCGATCAGCCTCTCGAAGGTCACCGGCTTGGTGATGTAAGAACTCGCGGACAAACTGTAGATGCGGTTGATGCCTTCCTCGGCTTTCGAGGTGGTCATCACCACGATCCGTATCGAGCGGAACCGCGGATCGGCTTTGATTTCCTTCAGGGCTTCGCGGCCGTCTTTGCGGGGCATATTCAAATCGAGCAGGATCAAGCCCGGCCGGGGCGAAGTCGCCGGATCGGTGAACTTCCCGCGGCGATTTAGGTAGTCGAGCAGTTCTTCGCCATCTTCGACGAATCGAAGATCGTTGCGGATCATGCTCTCGGCGAACGCCTCCTTGGTGAGTTGGCGATCGTCGGCGTCGTCGTCGGCCATCAATATGGTGATCGGTTTTGCGTTGTTGGTCATGTGATTCCTTCGCCTTGGGGTTGCGCCATTGGCAGCGTGGCGAGAAATGTCGCCCCTTGCCCGGGAAGGCTTTGGGCGGTGAAGTGGCCGCCGTGGCGAAGAACGATTTTATTGCAAATCGCCAGCCCGACTCCCGTCCCCTCGTACTCATCGCGGCTGTGGAGCCGTTGGAACACTTGGAAGATTCGATCGAGATACTTCTCTTCAAATCCGATGCCATTGTCCGAAACCGAAAACCGGATTCGGGGAAATTCTCCGGGGAGTTCTTCCGCTCGGATGCCCACGCGCGGAGTTGTGCCCGGCTTTTGGAACTTGAGGGCATTGCCGAGGAGATTGTGGAACAACTGCCGCATTTGCAACGGATCGGCTTGGATGCTCCCGAGCTTGTCGACCTCGACGATCGCCTCCGTTTGCGCGATGCGCAGCTCGAAATCGGAAAGCACGCCGCCGAGGATCTGATCCAAATCGACGGCGGAGAAAGGTTGGGCATTGCTCGTGACGCGCGAGAGTTCGAGCAAATCGTTGATGAGTTGCCGCATCCGCCCGGCCGAAGTGAGCATCCGTTGGAGGTAGTCGCCGGAGGTTTCATCCAGTTTATCCGCACACCGAATTCTCAAACGATCGCCGAAAGCTTGGATTTTCCGGAGCGGTTCTTGGAGATCGTGCGAGGCGACGTACGCAAATTGTTCCAACTCGCCGTTGCTGCGCCGGAGTTCGTTCGTAATGGCTTCGAGGTGTTGCTCCGCCTTGCGCCGGGTGATGACTTCTTTGAAGAGTTCTTGGGTGCGAATCGCCACGTTCTCTTCGAGGTTTTCGTGCGAGCGCTGCAATTCTTGCTCGCTCTGGAAGAGCGCGTTCAACGTGCTCGTGGTTTCCGTTTGAGCCACTTTCAGCTGTTCGGCGAGGATCTCTAGTTCCATTTGCTTCGCTTGGCTGATCGCCAAGTGCTTCGCGGCCCGCCGCAGACTCGAAAGTTGAGATTCGCCCAGAAGCGCGCACCCCAAACCGGCGAAGAAATACAACCCGATCGCCAATTGATCCGAACGTCGGGCGACCGCGAAGGAGTACTGCGTTTCGATGAACAGATACACCGCAGCGACTGTGGTACCGACGAGGCAAAGCGAGCCGGGCCAGAAACCTCCTTTCCAAGAAACCAGTACAACGCCGAGAAGCGGAATCACGAAGATGTGATCGTTCTCCAAAATCGGCTCGAGCGAAGCGCGGAGCATAATCGTTGCGGTGCCCGCGAAGATTGCAAACAGATACGGTTTGACATCGAGCCTGCAGCGCACGGCGGCCCGCAGTTTGGCGTACCTGCTCGAAGGGAGTTGCCGAGCGAACACGGTGGCTCCAGTGAAATGGGGAACGGGACTGCGTAGTTTTGGTATGGTAGTTGCCTGAGGGTATCTCAGCGGAGCAACTCTCATTCCCGCACGAGAAATAGCGAGACGCCCATGACCGAACCGAGTGCGAAATCGCCGTTGCAACAACGGATCCTGGTTGTCGAGGATCTCGAAGATACGCGGCTCACGCTATGCGAGCTTCTCGAAGTCGCGCTCGGGCTGAAAGTGGACGGGGCCAAAGACGGCGTTATTGGCATGGAGATGCTCCTCGCCAACAGCTACAGTTTGGTGATCACCGATTTGAAGATGCCCCGGATGGGGGGCATGAAGATGATCGAACAGATTCAAGCGAAGAATCTTCCGGTCACTATCATCGTAACCACCGGCCACGGAAGCATTAAAGATGCTGTTGAGGCTATGCGCCACGGGGCCTACGATTTCCTCACTAAGCCGGCCGACCCGGAACAACTCTGCTTGTTGGTTCAACGGGCGCTCAACGAACGGGCATTGCGTGATGAAGTCATCGCCTTGCGTAGCCAGCTCGAAAAGGTGCATTCGTTCCAGAATGTGCTGAGTAAGAACCCCAAAATGATCGACGTTTTCCAACTCATCAACAACGTCGCCGAGACTACCAGCACGGTGTTGATCCTCGGGGAAACCGGCACCGGGAAGGAGCAGATCGCCAAGGCAATCCACCGAGCTTCGAGTGCGCACCGAAGTGGTCAAATGGTAGCAGTGAACTGCGCAGCCGTGCCGGAACAGCTTTTGGAGAGCGAACTCTTCGGCCACGAGAAGGGTTCTTTCACCGGAGCGATCAGCCAACGTATGGGGCGGTTCCAACAAGCCAACCACGGCACGCTCTTCCTCGACGAAATCGGCGACATCCCACTGCACATGCAAGTGAAGCTCCTGCGGGTGATTCAAGAACGGCGGATCGAACGAGTGGGCGGCACCGATCCGATTCCCATCGATGTGCGGTTGGTCGCGGCCACGCACCGCTCCCTCGAAAAGATGGTGCGCGAAGGAACCTTCCGCGAAGACCTTTACTACCGCTTGAACGTCATCCGCATGGAGATTCCGCCACTGCGCGAGCGCACCGAAGATATTCCACTCTTGGCAACCCACTTCGCGCAGAAGTACAGCAAAAGCACGCCCCCGGAGATCTCCCCTGAGGCGATGAAAATCCTATTGGATTACCCTTGGCCAGGTAACGTGCGCCAACTGGAGAACGCTTTGGAGCGGGCGTGCATCACGGCGAGCAACGGCGTCATCCGCACCACCGATTTGCCACCGGAAACGGTGCGACCCGAGCAGGCCGGCGAGAAGCAAAGCCCTTTCCAAGTGAATCTGGATCGCAGCCTGCCGGAGCAACTCGCCGACATCATCGCCAAG
>JBBQWA010000187.1:0-8929 GCA_038211045.1 Gemmatales bacterium
TGGTTCGGATCGGCCAAAGCGGGCTGCGGAAGTGGCTGCGGAAAATGCACCGCCGAAACTTCGCCACCGGCGAAGGGGCGACGGGCACTTCCGCAAATCTAACGATCATCATTTCAACGGTTTGATGAATTCGATCTTCCATGTGTACTTGGTGAGTTCGCCGCGGGTGGTCGCCCGCAGTTCCCACGACTCGAAAAGTTCGAGAGTATTCGAGAGGGCCGCGAATTCGCGTTCGAGTTCCGCCGCATCCTTACCCGATTTCTCGGCGAGCGCAACTGAGAGCGCTTTGCCGTGTTCCCGCAGGTATTTCACCGTTCGGCTCGCGGAGAATCGCACCAGCAACCCGGCATGTTTCGCATCGGCTTTCACTTCTTTGGGGAAGCCACCCACCGATTGCGGATTCGAACCGAGAACGAAGAACTCTTCGCACAGGCCGTATGCCAAGCTCACCCCGGCGGGCAGCGCTCGCCCGTTAGAGACGACAGTCAACCGGCGTTCGCCGAACTTTTCCGTTTCGGTATCGAATTGGTCGGCGTGAGTGCGGTTGTATTCGACGCGGTGCGCCTGAACTAAGAAATCGAACCCGCCGCGGAGGGTATCCCGGAGTTTCGCATCGGCGGATTCGATAGTCGGGATGCGGATGGCCAGCGCGAACGAGGGGAGGAAAGCCTTGGAATCCTTGGCCGGGGGAACGAGCCACGCCCCCGCATCGGGGCCGATGCCCGCCAGCAACTTCGGCAACATCTCGCGGCCGACAATCGGAGCGATACTTTGATCGAGCCATTGTTGGAACTTCGCACTGCTGGCTTCGCCCAAGAATGCGCGTGCGGTCTCGGCGAGTTCGTTCCAGCGAATCTTTCCGGTGATTGCGAGCATCGCATCGGCGGGCACGGCCGACCACAACGCGGAAGCCGCGGGTTCCGCCGTCGGAACTTTGGAAACCAGCCCGAGCGAAATTTCGACATGCGCATCGAGTTCCAACGCCAACCCGACGGCTTCCACGGTCGCCCAGAACTTAGCGAACTGTTGAACGAAAGCTCGGGCATCTTCATTCGGCAGCACTCCCGAAACGGCTTTCAATTCTGCGTCGATGGATCTTGGGGCGAAGAGAGCCGCGAACGCAGCGCGTTCGAAACCGAGGCGTTTGCGGGCTTGGGCGAATAACGGTACTTCCTTCTCTACCGCGGCTTTCGCCTTGCGTTCGAGGGCCAATAGCATCGGCCGTTCGCGGCTGGAGTAGAACAGCAAACCGCCATCCACGAAGTAAAAATCGTTCCGGGCTTCGGGCTTCTCGCGGGCGAAATAGGTCGAACCGGCGTGAGTGCGTTCGACCACGCGGAGAACTTCGCCCGTTTGCTTTTGCCCTTCGTTGAGCTTCGCCACCATTCGCGCCAAGAGTTCGGAATCCTTGGCACGGGTCATGAAGATCCCGGCATCGTCTTCCGGTTTCCCGGCGGGGCCGGGCAAGTAAGCGTACACAACAGCGTCGCCGAAGATGCCATCGCGGAGGGCTTCGACCTTCACACCGAGCGTTTCCGCGATCTTGCCTTGGCCTTTCAACAATCGTTGATAATCCTCGGACGCGGCGAAATTCTTGCCCCAAGGCGAACGTTCGACCCACTCGGCGAAAGGCGAAGCCTGCGTGCGGGCGGCGTGCCCCCGCAAATCTTGGGCGATGAAACAGACCGTGGCTTCCGCGGGCACGAGTCGGAGCAGTTCATCGGTAGGGTTCGCCCGCAGCACCGGGCTTAACGCGATCAGAACCAGCAAAGGCATTCCGCGCATGGATCATTTCTCCAACGGGGCGATTCCGAAATCGCGGAGCATGGTATTCACAGCCCGGCGCGGAGTGTTTGCAATCGGTTCCAAACCGGCCATGGCCACGGGGCCGAATTCGAAGTCGGGGAATCTCGGTTCGCCACCGACGGGCGTCGGCCAGCGCAGGTTCTCGGCTCCGGAAATCAAGCGTTTCGCGGGTTCGAGGGCGGGTTTGGCGGCACTCGCCGTGAGGTTTTCCAAGCTGCGGCCCGCTTCGCTCCATTCCTCGCCGAGCTTGGGTAGCGCCGCGATTTCCACGGCCGGTTGTGGATTCTGTGCCGGTTCTTGGATGGCGCGGGGCAGGGCAATGAAACCCACCCCGAGTAGAACCGAAGCGGCCAAGGCCATCCCGGCGTAACGGGTGAGCCGACGTTTGCGGAGATCGGCCGCCAATCGGCGTTCAACCCCCTCGGCAAATCCGGGGGAAACGATCAACACGCGGGCTCGCTCGCGCTTGGCATACGCCCAGATGGGATCGTGATAAGGATTGGGAATCGGTTCGTTCATGGTTCGTTCAAATCGGTGTTATCGAGGGCGAATCCTTTGGCTTGCAAGTGGGCGAGAACTCGGGCGCGGGCGCGGTGCAGCCAAGTTTTCACGGTTCCCACGGGGCGTTCGAGTATCTCGGCGATTTCCTCGTAGGGCTTTCCGGTTTCGTGGAACAGGATGAACACTTCGCGGTAATCGTCCCGCAGCTCGTTCAAGGCCTCCGAGATCGCGGCGGAGAGTTCCGAACTACTTTCGGGAACTTCCGCCCCCGGCACATCGGCGAGGAATTCCACCGGGGTCGGTCGGCGGTTCCTTTTCGAGAGCGCGGTTCGGCAACGGTTCACCGCAATCGTGAGGATCCAAGGCTTCAGCGGGCGAGCCGTATCCCAGCGGTGCAGGCTGCGGAATACCCGAACGAATGAATCTTGGGCCACGTCCTCCGCGTCGTGCCGGTGGCGGAGCAAACGGAAGCAGATGGCGAACACATCGTTCTGGAACCGTTCCACGAGGTCGCGGATCGCGCCCGCATTACCGGCACGGCATTCGGCTACAAGTTCGCGATCCGAGGACACGCACATTCATCTACCTTCGATACCCGGAAGGGTTGCGAATTGTTTCAACACCGGTAATTCGCCGCGGAAAGCACCCGCATTTCGGCGATTTCGCTCCCGGTATCGCAATCCCCGCAGTTATAGTAGAACAAGGTCAGGTTCTCCCCGCAGGAAGAAGACAATGGCCGTTCGCAGTTCCACCGTTCTCCCGCCCCCCACGGAAGCCCAGCGGAAAATCGCCGTCGAAAACTACGAGCGTGCCCGCAAGGTTCTCCAAGATAAGAATTACGATTACGCCATTCAAATGCTCATGCTTTGCTGCCGGGTCGATCCTGCGAACATTCCGTTCCGCCAAGCGTTGCGTCGCTCGCAGAAGGAAAAGTACGGAAACTCGTTGAAAGGTTCCCGCTTCGCGTTCTTCTCCACCCCCAAGTTCAAGGCGCGGATGCGCAAAGCCAAAATGGCCCGCGAACACCTCAAAGTGCTCGAATACGGGGAAGAGGTACTCTACCGTAACCCTTGGGATAAGGGAACCTCGATGGAAATGGCCGGGGCGTTCGACGCCCTCGGCTTGCTCGATCTCGCCGTGTATTCCTTGGATCAAGCCCGGCAAAAGTACCCCGAAGATCCCACGTTGAATCGGGCGCTCGCACGCATGTTCGAGAAACGCGGCGATTTCACCAAGGCCATCGTGCTCTGGCAACTCGTTCAGAAGGCCAACCCGCGGGATGTGGAAGCCGCCAACAAATCGAAGGATCTCGCCGCGAGCGAAACCATCGCCCGGGGCGGTTACGAAGAAGCGGTATCGGGTACGAAGGAATCCCCGGTGCTCGGCAAGATGGAAGCCCATGCCGCCGAGAAGCAGGACAAGGTGGGGAAAGACACCGAAACGTTGCTGAAGCGGATCGAGGCCGATCCCACCGAACCCTCGCTGTACGTTCAACTCGCCGCGATCTTCCGCCGCTACAGCCAGCTCGATCGGGCCCGCGCCACGCTGCAACAGGGTTTGGGGCCGACCGGTAACAGCATCGCCTTGCAATTGGAACTCTACGAACTCGATCTGATGCCGCTGCGGGTGAATCTGGATCACGCCGAGGCCAAGCTGAAACAACTGCGGGCGATCCCGGAAGACGAACGCCCGGACGATCAACCCGGCGAAAACGATTTGCTGAAGCTGAAGAACAAGATCGTGCGAGAAATCGCCGCGAGGGAATCGGAACTCTTCCGCATGAAAGCCGACCGTTTCCCCCACGATTTGAGCCACCGCCTCGAACTCGGCGTGCGGTTGATTCGGCTCGACAAATTCGACGAAGCCATCACCGAATTGCAGCGCGTTCGCAAAGACGACAAGCTGAAGGGGAAAGCGTCGATGTACCTCGGTATCGGCTTCCGCAAACGGAACAACTGGGCGCTCGCCCAGCGGAACTTCGAGGAAGCACTCGTGGCCTTGAATTCCAACGATGAATCGTCTCGCAAGGAAGTGCTGTTTCAACTCGCCACCGGCAACGCCGAGAACAACGAACTGCCACGAGCGGTCGAACTCGGCCACGAACTGGCCAACATCGATTTCGGCTACAAGAACATCGGCGAACTGTTGGACGAATGGAAGGCCCGCTCACCGGCGTGATTCAACGTACCGTGTTCAACTGCTGCGCTTCGGTTTCGATCAACTTCTGTTTGCGTTCTACGCCCCAACGGTAGCCTCGCAACTGGCCATCCGAACCGATCACCCGGTGGCAGGGCACCGCAATCGCCACGGGGTTGGCGGCGCAGGCGTTGGCCACGGCCCGCACGGCCGTCGGCCGCTTCAATTGCTGGGCGAGTTGCCAGTACGTGCGGGTTTGCCCCATCGGGATCGTTTGCAAGGCGGCCCACACTTCCCGTTGGAAATCGGTACCGTTCACATCCAGCGGTAAATGGAAGTTCGCTTTCGGTGTTTCGATCTGTTCCAGAAGCATCGCCCACCAGCGGTGGGCCGGATCCCCGCCTTGAGCCGGTGCGGCCCCCGGCCAATCGAGGAAGGCCATAGCCATCGCATCGGCGGGAGTCTCCGCGAACGCCACGCCGCACACGCCCTTATCCGTTGCGGTCATCAATGTGCAGCCGAGGGCGCTCATGCCGGTGAAAGCGATGAGTCCCTGGCCCCGTCCGAGGAAGTCGTTCGGGTGATCCACCATAGTGCCCCCAAGCTGGCGGAGAGGAACCATTGAACCAGTGCGAGCGCCGCCACCGTCGATTCCGAGCCGTAATGCATTTGATCGAAGAGCCGCAAGATGTACACGTCGAAGAATGGAGGGTTGGCGATCTTGGCTGCACCCACTTCCCCCATCGCCATCGCGGCCACCAAAAATACCGCGAACCGGAAGGTTTCGTCCGTCGCGGGCTTCACAACATATCGCCAACGGTTCCCGCGATTGACGCCGTCGAGTTCGGCCTGTTCGAGGAGTTCTCGCGGGATGCGGGATATTGTCGGCCAGAGCAACAAACACGCCAAGGGAAATAATCGCAATCCGGCGGCCCACATCGCCGGCACCGGCGATGGCTGATCGTACAGCGCGGATCGAATCGGCGGTAACTCCCACGAAACGAGGGCACTCTCGACATCCACCAGCCAACCAATCCACATTTTCAGGCCGAAGCCGAGGATCGGGGAAGGGGAGAATGCCAATGCGATACAGAGTGCGAACAACCCCGTGCGAAACGGGGCCGAGTTGCGGGCGGCCCAACAGCATCGCCTCGCCAACGATGCCGCAAGAAGCCCGGTGCCGAGTGCGGCAACCGCGCTCGTGAGCAGGCATTTTCCTTCGGTGCGAAAGATCGCGGCGAAACGGGAGAACGGTGTCGCGGAACCTTCCGCCGCGGCCCGCATCAAAGCCGCGAACGGAACGCCGAATATCAAAACGAGCGTTCCCCATGCGAACATCGCGCCGGCCCAACGTTGAACCTTCCCGATAGCGAACGACCGGGGATTTCGCAACTCGCCGTCCGCGTGGGTTCCCCTTCGCAACCACTTCATAACGATCGCCGCAAAAACGATGGTCGAAACGATTTGCAGTGGCACAATCAGTGCGAGGCTCGTTCGGATTCCCGTCCCACCGATCACGAGTTGAGTATAAGTTTCCTCGGCGAACGTTCGCACCATCATCATGTCGGTGATGGCGATCTCCGTGCCGGTTTGCAGGGCGAGCCAGAGCATCGATGCGAACATCGCCCGAACGATTCTCGGTGCCAGTACCGCACGCATTACGAACGGGCGGCCGCCGAGGAGCCAAGCCTCTTCTTCCAATGCGGCTTCGCCCCGCCGCAAACTCAACGAAACGAACGCGGCCACCCAAGGGATACCCACCATCGCGTGAACCCACGCGGCGGGCACCAAGCCCCGCTGCCACGGTTGCCAAAGTACATCGCCGGGGGTGAGTGAGAATCGCGGGAGAATGCCTGCGAGCGCCGATTGCCAAGCGAGTGCGAGCACCGGGACCGGCAACACGATGCCCATGAGGATTCCAAATCGAAGGAACGCGCGGAATCGCAACCCGCCCCTTTCGAGAGCAAAGGCGAGAGCCGTGCCCCACGGCACGGCAATGAGTGAAGTGAATGCGAAGAGCGAAAGACTGTTGCCGAGGAGGGTAAGAATGCGGGAAGTCTCTCCCCACGCGGCGAAGCTGCGGAGATCGAATGCGAGTTCGAGCCACGGGCCGAGGAGCGGCCCGAGGAACGCCAATGCGAGCACCACCCCGAGGATCGTTCTGCCGAATGCCACGTCAATTCTGCACGGGTGCCGCCGGTTCGACGGGCTTCATCCCCATCGGTTCCTTAGGCGGCAGAGGCAGCGTCGGGGCGGGGCGAATCACTTTCGCCCGGGCGTATTTCGGGGCGGAATCGCGGAGCGAAACGATCAAACCGGAATCGGAGGCCAAGTACAAACGATCCGTCACGGAGTTCGTCACCGGCACGTTGAAAGTTTCCATCGACATCTTCGTGAGCGGCCGGGACTTCATCGTCACGCGGTCGTGAACGCGGCCCTTTTCGTAGATCAGCAGATTCGATTGCCGATCCCGAACGTACACGTGTTCGTCGTTGATCGCCAACACCATATCGGCGCCATCTTCGGTCCGCCAATCGACCTCGCCCGTTTTCACGTCGATCCGAGCAACGCCGGAACGATCCCCCGAGACGTACACGCCGTCGTTGGCTCCGATGGGCTTGCGATTCAGGTAGCCGCCGACCTTCGCCTTCCATTCGTAATGCGGGGCATCCCCCCGGCTCGCAAGCATATCCACCGCGAGTACCCGGCCATCTTCGAGGGAAACGAACCCGAGGAGTTGATCCTTGGAATACGCGTACGGCCCGGCCATCGGCGAAGCCGGGGCGATTTCGAGTCGACCGAAGGCTTGCGTTTGACCGCCGGTACTCACCACCGCGAACGAGCTGCCGGATTGGATCAACCAAAGGTTCACCCCTTCGTAGCCCGCCGTGCGAACCAACACCGGCTCGGAAATCAACTTCTGATTCGCGGCGTACGTCCAAAGTTCGAGCGGCTTCAAGGGAACACTCCGCAAATTGGATTGTTCAGCCAATCGCACGAGCGACGGCAGCATCACGACGGAAGGCGTCCGCTGGGTATACTTCAGATGGTCGGGCACCAATTGGTACGGCTTTTGAACCGAAGGCAGCATCGTCAACGATTCGGTGCGGTTCAGGTTGCCGAGGTTGTACGGCGGAACCACGGTGCGGAGTGTGGTGAGCGAAGGCGTGCGTTGGTTGCTGTTGAGTTGGCCACCGCCACCGGTGTACGATTCCGGGGCTTGGATTCGCTCCGACTGCGGGATGCTCATCGGCGGGTGCATCCGCGTGCTGAAACGTTCGGCGACCGCTTCCGCCGGGGATTTCACCCGGTTGTTTCCCGCGGCCCCGGCTGCGACCGCAAACACGTCCGGTTTCGCATCGAGAGCTTGAACCGGAGCCGCCAAATCGCGGGGCATGGCGAACGCTTGTACCGAAGCCCCGGTGAGCGCGAGGTAGAAATTCTCTCTATCAACCACCACACCGGAGGCGGGGGCCTTCGGCAAGTTGAATTCCAACTCCAACGAACCTTTGTACCGATCGAGAATGAACAGCTTGGCGACGTTCAAAGCAACCACATAGCGATCGTTGAAACCGACCGGGAAATGGCTCGAATACTCGGCCGGCATCTTGAACTTCCACAGCGTGCGGCCTGTGAACGCATCGAGGGCTACCAACAATCCGGCGTGGGTTTGCACGAAGACTTGAGAATCTTCCGCCAGTTGCACTCTGGCGATGCCGTCATGCCGGCCTTCGATGGGAACGTGATAAACCCAATCGGTCGTGAGGTTCAACCGTTCCAACACGGCTCGATCCGGCGGCACCGCCGGTGTACTCCGCGGAAGCGATTGCGAGTGGACGGGCAATGCGAACAAGAACCCAGAAACGGCGGCGAGCAAGATACGCATAAGAATCTCCGGGTGCGAAGCGTCGGGTACATCTTACCCCATGATGCGGCGTGAGGAATAGCGAAGAAGCCCGGAGTTCGCCTCGGCCGCGGTGAACGCAACCTATCGGAGCGATTATTCCGGCTACTTCTTTCCGAGTGCCCGCTTCGAGCGGAAGAATTCCGAAAGTATCTGCGCGCATTCGTTGGACATCACCCCCCCGACCACTTGGCAACGGTGATTCAATCGAGGGTCGTTGGTAATCTGGAACAGCGTTTCGCACGCCCCGGCTTTCGGATCGCTGGCCCCGTAAACCACCACGGGAATCCGCGCTTGAACGATGGCCCCGGCACACATCGGGCAAGGTTCCAAGGTGGCGTACAGAATGCACTTCTCTAGCCGCCACGAACCCAACGCGGTGGCCGCTTGGGTAATGGCCAGCACTTCGGCGTGGGCCGTTGGATCGACGAGTTGTTCCCGCATGTTGTGGGCTTGGCCGATGATTTCGCCCCGTTCCAACGAGACGATCACCGCCCCCACGGGCACCTCGTCTTCCGCCGCCGCCGCACCCGCTTCCCGCAGTGCGATCTCCATGTGATGGAGGTGGAATGGATTGCGGGG
>JBBQWA010000188.1:0-8916 GCA_038211045.1 Gemmatales bacterium
AATGCCGGGTACGCTGCGCCATTGCGGGGCGAGGCGATCCATCTCCAGTGCGATTCGCCCCGCGAGTTCCATGTTCCCCCAATTGCTGAGGCCCACCGGCTTTCCCGGCTCGCCGAGTGCCGAAACCGGAGGCCCGCCGAAATGGTATACTGTTTCAACCCCGATACAATCGCAGTTGACGTTACCCACCCCGGGCGCCAACAATAGTCCATTGCGAATCGAACCGACCCGAAAGGATTTCACGCCATGCGTTATTTGCAGATGCTCGCCATCATCTTGGCGGCACCCTTCGCGGCCCGTGCGGCCGAGGAAGCGGCTAAGCCTTCCCAAGGCCCGTATGTGCTCATTATCGGCATCGGCGAAACCGCGGATCCCACCATCGAGAAGCGGCCGACCGCCGAGGCCGACGCCCGCAACCTCTACGACCTCTTCGCCGAGAAGAAGTACTTTGAAATCGCCCCCGAACGGTTGGTGCTGCTCACCGCCTCGCCGGATGACACCCGCAAATCGGAGAAAGCCACCAAAGAGAACATCATCAAGGCGGTTCACGATGCCGTGGCCAAAACTGGGAAGGACGACACACTCATCATCGCCTTCTTCGGTCGCGGGGCTTCCTCCGGGGAACGCACCTGCATCTTCGCCGCGGATAGTACCTTCAAGGATCGGGCCAAGAACGGCCTCCTCGGGAATGATCTCGAAGCCGATTTGAAGCTCGCCAAGAGCCAGAAACTGGCCATTTTCTTCGATATTCACTTCAAGGGGTACGACGCGGGGAAAGAAACCCTCGTCGAACCGAACCTGCGGGATGTGCTCGAGAGCGTGTACGGTAGCGAAGAAAAAGGCGAAGCCCCGCCGCCGCACGACAAGCTCATGGTGTTCAGCTCGCGACCGGCCGATGATCCGCTCTCAGTCGATGGCCAAGGCTTGTTCACCAAGACGATCATCGAAGCTTTGAAAGGCAAAGCCGACATCGAAGGTTACGAAGCCGATGGCATCGTAACGGTGGATGAACTGGCGAAGTACCTCGAAAAGGAAATCCCCAATCAGGCCCGCAAGCTCGGCAAAACCGTGAAGGAAAAAGAAGCGGTTCCGTTCATCATCGGCGAAGAGTTCTCGCACTTCCCGATCACGAAGAACCCTGATAAAACGGCGGAAGTGGAGAAACGCCTCGCCGCGCTCGCCGCACTCGAGAAAGCGGGAACGATCGACGCGGACACCGCGAAGGCCGGGAAAGGGTTGCTCAACCGCATGCCGAAGTTGAAGAATTCCCAGGAAATGCGCAAGGGCTTTCAAGCCCTCGCCGATGGCAAACTCGGTGCGGTCGATTTCGATAAGGCATATAAGGCCCTGAAACAGAACACCGTGCTTTCCACCGACGATGCCGAGGCGTTCGCCAAAAAGATCGTCTCGGCGATGGATATCGTTCAAGATCGCTTCGTGAAGGTGAGCAACCCCGGCGAACTCGCCGTGGCCGGCGTAAAAGGCCTCTACCGCCGCTTGGAAGAACCAGTACCGGCAGAAATCGAAGCGAAGTTCAAAAACGCCAAGGAACTCACTTCGCCCGAACGCCGCCAACTCCTCGTGGATGCCCGCCTCAAACTCGGCAAACGCGAAGACCTCGAAAACAACAAGGATGCGGACATCGGCATCACGATGATGCTCGCCAGCCTCAACGACCCGTACACGACGTACTACGACAAGGAAATGATCAAGAAGACCGAGAGCCAACTCCGGGGCGAGTTCCGCGGCGTCGGTATTCAAATCCGCCGCGATCTCGTGAAGGATGCCCTGCTCGTAGTTTCCCCCATCAAAGATAGCCCGGCCTACTTGGCGGGTATCCAAGCCGGGGATCACATCGTCGGTATCAAGCGGGATTCCAACCCGGAAGGCGAACCGCTAAAACCGGGCGAGGCCAAAGAGTTCTCCACCGCCGGGATGAAGACCGAAGACGCCATCGACATTATCCTCGGCAAAGTTGGCATCCCCATCACGCTGGTGATCGAACGCAACGGCGAAAAGAAAGACTACGTGTTGAAACGCGGCCGCGTGAGCGTGGAAACCGTTCTCGGCGTGAAGCGTGACGAGAAAGACAACTGGGAATTCATCATCGATCCCAAGGATAAAATCGCGTACATCCAACTCACGCAGTTCGCCCCGCAAACCACTGCACAACTCGCCACCCTCCTCCGCAAGCTCGATGAGCAAGGGGTAAAAGGTTTGGTACTCGATTTGCGGTTCAACCCCGGCGGAGTTCTGAACGGGGCCGCCACCATCTGTTCCATGTTCGTCGAAGATGGCAAAGTGGTTACGGTTCGCCCCCGCGTCGGGCGGGAAGAATCGTTGAATACCCGCACCTTCGCCGCACCCGCGTGCTACACGAAATTCCCCATCGCGGTGCTCATCAACGGTTCGAGCGCGAGCGCTTCGGAAATCGTTTCGGCCTGCTTGCAAGATTACGGCCGGGCGATCATCGTCGGCGAACGGAGCTACGGCAAAGGGAGCGTTCAACAACTGCAACCCTTCCGCCCCACTGAAGGCGAAGTCAAACTGACTACGGCCCGCTACTTCCCGCCGAGCGATAAGAACATCGATAAGAATAGCGCCGATCCCGCCAAGCCCGACGAATGGGGCGTGAAGCCGGATAAAGGCTTCGAGCTGAAGTTGAGCAAGGAAGATTTCCGCGAGTTGTTCGATCACTTCCGCGAACGCGAAATTATCCTGGCCAAGGATAAACCGGCCAAGCCCGACCCCGAGAAACCGGCCAAGGTTTTCAAGGATACGCAACTCGAAAAGGCCTTGGATTACGTTCGCGATCAGTTGAAGGCCGTAGCAAACGAGAAAAAGTAGAATTCAACCCCCGTGGCAGCGGGGTCGCCCGCTGCTGCAATGAGGTCGTCCCATGAGTCTCGAAGGCACCGTTCAAAATGGCGTGATCGTTCTCGATCCCAGTGGATTCCCCCTTTCTGAAGGAACCCGGGTCGAGGTGGCACCGCGCACTGGGATGGAACCGTTGGTCACCAAGACGCCCGGTGTCTGCGGCGGCCGGGCCCGCATCGGTCGCCGTCGAATTGCAGTCTGGAGTTTGGTCGAATCCCGCTCCCTCGGAATTCCCGATGAAACGCTGATGGCCGACTTCGTTCCGCCTTTGACCCGTGCGGAACTCGAAGCCGCTTGGCGTTATGCGGCTATCAACCCGACCGAGATCTCCCGCGATCTTCGCGAGAACCGCGACTCGGAGAACGCGTGACGAATTTCTACGCGGATGAAGACTTTCCGGGGCCGGTGATTGTCGTCCTGCGAGCCTTGAGATACGACGTTCTCACAGTTCAAGAAGATGGCCGAGCAGGTGGGGACGATCCGGATGTGCTTGCCCGTGCCAAGGAGTTGAGCCGTGCCGTGCTGACAAAGAATCGACACGATTTTCATCATCTTCGCGCCCAAGATTCCAACCACTGTGGCATTGTCACCATCTCCGATGATCCGGATCGTCCCGCGCTCGCCGCACGCATTCATGCCGCCGTGATCGCACGCGAACCTTTGGCTGGGTTACTTGTTCGCATCGTGAAACCCAACTCACCGGCTGCGTTGGTATCGAAGAGTTCCAACAGATCGCTGGGCTTGCATGCCTCGGTTCCATTCCGCGGCGCGTCAATTTGGGCGAACACTTCCGATTCTGGCGAATTTCCCGTTTGGCGAAAGCCGGGCGGTCACACGAATGGCGCCCTTCCGGAGTTTTCCGAAAGGGCGTTTTTTTGTTCCGTTCCCCTTCGATTTTCCCAGCGGATTGCAAGAATTCCCTCAAGTTCACACGCATGTACCCCGCGGGAGTTCCCATGAAAGCCATCGCCACCCTCATTTTGCTGAGCGCTCTCGCCGCCTCGGGCTGCAGAAACAGTTGTGGCGAACGCCAAGGGCTGTTCTCCCGCTTCCGCCAAAGCGACGACGATCACAAACCGGCCGCACCTTGCTTCACCGAAGGCCAACCGCTGGCACGCAGCAACACCGGCTTCGGCAACCCGACACCCACGGGTTACCCGACCGGCGGATCCTCCGCACCGATTTACACAGGGCCGAGTTTCCCGAACTATCCCTCCTACCCCACCGGCGATCCTCTGCCCTACCCGAGTGCCCCGCCCCGCACCAATGAGCTTCCTCCACCCGGGAGTTACATCCCCACACCCGGTGTGCCTACGACGCCATATGCGGTTCCCCGGCCGATCGAATCGAGTAAATCCCCGGCGAAAGCCGGGGCCATGACCACCGGGGCCAAGTAACTCTCGATCGGCTTTTCTATTCCTGTAGCGGAAGTCGCCAGACTTCCGGAACCAGCTTGGCCGGAAGTCTGGCGATTTCCGCAACCAGCCCCAATCTCAACGGTTCGAATATGGCGTGCTGAAAGGCAATGTTCCATTCGGGCCGGGGAACGGGCTGGTTCCTTGGCTCATCGCTTGCGGCGGTGTCATCGTCTTTGCGGGGGCCAAAATCGCGGCGGGTTGCGAATATTGCTGCCCGGCACCACTGGCACGGTAAGGGTTGGCGAAGTGCGATCCGGCCGGGGCGGCACCCACGTTCGACAAGCCGTTGGTTCGCCCGACGCTTTGGGTCGTGCTGAAATTATGGTATTGGCCGATATCGCTCATCGGGGTTTTGGTGTATTGGCAGCTACTGCAACCGCCGAGGCCACCGCAAGAGCCGCAGCTCTTGCTTCCGCAACTCCCCGAAGTCAGACCGAAGAACCCGAGCATGCGGTTCATCGTACCACCGCCGCAATGACTCCCGCTCATCGGGCTTCCGCCGCAGCGGGAACTGGCGCATCCGCGTTGTGGGAGTGGTATCGTTACCGATTCCGAGGTTCCCCCGTACGATCTTGCTTTGCCGCAACCGGCTCGGCAATCGCTCGCATTGGCACAGCCGACACCGCAATCGGAGTTGCTGAAGTACGCTCGCAACGGGGCGCGGTACGGTTGCGCCACGCAGGCTTTGTGAACCGGCGGGCACGGGCGGAACGAAATCCATTCGCACAATCGCTCGAACGCCGAGCCGCCCTTCGCAGTGCCGCAACACGGTGTGTTGCAACTGCGGTCGAACGATGCCATCGCCGGCTGGGAATACTCGTACGTATTCCACGACGATCCGGAGAGCGTCGGCTGCGGTACGGTGGGTGACGTGGAAAGCGGTACGGGGTGTGGCAGCACGCCGGCCATCGGCATCGGCTCCGCCGCGAACAACCCCACACCCGCCGCGAATATGTTGAAGGTCAGTAGCCACTTCATGGCTTCGACTCCTAATTTGCCATCTGGAACGATTGCCCGTAGAGCCGGGTAACCGCTAGCTTCCTCATCGGCCTCACCACCGCTTCCACCGGTGCCCCGAACGCGCTTCCATTACTCTTTTCACGCCGCAGGGAACCGACGACCGCGATAAATGGCAAACCCCGCACCGCCGGAATAACCGGAACCTCCCGATTGACGGCGTAAATCGAAACGGGTATTCCGCGCCCCATGAAACCTCGCATGGCCGGCCGAATTGCTTGGATCGCCTCGGGTTGCGCCCACCTGCTGATCGCGTGGGGGCTTTGGCAATTTGGGGAACAGCGTGCGCATCGGGAGAACCCCGGCTTACCTACGTTTGCGGAAAAGGCGGAGCACCCCATCACCATGGCGTTCGTGGAGGACGCAGAGCCGCAACGAATCGACATCAAATTTTCGGAACCGACCCAACCCGCGAAGATCGAACCGCCCGTCACTCCGATTGCCGAAGTGAGAACGGAACCGCCGGTTCCCAAAGTCGTCGATGTCGTTCAGAATCTGCAACCCGCCATGTTTGAAACCCGGCAGTCCGAACTCGATATTCCCGTTCCGCCTTCCAAAGTGGTTACAACGGCTCCGCCGAGATTCTCCGATGGCCAAAAGCTGCACGGCCTGCTTCCGGACGGTCGCAAAGCCGTGTACTTACTCGACCGTTCCGCCAGCATGGGCCTCGTCCGCGAGAACTTCGAGGCGGCTCGGGCCGGCCTCTTCGTTACGATGCAAGGAACCCGGCCCGGAGCATCGTTCCAAGCGTTGGTATACAGTAGCGATGTTCAAACCCTCCTCGGTGAGCCGAAGAACGCCTGGGTGAAGATGGATCTCGAAACGCCCGAGAAGATTCGCCGGGCACTCGCGGGATTGAGCTGCGAAGGCCTGAGTCGGCACGACCTCGCTTTGCGGGCCGCGTTGGCGCAAGAAGCCGATTACGTACTCTGGACGACCGACGCTGACGACGCCGAACTGACTTCGCTCAAACCGATACTGAAAAGCGTTCGCAAACCGGTGGCGGTGTACCTGTGCCGGGTTTCGGGCGGGAAAATCGAAGCCCCTGCGGAATGGAAGTGAACCGATGGCCCCCGTGGTTCCCTTCTCAATTCTCGTTCAGCACATCATTGGAACGATCCTCGTTTGGGGCTTGGCCCTCGTCGCCGGTTACGGCCTCGGCTCCGTGTTGAAAATCCGTTTAGGGTTCACCGGATCGTTGATGCTCGGCATCGTCTTCTGGTCGATCACCCTGTTTTTGTTGCCGTTCCACGGCGGGTTGTACATCGCCTTGGCCATCGCAATCGCTCTTGCCGTTGCACGACTCTTGCGAGAAGGTGGCCCAGAGTTCGCTAGGCTCCACCGAGATCGCCTTTTCGCGGGGATCCTCCTCGCCGTGGGCTGCGGAGTGTACGCATCCCTGATACTCTGGAATTTCACCCCCATGGGGAACGATGCGACGATGCTCGGAACCGCCGTGCGCGTGATCGCCAACGAAGGCGGATTGCCCAAGAGTTACGCTCCCATCCTGCCGGAGTTGTACTTCCCCGCCGTGAATCTCGGGCTGCCATCACTCGGTGCCATCGCTGTGATGCTGGGTGGGGAAGTGAATTCCGTGGTGTTGGGCCTCGCACAGTTGTCGTACTCGGCGTGGATTCTCGCTACTTACTCGGTACTCCGAATCTGGATTCCCCGGCCGAGTGCTGCCGTTCTCGCGGTCGCACAAGCGTGGGATGCCCGTTGGGCTCAGAACACCGTCAGTTGGGGCGGATTTTCCACCGTGGCCAGCATGGCCATCGGCGTGTTCGCCATCCGATTGATCTGGCAGTATTCCCGATCGTTCTCTCGGCGATCGGCCATCGCCATCGGCTTGACGTCGGCCACGATGCCCATGGTTCATGGCATCAGCGCTGCGGTTTGGCTCTACGCCATCGCCCCCGTGTTGCTCGCGGCATTGCTAAAACGATCGCACGATCAAAAGCAACTATTGAAATTGATGTTGCTTGCCGGGGCGACCGCATCCGCCTTCCTCGGCATCTATTTGATGATCGGCCAAGTTCGCATGACGGCCTCCGCTAAAGAATGGACGCTCCACCACATTTTGGACGATTGCCCGAAGCCGGGAACCCCCTTGCGATTGCTCTTGAATTCGTTCG
The DNA here is from genome assembly GCA_038211045.1 of Gemmatales bacterium. Classification (GTDB taxonomy): domain Bacteria; phylum Planctomycetota; class Planctomycetia; order Gemmatales; family Gemmataceae; genus JALHQU01. Next base: position 7,448 of record JBBQWA010000188.1, read on the forward strand.
ACTACCTCGCGCTCTACGGCGAGAACATCTTCATCTGGTTGGGCCTCGCAAGCGCCGCTTACCTCGCCGCAACCGGCCGTTGGCGAACCGCCCTCGGCATCCTCGCCAGTGTGTTCGCCCTCGTATTCATCTTGGCCAATGCGCGTTGGCAGATTCTCCCCGGCACCACGCTGCTCTACCCAAACCGGGCCGTCTATTGGGCTGGGCCAATCACGGCAATCGCAACAGCACTCGCTTGGCGGCAGTTACGCACCCAGTACTTCCACCGCGACATCGCGCGTACCGGCTTAGCAATCGGCATCGTGTTGCTCACGTTCACGGCGATCCAGCACGTCAACCAATACCAGAAATTGGCGAGCAACCCGGTAATTCGGCGCGAGGGCTGGGAGGCCTTGAAATGGGCGGAAGGGAACTTGCAAGGCAGCGGGGCGTTCGTGATCGCCACGCCGCACAACGTCGGCTCGCAACTCCCGGTGTGCGCCGGGGTGCCCACGAACGCCTGGCACATTCACCACATTGCCATGGAACCGTGGAACGCGATCCAGAAGGAGAAACCTTTCACGCACCGTTTGATCATTCTCGGGAGCGATGCCGATACGAACGAAGGGGCCATCGTGTTCGAGAATGCGACCGTGCGAATCCGGGAACTACCGAAGCGCTGAGCGAATTCACCCGATCACTTCCACCGCTTGAATCCGCTTTCGCAAATAGAAGGCACACGCGGCCATCACCCCGGCTAAGGCGAGCGCCGCTTCCCACACTTCGGGTTGGCTCCCGCCGCCCATCAACTTCGGATCGAACTCGGCACCGAGGCACCAGAGGCCCACCAAGTACATATCGTTCCAAAGATCGATCAATCGCCAACGCGGATCGAGTTGCTGACCATCGACGAGGAAGCCGCCGAGAACCCGGCAGAGCACGAACAGCCCGCTCCACACCATCATCAACGGCACCGTGCGACGCACCCACACGGCCGTGGCCACGAGTAAAATGCTGAGCGTGGAAGTGAGAACGACCCCGTACGCGAGGATGCCGAGCAAGATCGGGAAGTGATCGATGTAGTACGTTTTCCAATCGTAGAGCAACCCCGCTTGAAGGTAGAGGATCAACGCGGGAATCGTCGTCATCAGGTTCACGAAGGCGCCGATGCCCAAGCATTTTCCGAGGATGTAGTGCCACTTGCGGATCGGTTTCGAGAGGTAGAACGGCAGGCTGCCGAAGTGGAAATCGTTGCCCACGAGCACCGCCCCGGCGAGGGCCAGCACGATCATGGCAATATAGCCTTCGAACCAAATGAAGTTACCGAAGGTGTGCGGCGTTCCATTGAGGTTGAGCTTATCGAGGAATTTGGTGAGTTCGCCGATGCGGAGGGAAAGCCCGCCGAGCATTACGCTCTGATTCGCGGTTTGGAGTTGGATCCAAACGACGAGGTACTGGCCGTAGAAGAAGAAGAAAAAGATCAGCATCGC
>JBBQWA010000189.1:0-8872 GCA_038211045.1 Gemmatales bacterium
ATGCGCGAATCCGCCCGTGCCGGTCTGGTGCATCGGGTCGCGGCCGTAGCGGTCGTACACCTCCTTCAATTTCCCCTGCATTTCAGTGGTTTGCGCCTGATCCAACGGCACGTTGATGTCGTAGTAGATGTGGTTGGGCAGGGCGGCCGCTGCGATCAACGCGGTGATGCCGACGACGCATTCCATGAGCATGGCCCCGTAGCCGATGCCGCGGATCTGGCTTTCGTTTTCGATCATCTTGGGCGTGGTGCCGCTGGAAACGAGGGCGTGGAAGCCGCTCACGGCCCCACACATGACGCAGATGAATACGAACGGGAAGATGTTGCCTTTGAACGTCGGCCCGCCGTTGATGAACACCTCGTTGAGTGCCGGGGCGTTCAATGGCGGATTAGCGATGAACACGCTGCCGACAAGCAGGGCGATGGTGCCGATCTTCAAAAAGCTGCTGAGGTAGTCGCGCGGCCCGAGGAGCAACCACACCGGCAGTACCGCCGCGACGAAGCCGTAAATCATCAGTGCAAAGACAGTTTGATTCTTGGTGAGCGAGAAGATCGGTTCGAGCGACGAACCGGGAATCCATCCCCCGGCTACGACCGCGAACAGCGTGAGTGCCGCACCGATGATCGACGCTTCAATGACCCGCCCCGGCCGAATGCGGTACATCCAGAGGCCAACGAGCAGGGCGATGGGAATCGTCGCCGCGATAGTGAACGTGCCCCAGGATGAGCCGGGAACGAGTTCGACGCAGCCGTTAAGGGTGACGAAGGTGACAGGTTCTATGGTCGTCCTGCCGGCGATGTTGTTACCCAGTGAGTATCGACTCTCACCAAGCCGCTCCGTCTCACGATCAACACCACGAATGACGAATGATTCTGTACGTAATTCAAAGGTATTTTTGGGTGTGTAGCGTACTTTGCATCCGGGTGGAAAGTGGAAGTGTAGCTGTTCATTTTCTTGAATGTGAAGGTAGAAGGAGTCTTTTGGGATACCTTTCACAGGACCCCAGTATTTTCCCAAAGAGTTTACCTTGTCCGTGGGCACTTGAATTTCCATTCCGGCAGGGATCTTGACCTCTTCTCCCCCCAAAGCCTTGACCACGATGATGCCCAAGCCTGCGAGCGCGATGATGATGATGAACAGGATCGCGGCACTGGCCACTGCCGCGGCGGGTCGGCCCAATTCGACGCGGGCAATCTCGGCGAGGCTTTTGCCGTCGCGCCGCACGCTCGCCGCCAGCACGAGCATGTCCTGCACGGCACCGGCGAGGCACACGCCCACGACCAGCCAGAACAGCCCCGGCGCCCATCCGTACTGGATCGCCAGCACCGGCCCGATGAGCGGCCCGGCCCCGGAGATCGCCGCGAAGTGGTGCCCGAACAACACCCACTTGTTGGTGGGGTGGTAGTTCTGGCCGTCGTTCAACCGCACCGCCGGCGTGACGCGGTTGGGATCGACTGCGGCGACCTTCGCCGCGAGGAACTTGGAGTAGTAGCGGTAGGCGATGGCCAGGATGCAGAGCGCGAACAGCAGCACCGGCATCGCGTGCATCACGACTTTGCCGTTCTCGAAGTGGTACAGCGTCACGGCGAAGAGGTTCATGCGGGCGCTCGCAGGGGGGTATTGCATCGATAGCGTACTGCGGTAGCGTTCGCATTCAATCCAGTCGCTGTGACCGAATGCGTGAAGAAGTGTTCGCGGAATTGCAACTTTCAGATTGCCTTGGCGAATCGGCGGCGGAGGCCGCAGCCTACTGCGAAAGCGGAGCAGGCGAATCCGAGTACCGTAGTGGGTTCCGGTATCGGAGAGACTTGCCAGCCGACATCCGCCAGCCCTGCGTAATCGATCGCGGTGAATTCCTTACGCGATCCGATGAAGATGGATGGAGTCATGGCGGCTTCTTGAGCCACGCCGTTTATATCGGACATGGTTCCGCTGGCCCAGTGGCCACCATCCGCCGTGACCGAGGGATTGATCCCGCCGTTGTACGCAGTCGCATTTGCGCCGGTGAAGGTGGTGCCGATAATCTTGTTGCTCCAAGAATTCGCGGTGCCCAACCCCAAAAGGTGGCCGAGTTCATGTTCCGCCACCGAGAGAAAATCGGCTTGGCCAGCACTCGGTGCGGTGAGTGCAAAGTTCCAATTGGTGCCGATAGAGTCGAATGTGATCGAACCGCCCCACGGGCCGAAATCGGTTTGCGAGGAGGCGGTTCCCAATCCCCCGGTTTGCCCACGCACTCGTACCGTGTTCAAAAAGGCGGTCGTTCCGCTGCCGCTGAACCCACCGGGGCCACCGATGCCGAGGGTACCGCCTGTGAGATCACGCCCCCCGGCGTAAACGATGATCGCATTTTGAGCCACTTGCAAATTGGAGATCGATGCAGAGTTCCCGTTGGCCGGGTTGGTGAAAGTCGCGTTCCAGGTGTTAATACCCGAAGGGGCGATCGCAGTAAGAGTATCCCCCAATCGGCTAGAAAGCCTGCTGGCGGCCGTTTCCAGAGCGGTGCGTTGGGCGGATCCCGCGGTGAAGAAAGTATTCGTGTCGTAGGTGTAATCGATCACGATGGTGGGAGTGGAATATTGCGCCGAGGCCAAAGTAGGCAGGCCGAGCGACAGCAGAAGAATGGGCACCGCGAATCGCAATGGAAAATATCGCACGCTTCACTCCGCAAAATATCCACCGACCGATAGAGACATGTGTTCGGAAGTATAGAACACGAAAATAAGAGGTTCTGCGGCTTGAACGGATCTCCATGTGAACCACCGAATTTCGGGAATCAAACGAAAGCCGGTGAGAGTCGAATAACGAAAACGCGGGCGATTCCGAAAAGTTTTCGCGCGCTACTTGCTGCGATTGCGAATCCGGACTAAAACATGGCGAAAATATGGAGCGACGGGCGAAAGCCCAAGATTCTCTGACCCCACTCTTGCTCGACTAATCAAAAAGGATGCGCCAATGGACTTCTTACTGGACAACAAATTCACCCGCTTTATGGGCGGGGACATCTTTTGGCCGTTGGTAGTAGTTCTCGTGTTGCTCATCGTCGGTTTCTTCATCGTGCGTAAGCGGAAGCCCGGCGACGACGACGACGATTAGGCCAGAATAGGTACACGGGAACACCCCGCGATTCTCCCCGCGGGTTGTCCCCTTTACCGATCATGGTTTGGCGATCGGCCAATCTCCGACCGTCACTTCCGCAGGTACTGTCTGCTTGTTTCTCCATAGCGTCAACCGTACTTTCTGGTTCGGTTGGAGCGTAGAAACGATGTTGATGACGTGGTTCTCGTCGCGCACTTCGACCTCGTCCATCTTCAAAATCACATCGTTGGCTTGGATTCCCGCCCGTGAAGCCGGGCCGCCGGGGTGGATCGATTCCACCATCGCCCCCCGCAACCGGGTCAGCCCGAGCCGCAATGCCGTGTGCGGATCGAGCGCCGACGACATTTGCATACCCAAGTAGCCGCGTTGTACCGTACCGCGATCTAACAATTGTTTGCCGATGCGTTTGATGAGGTTGATGGGGATGCTGAACGCGACTCCGCTGCTGTAGCCGTTGGTGCTGGCGTTGGCGGTGTTAATGCCGATGATGGCCCCGTTCATATCCACGAGCGGGCCGCCGCTGTTGCCGGGGTTGATCGCGGCATCGGTTTGCAGGAATTCCTTGATGCGGATGGTGTTGCCGAGGCTGATTTGCCCGCGATCGCGGGCCGAGATGATCCCGTGCGTGACGGTTTGATTGAAGCCGAAGGGGCTGCCGAAGGCGAGCACCCACTGGCCGGTGCGAACGCGGTCGCTATCGCCGAGTTCGGCCGTGGGAAGGGATTCGCTATCGATGCGGAGCAACGCGATATCCGAAGCGGGATCGCTCCGCACGAGGTTCGGTTGTAGAATTCTGCCATCGTTCAAAGTGACGGTGATTTGAGCGGGCTGGGCACCGGAAATCACGTGGTTGTTCGTAATCACGAACGTGCTGCGGTAGCCTTCGAGTTTCACGAGTACGCCCGAACCCGATTCTTCGGTCGGTTTCCCTTTCGATGACCCCGTCACGGCCGGTTTGATGGCATCGACGGAAACGACCGCCGGCATGACTTTCTGAACGAGGGCCTCGAACCGTTCGGGGGTCGAGCTGGGCAAACTCCCGGCGGGCGGCGGACTATCCGGGAGGTCGCTCGGCGGCGCCGGCAACGCCGAGTTCGGCTGAGCCACGATGGGTTGGGTAGGGATCGAAGAAGGTGTGAAGAACGCCGCGGCGAAGCCGACGGAGAAGATCGCGGTGGGGGCTAGGATGCGTCGCATGGATCGATCACCGTACGGGGAACTGCGGATTGCAGCGGGCAGCCGACGATGTACTGTATCCAGCGGGGCAAATTCCCTTAAAGTGCAATGGTTCCAGAAACCGGAGATCCGATTCGAACGCGGCTATCGCAGCGCGTAAAAAAAACGCAGGTTGTGGAACCTGCGTTTTCGTTACAATGATCGCATGTGCGACAACTGTCACTTCCGATTGTCGTATTCGATCGCTGCGAAATCGACGCGGGTATCTTCGTTAGCATCGCGGACGCCTTCCCAATCGATGCTGGCGTGATTTTCCAGCCAATTTGTGTTGCGTTCGGCTTCATTTTGGCATTTGATGCACATGATGCTGTACGGCACGGCGTTGAGCCGACCGACGAGAATTCGTTTGTCGCACATATCGCAGACGCCGTAACGTCCTTGCTTAATACGCTGGAGTGCGAGTTCGATTTGTACGAGTTCCCGGCCTTCGAGTTCCGCGAGGCGGGAAGAAAGTTCATCCCCGATACTGCTAAACGCCACGTCGGCGAGATCGCCACCGGAACGGTGGCCCATATCCCCCATATCGATACCGAGGCGTTTGCGGAGTTCGGTGCGGCGCTGTGTGAGCAATTTGGTCACGCGGCGGAGTGCGTCTTTGCGGATCATCATACCACCCCTTCTGTATGAGCCTTCAACAACTGCTTTTACCTCTTCATCGAAGAGTTCTTGCAGGAAATATCACTCGGATTAGAGCGATTGTCTAAAGCAGTATAGTCTAGGCCCATTCCAGCCGCACTGTTTGGGATTTATTTGCCACAAGTGCTCGCAACGACTGGAATTGTGGATTCGATATTTTGGTGGACACACCGGGCACATTTGCATTTCGATCGAAGGTTCGGTGGTTTTCAAGATTCTTCACTCCCCGAATTGCACGGAATTCACAGTGGTTCCAAAATGCTCGGGATGGCCAATTGCGTTCCATCGCCACCGCCTCGCCAATCGGTTGAACGCCCATTCCGCAATTCGTTTATTTCTTATCCGCCGGGGATGCTACACTACTACAGTTGTCTTGCCTCTCGAAACCGAATGCGGATTTGCCAGGATGGGAATTTACGACCGCGATTATTACCGCGATGGCTCCGGCGGTGGAGGCTCGCGCCTCTCGGTCACCACGGGATTGATCATCCTTCACGTTGGGCTGTTCTTCTTGCTGGCGATCGGTGCGGGCAAAGCCGAGCAAAGCGAAATCGTGCGTTTGGGGGGCTTCCAATCGGAAGCGGTGTTGCGCGGGGAAGTTTGGCGGATCGTCACTTCTCATTTGATCCCGAGCCGGGATCTCGTAACGATCATTATCGGGATGATGCTCCTTTATTGGGCCGGGCGACCGCTCGAAGAGAAGTACGGTTCCAAAGTATTCCTCGCGTTCTACATTTCCGCCGGAGCGGTCGCGGGCCTCGCGAAGTTGTTCTTGGGAATCGCCGGGCTGGCGGTGCAACCGAGCGAAATCGGTTTGGCGGCTCCGCTCTTCGCGGTGCTCGTGCTGCACGCATTCAATGAACCGCGCCAAATCGTCATGCTGTTCTTCGTGCTGCCCGTCCAAGTGGGCCATCTGGTGATGGCGCTCGTCGGGTTGTATTTGTTCTCTTCGATTCTCTCGTTGGTGAATCACGGCGCATTGCTCGATGCCCCTTCCGTGTTGGCCTCGGCGGGTTTCGCGGCCTTCTTCTACTACCGCGGCGCCACATGGTTGGTAGGGTTCCATTGGGCCAGCGTCGGAGCGACTCGAACGCAACGCCCCGGGCGCAGTTTGAAAATTTACGGTGCGGAATCCGCTGAGGGCGATGCCCCCGAGGCACCCGCGCCCAAAGAGCGCTCGAACAGGCACGTCGATGAACACCTCGAAGCGAAGCTCGACGAAGTATTGGAGAAACTCGCTCGGTTCGGTGCGGAACAACTCACCGGTGAGGAGCAAGCCGTTTTGATGAAGGCGAGCGAAGCGTACCAACGGTTGAAGAAGTGACTGGAAATGCTCCGAAGAGCGTCGGAATTTCTCCGGGCAATGCACGAAATTCCGATCTTGGGATGGTGATATGCGTTTCGCCCGCCACATACCGATAGCGATATTCCCATTTCGATTTCTCCCGGCGTTGCGAAGCCCCTGTTTTTCAAGGCGATCGACTCATCCGACCTTTGCCCGGGCCGCCGAGGCTCAGTGGGACGTTCGTTTGGAAAATGCCGTAGGCGAAATTTCTGACGCTCCGCGGAATGCCGACAACGCGAACATTTTCATCCGATAATCACGCTGATTTTTCCTTGCCGGTTTGCTCCGGTTGTCTAATCATTAACTCAGTAAGCGATGGCTCGTAACCGATTTTCCCATGAATTTTTGGGCGAAACGGCGCCGGGAGGCACAACCGAGACCCATCGCATTTTCTACCCCTCAAAGGAATGTGTTAGCATGACGAACTCCAAGCACGCCAAGGAATGCGCCGATCGCCTCCAAGCCTTGGCAGAACCGAACCGCATCCGCATCATCGACAATCTGCTCACCGGCGAAAAGAACGTCACGCAGTTGGCCAAGGCCTTGGGCGTCGAGATCGTGAACGTCTCCCACCACTTGGGCGTATTGCGCCAAGCCGGTTTGGTCGAAGACCGCAAAGAAGGCCGCTTCGTGATCTATTCGCTGAACACCAGTATGTTCAAAACGGAAAGCGCGAAAGTGACCTCCGTCGAACTCGGTTGGTGCAAAGTCGAAATCAACACCAAGTAATGCAATTACAGTAGGTTTCGTGTCAGCGTAGCGGAAGTCGCCAGACTTCCGGTAACTGGCTCGTGCGGAAGTTTGGCGACTTCCGCTACGAGAATTTGATATCCGCTCGAGCGGGGGGGCAACGCTCCCCCGCCTTATTCTCACGGGTAAGCTTCTACCCGTAGATGTTTTGGCAACAGTTCCACATCGAATTCGTGAACGCTTTCCTCCGGCTTGGCGAAGAACTCGCCATCGGCATGGACGCAAAAAGGTTCTTCCGAACTGAAATGCGCACCCGTGCAGTATCCGCGAACGATTTTCCCGTGATCTTTCGGCAGCCTGCCCAAGATGAGATTCGGTAGGTAACGCAACAGTTGCCAACGTTTCAAATTTCCGACTCGCACGGTATCGAATAAGCCATCTTCGAGCGAAGCCATGTTCGTGATCGGGAACCCGCCTTCGCGCTGGCCGAGGTTCACGCTCGCCGAGAGGGTACGAACTTCTTGCTCGACATCGTCCCAACGAATTCGCACGTTCGGCGTGTGGTAGTACCAAAGCATCGCCCGCACGAAAGCCAGCGAGTACAGCGGCAACCCGCGTAGCCAGCGGATCTTCCTGGCTTCGAGTGCCAGCATACCGTTAAAACCAATACCCATGCAATTGACGAAGTATTCCGTTCGACCCGGCCTCGTGAGCAATCCCACATCGACGAGCCGCGTCGCGAGCGCGATTCCCTCGCCGCAGTTGCGGAACCAGGGCTTCAACCCCAACGCCGAGGCGTAATCGTTGCTCGAACCCAAAGGCCACACACCGAAGACGACTCCGGGCCGATCGGCCCGCAAAATGCCATTGGCCACTTCGTGCACCGTGCCGTCGCCCCCGGCCGCGATGATCTTCGCATACCCAGCCTCCGCGGCCTGCCGCGCGAGTTCGACGCCGTGGCCTACCTCCGAGGTCGGCATCAATTCCGCGTTCGGGTCGGCCCAAGCCCGCACCTTCTCCAACAGTTTCTTCGAACGACCGCGACCGGCCGCCGGGTTGTAAATGACGCAGGTGGAATTCGCCACGAACCACTCTCCATGCGAAATGTCTCTCCATCGATAACATATCGGTTTACTCTTGGCGAGCCGGGCTGCGTCAGCACCCGGAGTAACGAATGCAACCCGCGATCAATGGCTGGCTGGTGATCGACAAACCGCAACGCATCACGTCGCGCGGCGCCTTGGATCGAATCAAACGCTGGTTCCCGCGTAAGACCAAGATCGGCCATACCGGCACGCTCGACCCGCTAGCCACCGGCGTACTCGTCGTGGCCATCGGCGAAGCGACGAAACTCGCGGAGAAGGTGCAGGCGATGCCGAAGGTCTACCGAGCAACCGTGCGCTTGGGTGCGACCAGCGACACCGACGATGCCGATGGCGAAGTGGTGGAATCGGTGGTGAATGAGATTCCCACCGAGCAACAAGTCCGGAATGCGTTGCCGCAATTCCTCGGCACCATCCAGCAGCTTCCCCCGCAGTTCTCGGCGTTAAAAGTCGAAGGTCGGCGGGCTTACGATCTCGCCCGCAAGGGGCACGAAGTGACCCTGCAACCGCGACCGGTGACTGTGTATTCCATCGAGTTGCGTTCGTACGATTGGCCGCTGATCGAACTCGATATCGAGTGCGGCAAGGGAACCTACATCCGCAGCATCGCCCGCGATTTGGGGGAAGCGCTCGGCGTCGGTGGCATGATCGAACAACTTCGGCGAACCAAAGTCGGCCCGTTTGCGGTGGAGCAGGCCATCGGCGTGAACGAGTACAAGGAAGACGCCTGGGCCGCGCTGATTCCGCTGACTGAGCGGTCGTTGAT
>JBBQWA010000190.1:0-8808 GCA_038211045.1 Gemmatales bacterium
GTCGTTCTTGAATCGATCTTTGCGATCGGCACAATCCACCCCACCCGCCCCGGCGAAGCTTGCCGGTCGCGGGTTTTCGCAAATTTGGGTCAATGGGGGAACACCTGCGGTTCGATGACACTCCGGACACGCCATTGCCACTCACAAAAGCACCACCGGAGATGTTCACCATGATTCGCCCGTACGTGATACTGCCCATTTCGTTGGCCGGTTTGCTGGCAGTACTTTGGGGTTGCACCCCCCCCTCACCGCCCCAAGTGGCTGCGGACAAATCGCACGAAGTGAGGATTGCCCAACTCGAACGCGAATTGAAATTGTCGCAAGATGCCGCGATGAAAACCGGTGCGCAATTCCGGTTGGAACAATCGAAGGTGGCCCAACTCGAACGCGAGCGGGACGAGCTGGCGTTGCTGTTGAAGTTGCGAACCAACGAACGGGACAGCTCGCTGGCCCAATATGATTCGTTCCGCAAGAATATCAAGGAATTGCTCGGCCAAGCCGATGCCGCCTGCGCCCCGCGGGTGAACGAACACAGCCTGACGCAGAAGTAAATATTCGAGCACCCTCTCCTCGTTGGGCGAGGCCGTTACCGATTTTTCCCCAGAGATTTCAGCGTTCGGCGAGATGGCTGAGATTGATGAAGCAATAGCATGTTGCAAGGTTCGCAAGATTGTCCCCGGAGGGGACACATCGGTTCGCCGGCGGTCGAAGACCGCCGGTGCGCTGCGCGGTGACCAAACGATCCCGGAGAGGTATTGCCGAATCCGTAACGGCGTTGCCCGTTGGTGAGAAGCCTGCTTCGATCAAAGGTCGAAGCGGGGAGAGATTGTAAAGCTCAACGATCCCCATTTCCCGCCTCATCGCTCTGAGGCAAAACCACACTTTCACCAATGGGAACGATTTCGCCGGAACCACGAACCGCGCAAGGATTTGGCTTTTTCCTTGACTGCTTCCCCGGGCGCACTAACTTTCGTCGGGCCGGTTGCCGTATCCTCCGGGCTACGTCGTTCCCGCCCACCCGCAACTTTAATTCCCGCTTGGAGTTAACCTGCGGCCCGATCTGTTCGCTTCGGAGTGGTCGAATGCCGATTTCGGATATTCTCTCGGACCCGGCGCCGTCGATTTCGGCGGCGGAACTGCGCCGCCGACTCATGGCGTCGACTCCACCACCGATCGGTTCCACGGCCGCATCGGGGATGATCGATCTCGATGCGCTCGCCTCCCATGTGACCGCCCAAGCCAGTGCCCGGAGTTCGCTCGGTCGTTTGACCATGCCAGGCGAACACGGCCCGGTGGCCGCGAACTCGTTGGCCCCCAAATTGGACGCGATCTCCGCGCCCGAACTCCACGCTCACCCTTCGCGTTCGCGCTTGGGCAGCTTGGATTCGTACGCGGCCAGCGTACCGAACTACCCGCCGCCGGAGGCGGAGGTTCCCGCTTCCGCGAATTCGTCCCGCACGTCGTCCAAAGAGCCTACGTCCGAGGATTTGAAGCGGATCAAGCAGGAAAACCGCGAACTGCGCAAACTGCTCGAAGAGATGAAAGTGCTGTTGCAGGAAGCCAGCGAGAACGAACAAAAGGTGGGCGTGCGCGAACAGGCCTTGCAAGGGCAACTCCTCGAAAGCAACAGGCTCACCGCCGATCTCACGGCGCAAATTCAACTCATCGAAGAACAGGTGTCGAGCGGGATGCTCGCCCCGACTCCGGCGGTACCCAAAACGCGGGATGAACTCGAAGAGTGGAACGATGAACTCGAACGGGAAAACGCCAAGCTCCAACAGGAGCGCCGCAAGTTGAACGAGGAACGCCAGCAACTCCGCGAAGACGAAGAATCCCTTGAAAACCAGATGCGGCAGATGGAAGTGAGCATGGCCCGCGACCGGGCACTAATGGCCCGCCAAGAAACGGAACTGAAGCGGCTCAGCGCCGAAATCCAACACGAACTCGAAATCATGCAGCGCGGCGACGCCACGCTGCGGGAACAACTCTCCAAGTTCCAACGCCGGGCGACCGACGTGATGCAAGGCAAGATGGCCAGCCCACCGCCCAACGGCCGACGGTAATGCGGGTGGATTGGATCAGAATCCCAGCGAAAGCCCGAGCGAAAGCGTTTGCAACCAGATGTTAGCGGTGCGATCCGTTCGGGCCGGACTTCCCCCTTGCGGGGCGACCACCGGCGGGAAGTTGTTCGGCGAGATCGTGGTATCGATTTGATCCGCCGCCCGATACACGCCCTGCAAAAGCACCACGGAATAGCCGAGGCGGGCTTCGAGGTGCCGGGTGATCTGCCATTTCCCCACGGTGCCAATCTCCGGCATGATCTGAGTGCTACTGTTCGTGGTTCGGCCGGTGTTACTCACCAAGGCCAACATGCCGCCGGTGTTCACTTGCGGTGCGATCCCGGGTACGTTGATGAGCTGATTGCCGAAGATATCCACGGAACGCGTGAGTTGGCCCACGGCCAACCGCCCGGTGAATTCGAGGGAGAACGGCCCTTCGATGAACTCGCCGCGGAGGCCGAAATCGGCCCCGTGGAAGGTGCCGAAGGTGCGGAATCGATCCAAAGTTTGGATCGTGGTTCCGGGCACCGTGTTGGGGTCGGTGGAAACAAGATTCTGAAGCAAGTGCAATTCTTCTTGCATGTCGTAGCGGCGGTAGCCGATCATCGCGGTGAGGTGGAAGTAATCGTTATCGATCCAGCGATCGGTGATCGCGATGTTCCCCATATACAGGTTGCCCGAAGAAGCGCGTACGTCCAAGCTGCCGGTGGAAAGCCCCGGGAACGCCACGAGAACCGCTTGGCCTTGGCCGGTTCCCGCAATGGTGAACGGCCGCCCGAGGATCCGGCTGGAATCGGAATTGTCGATAAAGCTCTTTTCCCTGCGGTTCAACATGCTGAAGCCGAGTTCCAAGCCCGCGTGGTAATTACTGAACGGTTCGACGCCGAAGGCGAAGCCGACGCCGCTGCGGTATCCGTTTTCCGCACTTCCCCCGACGAGGATATTCGTTCCCGGCGTGCCGAGAATCCCGGCGGTCGCTCGCGGAGTGCCGACGGGGCTGGTCGTGAGCAACGGCGGAAGGTTGGCGGCATTGGTGAACGTAATTAGCCCGTCGGCACGGAACCAGATCGGGGTTTCCATCCGGCTGGGCATTCGGAACGCGGGGGTATCGGTGGGCGTGAGGTATGTTTCGTAAGCAGTGTTCGCTTCGCCCATCATGGCTTGCGGCAGCGGCTTATCGAGTTGTGCGAATGCCGAACCCGCGCCGAGCATCAGCGAAAGCATTCCGAATATCGCCATTCGATGAATCATCAGCCGTACCCCCACTCGAATTCGAACAGTCCTAGGTTGTATCGGCTGGCAAGATGGGGGAAGTTTGATGAAAGTTCGGATTCCGCGGGTGTTGGCGTGCTTCCGAGCGGCGGGTGCCAGAGAGGACTTGGCAACGCCGTGGCGATTCTTCTCCCCTCCGGGTTTCATCTGCGTGCATCCGCGTCATCTGCCTTCACTCGCAATGATTTCTGGTCTGGCGCCCACCGGTTACCCCGGCGAAGTTGCCGTCGAAGTCGATGGCGGTATCGAAGTTCTTCCGCTCGGCGAACAACGCATCAATGCCGGTTTGCGTGATCGCATTCTGCGAGACATCTAAGAATTCGAGTTGCTTCATCAACGGGGAACGCGAAAGCGCGATGGCCCCCCAATCGCCGAGGCGATTCTGGGCCAGCACCAACCGCCGCAACTTGCGCAGGAACGGGCTGAGCGTGAGCGCGTGAACTCCGCCGTCGCCGAGGGAGTTCCCAGCGAGGTCGAGCGAAATTAGGGGAGCGATCTTTCGGGATCGGAGGAGCGCGGCCATGCCGTGCGGGCCGATTTGGTTCTGCCGCAGATCGAGCCGGGGTTGCCGGCCGAGCATGCGCGAGAGTATCGGAGCCTCGGCGAGGGCGGTTAAGCCATCGTCGCCGAAGTGATTGCCGTGGAGAATCAACGTGTGCAATGCGGGTAGCGGATCGCCTTCCAAAATCGCAGCGAAGGCGCTTCCGTCGAGATCGTTCCCGGAAAGATCGAGGCGGCGGAGGCCTTCCAACTTCCGCAGCGGCGCGAGAGAATTCGTTCCACTGTCGCCGAGTTTGGGATTGCCGTGAAGCCCCAAGGCCCGCAATCGCGGCACGTTCGCCACCTCGGCAAGGATCTCCAGAGCGCCGGCATCGAGGCCGTTGTGACTGAGATCGAGTTGTTCCAAACGAAGAAGATGTTGCGAACGTGCGAAGATATTGATGCCGCCGTTGCCGAGATCGTTGCCGCAGAAATCGAGTTCGCGCACCCGTGCGAAGTGCGGGCAGGCCGCGAGCTTCGCCATGTGCCTTGCGGCATCGTTGAGCTTCACCCTGCGAATCGGCGCCCGGCGGAAGAGTTCTTCCCCTTTCGCCAAGAACATCGCGGCATCCACGGCGACCGAATCGAGCAAACCCCGGCGGAACTGAAATCCGGCGGCGAGGCCGTGCAAATGGGCCGTCCACGGGCCGTGGTAGCGAACGAGGATGTTGTTCTGCCGCGAGGTGAGTTCCTTCCGCCGCGGGTGATCCTCGGAGATCGCCCCGAGCGCGAGTTGCAACCGGATGAACTCGGCGCGGGCCTGATCCGACGGATCGGGGGATTCTTCGAGGTAATCGGCGTAGAGCAAGCGCGGCCCATCGTCGCCATACGCGGCGAGGATCGAACGGAGGAACGGGGCATCGTCGCCGGTGGCGGGCATCCGGGGATTATAACGCGACAAACAGTTACCGATGTGATCGCCTGCCCCTTTTTAAAACTCCGCCCGGAACACGGTCGCCGCGCCGCGGCGTTCCCAAGTGATCGTGCCGCCGTGGGCGTCGGCGGCTTGCTTGGCCACGGCCAAGCCCAAGCCGATCCCCTGATCGCGCCCGGTCACGAACGGCTCGAAGAGCCGTTCGGCAATCTCCGGCGGCGGGCCGATGCCGCTATCGATCACTTCCACCGCGTCGCCGAGCCATCGCACTTCCACCCGTCCGCCGGGGCCGGCCGCATCCACCGCGTTGCCGATGAGGTTGCCGAAGAGGTGGCCGAGCAGCGTCGGATCGCTGGGGCGCACGACCGCTTCAGGCTTTTGCCAAACGAGTTCGATCCCAGCATGCCGGCATTGCGGGTGTAGCAGTTTCACTGCGGTATCGAGGATTTCAATCCAATCGCAGGGTTGCATGTCCGGCGGCGCCGGTTTGCCCAGCGATAGGAATTGTTGAAGGTTCGATTCGATCCGGGCGAGCTGGCGCAGGGCCACTTCCAGCGGTTCGCGATCCATTCCTATCACCTGCCCCGTGAAATCGGAAAGGTACAACTGCACCGCGAGGCGTGCCCCGGCGGCGGCGTTGCGCAACTGATGGGCGAGGCCGCCGCTGAATTGGCCCAGCACGCGCAGCCGTTCCGTCTGTTGCAAGGCCGTTTGATACTCGGCGAGCTTCTCGGCCATCTCGCGGATCGAACCGGCGAGTTCGTCGAGTTCATCGCGGCGATTCTCCCGTGGCGGAGTTTGAAAATCCCCCCGGGCGATCCGCCGGGTGCGTTGTTCCAAGGTCCGAATGCGGCCGACCAGCCTCGCGCCGATCCAAGCCAGCAGAATCGCGGCGAAGCCCATCGCCACCCCGGAGATGATCGCGGGCCGCACCGCATCGCGCACGGCGGTTCGCCGGGCCGATTCCGGATAGCAAACCCACAACAGGCTTCCCGCATTCGGATGATTGTCCGGCAATTGCAACCGTTCCACCCGGTACGCTTCCCCGCCCACGTTCCAAGTTCCATCGTTGGGGGCCTTCGTAGAAGGGGCTTGCGGGAAGGTCGAGATCGTTTCCCCGGTGCGTTTCTCCAGCACGAACTCGGCGCCGGAAAGCCCCTTCATCTGTTCGAGAACGCGCGGGGTGAGGGGAAAGGTCGGCGGCTCGGTGAGCGTGTGCGCGACGCGGGCGAGTTGAATCCGGATGCGTTCCTCGGCGTCGCGGGCGGATACCCGTGCGGCCCACGCGGTCGCGGTGGCATCGGCCAGCAAGAGCAAGCCGAGGGGAATCAGCACTCGGTAGCGGAGGCTCAACCGCATGGCAACCACTCGAACAGGGCCACGGCGTTGCCGTCCGGATCGCGGAAGGTGGCCCGCCGGTAGCCTTCTACACTGGTTTGAATGTCTGATTCCGGGTGGAACCCCGCCGCAGCGAGCCGGGCGAGTTCACCATCGAGGTTTGTGACTTCGAACTGCCAGCGGATGGAACCGGGTTGGCCTTCCTTCAATGCGATTCGCTGGCCGTGGCCATCGTTCAACAGCGCGAAGCCCTTGGGTTCATCGAGGTGTTCGACGGTGAGGCCCAGCGCGGCCCGGTACCACGCCGAGCTGATGGGCAGGTTGCGCACGCCGAGTTCCGCGAAAGCGAACTTCATAGCGGAAGTGTAGGGAGGATGCCGGGAGGAAAGGTATCGTTCTATCTCGAAATCAATTGAGTTTTTGGAAAGCCTGTCACAAACATCCGTGAAACAGCAAGTCAAGGGAGAAGAACCCAGATTCCGGCAAGCATGTTTGCATGTCGTTGCGAATTTGATAAAAGGATCGCTATGGCGACCAAGCTTGAATTGATGGCAGAGCAAGAGCGATTTGACCGTATTGGCGAAGTCGCAAGGGTCGCCACGACCAGATTCGATTTTCACAGCGCAGTGAAATTGGCACTGGATAGTTTGCCGCACCTCCTCGGAAAGCTTCAATATGAGAAGCGGTATTGCTCGAACTCAAGCCCTCCAATAATCGCCTTGGATGCAATCTTCCATTTTGCACCGCCGAATTTCCTTTACTACGCACTCGACGCGATTGAAAAGCACCTCGACGAAGACAAACGGATTGAGAAAGCCAGCGATCACGACCTGCGTGGCCGTGTTAACCATGCCAAGAGTCTGATGGAAGTCGCCTTGTCCCTGTGGCAACGAATTGAACAGGTCATACCCGTCTCATCGGTAGTGGATGAAGATCAAAAAGGCATCCTCGCGGATTGGCAGAGAGGAGGGATCGTTACGACGACGATTCGCGGAAATACTCCGCACTATTCGTTCGCTTTGGAGCTGAACTCCGTGTGGACGGGGAAGTGTGAATGTTGCGGCGTGATGGTACGCGGTGCGAAGGTTCAGTTTCTTAATGTAAAACGCTGTCCGAGTTGTCGCGGCTTGGGTCGGTTTGTTCTCGTCTCCCCTGTTTCCCAATGAGATCGATCACGTGGGCGCATTCTTACTCTCCTTACTTTCATTCATCGGTGGCGGCGCTTGTGTGTATTTCGCAATCGATGCCAAACGCCGAAAGCTCATCGCGTTGGAAGGCGAGTTTGAATCTCGCCGGGATAAACTTGATAAAAGCGAAGAACGATTCTCTGCAAAGAAACAGAAAATGGATCAGGAGGAATTCGCGCTCAGCCATGAGATTCAAAAGTTCCAAGCCGAGAAAACGGCTTTCATGTCGCGTGCGATCCAATTTGACGAGTTGGCAAAAGAGAACGGGATTGTGAAGGCCGACCTCCACCGAATTGCAATGTCGGTTGGTAAACAGAGCTATGAATCCGAACAACTCCGCAAATTGCAGTTAACTCAGCAAGATAATGCGGATGCACTCGGGCGAGCGTACTTGGCGGACACGCGGAAATGGATCGAAGCCAAACTCGCATCGGACAACTATTCGAGATCGAAGGAGCGACTCACACAAACGATCGAAAGAATCCGTGCCATCGGTGCCAATTTGAATGCTGCCGATGAGCGGAAAGCCTTTGCGGAACTGCAATCCGAGTATGAGTTGGTTGTGCGAGCCGAACTGGATCGGGAGGAGCAAGCTCGAATCCGAGTGAAAATGCGAGAGGAGCAGCAACGTGAACGGGAGGTGGAACGGTTGAGGGAAGAATCTGAGAAAGAACGCCGCACCGCTCGCTTAATCGAAGAGGCACTCGCTAAAGCGCGATTAGAAGCCGACGGCAAGCACAGCGCCGAGGTTGCCCGGCTTCAATCGGAGTTGGCAACTGCGAATGAGATAATCGAGCAATCCGAGAGAGCCATTTCGCAAGCCCAAATCACAAAAGCAGGTAACGTTTATGTTATATCAAACATTGGAGCTTTTGGTGAGGATGTGTTCAAAATCGGCATGACAAGGCGTTTAGAACCCATGGATCGTGTCCGCGAACTCGGAGACGCCTCAGTTCCGTTTCCTTTCGATGTCCACATGATGATTGCATGTAACGATGCACCAAAACTTGAGAACGCGCTCCACCGCGCTTTCCACAAAAAGCGGCTAAACAAAACCAATCCACGAAAGGAATTCTTCCGCGCGACCATCGACGAAATCGTGGGGGTGGTAACCAAGAATCATGGCGAAGTGAAATACATCGTCGATGCGGAGGCAAGGCAATATCGGGATAGTCTTTCCATGAAAAACGAAGACTTAGAATTCACCGAACGCGCATTTGAAGAAGCAGAAAAGCTATATCCCGAGCTTGTTGAAGAAGATTGAATTTTTCCTCGTTCCCACCTTCCCTGCGCCGGCCGCTCTGCGGCCATTCTTCCTAAGTTGCCGGGTGGAATCGTACCGTTCTACGAATCCCCGTTGAGTACCATCAAGCCGAAGGCTTGCCGGAGTTGGTTCGCCGCCTGCCACACTTTCTCGTTCACCCGCAGGAAATCGACGAGGTTGGCGGTACTGGTTCCGAGGTGCTCGGCGGCGGTGCTCACTTGCCCTTCAACGACCATCAGAGTATCGAGCGCGATCCCGGCGGCGGGCCAGAAG
>JBBQWA010000191.1:0-8808 GCA_038211045.1 Gemmatales bacterium
CGATAAGGGAGGCATCGAGCGCATAGTTGGCACCGACTGTGACACTGAAGGTGTAGTAGTCGTTGTTGGTGATAGCCGCAGCGAGGTCGGCGGCGTTGAGCCCATTCGAGTTGAACCGCCCGCCCGCTGCGTTCAAGTTCAACCCAGACCCTCGCGAGAGCGTCACGGGGCTACTCAAGCCAACAGATACGGCAGTTGTATCCACGCTGGCCGGTTGCGTGACGATGCTCGTGATGGCAGTGTTAAAATCGACCGAAGGGGCTTGTCCCATTGCTGCCGGCGTGCCGGCGACCAAGGCAAGAGCGAGGACGACTAACGGCCTGATAAGGGCCTGTGCAATTCGTGGCATCTGCGGTACCTGCGGTGAGAAGCAATCCAGTTTAATACCCGGTTACATTAATCGCCCGAGAAGTGAGATAAGCAATGGAAATGCAAAGATACGGCGAGGTTTCCGTGAAGAAAGGTTCATCTTGGGCGCCGGGCCAGCTACATCCGCCGATTCATTTCAATCCTTGGAGTAAGCCATGCCAAAACGCGCTTCCCCCACGCCGGAACAACTCGAAATCGCCGCCAAGTGGCGTGCCCAGGGGCTGTACTGGGAAGGCATCGCCAAGGAACTGAAATGCCACGCGAGCACGCTCCGCCGTTGGATTCGCAAGGCCGGCAAGGATTGGGAAGCCGCATTGAAGAAAGCCGAGGCCGAGTACCTCGGGGAAGTGAGTGCCGAAGCCCTCACCACGCTCCGCAAGCAAATCCACGGCAAGGATGAAAAGGCCGCACGCGATGCCTCGGCCAAAGTGCTCAGCACGCGCACATCCCGGGATCGCGTGGCGAAGGCTTCCAAAGAATCCGCAGCGCCTGCGCCGAGTGGAATGACCGTTACGCAACTCGAAGATTTCCTCTTGGAGGTGCCCCATGAAACGCTCCTCGCCGCGTTCCCGGAATGCCGATCTGCTGCGCGAACTTCTCGAACGAACCAAGGAAGCCCGTCGGCGAATTGAAGCGTCCGTCGAGTGCCCGAACGCGTTCATCGAATCGTGTTTCGACGATTCCACCGGCGCCCCGCTCGTTCAAGCGCAGATCCACCGCGATATTCAAGCGTTCCTTTCGCAACACCGCCGCGCGCTGATCGAGTTGCCCCGCGATCACGGGAAGAGTTTGCAAGTGTGCCTGCGGGTGCTTTGGGAACTGGGGCGGGAGCCGAACCTGAGGGTGAAGATCGTGTGCGCCTCGGATGCTCTGGCGGCGGAACGAACGCGGTTTCTCCGCGGGGCCATCGAGCTGAACCGCAAGGTGCGGCGGGTGTTCCCGGCGCTGCGGCCGGGCCAACCGTGGGCCGCCGAGGCATTCACCATCCGGCGCCCCGCCCAAGCCATCGGCCCCAGCGTGGCGGCCTTCGGCATCGGTACCTCCGCAACGGGAGCACGCGCCGACCTTCTGATCTGCGACGATGTGGTGGATGTCAAAGCGATCTCGAGCCGTTGGGATCGTCAACGCACCAAGGAGTTCTTCCGCAACAATCTTTTGAATCTTCTCGAACCCGACGGACGCTTCTGGGGCCTCTGCACGCCGTGGCACCCGGACGATCTCAATGCGGAGTTGAAGGCGAACTCGGCGTATGCACTCTTGCGGCGAGCGGTGGGGAACAACCTCGAACCGGTGTGGCCGGAGAAGTGGAATGCGGAACGCTTGGCGGAACGCCGAGCCGAGATCGGGGAAGCGAGCTTCGCGCGCGGTTACCGTTTGCTACCGATGGCCGAGCACGAGCTGCTCTTCCGCCCGGAGTGGATTCGCGATTGGGAGGAAACGGGAACGCCCGAAAAGGTGATTCTCAGCATCGATCCGGCGGTGACGGCGAGCGCGAAGGCCGATGCCAGCGCCATCGTGGTGTTGGGGCGCATGCCGGGTGTAAACGAAGTGCGGGTGCTCGAAGCCGTGGGTTACCGTTTGAGCATGCCCGATCTGGTAGAGAAGATCACCGAAGCGGACGACTGCTGGAAGCCGAGCGAAATCCTCTTCGAATCGAACGCGGCGTTCGCGGGGATCAAGGATTTGCTGGTTCGCCACGCCAAGTTCGGCAACAAGATCCGCGGAGTCGTGCAATCGAAGAGTAAAGCGTCCCGCTTCGCGGCCTTCGCCGTGAGCGTGCAGAACGGCACGGTGAAGTTCCGACGTTCGCAGCAAACCGAATTGATCGACGAAATCACGAGCTTTCCCCACGGCACCCACGACGACTTATTGGATGCGACCGCCACCGGCGCGGAACACCTATTCGGCAAACGCGAACCGCGATTGATCTTATTGTGATTCTCTGGCCCCACTCTCCCCGAGGGGAGAAGGTAAAATCAATGGAGAAGACCATGCCGATCACAATCCGCTATCCCTTTCGGTCCGCGCGGCGCAGCCTCGCTACTGGCCAAGTGGCCGATCTGTTCGGCCTCGACGATTGCGAACCGCCGCACACCGTCGCCGAGAATCTGGAACTCGGTATCCGTCCGGGCGATCTGGTGCTATTCACCGGCCCATCGGGTTCGGGGAAGTCGTCGATCTTGCGGGCCGCCGGGAAGGAACTGGGCGCCCTCGATTTGCAGGCGTTGAAACTACCAAACGTTCCCTTGATCGATGCGCTGCCGGGCAGCGTCGAGGAACGCCTGAGCCTGCTGGCCGCATGCGGCCTCAGCGAGGCTCGGCAGTTGTTGCGAACCCCAGGCGAGTTGAGCGAAGGGCAACGGTATCGCTTCCGGATGGCATATGGATTAATCGGAGCCGGAAGCGTCAGTGACGGGAACACTGGAAGAACCGTCGCTGACGCTTTCGGCTCTGACAGAGTGCTCCTTCTCGACGAATTCGCTGCGATGCTGGATCGGCCGTTGGCCAAGGTTCTGGCCTTCAACCTTCGGAAGCTCGTAACTTTCCGCCGATGCACCGTGCTCTGCGCCACTACGCACGACGACATCGCCGACGACCTGAATTCCGATATTCACGTGCGTTGTTTGGGCGATGGCGAGGTGACCGTCGAACGCCGGGATGTTAAAAAAAAGCCATCAGCTTCGCCCACGATCTCTGGCTCTCGGAAGGCACCCGCTGCGATTGGCCGCACTTCGCTCGGTGGCATTACCGCTCGCACCACCTCGCCTTCGTCCGCCGCGTGATGCTGCTATGGCACGGCGACATTCCCATCGGCATCATCGTGTTCGGTTCCCCCGCAGCCTCCCTGACGTTGCGATCCAAGTACTTCGGCTTGAAGAATCCGCGTTCGCCCACGGCGTTGCGGGCGCTCAACGCCCAGCTTTGGTTGCTCCAACGGGTGGTCTTGCATCCGACTTATCGCGGTGCCGGGATCGCTGCCGCGTTCGTTCGCCGGGCCTGCGAGTTATGCGATGTGCCGTGGATCGAAACGCTGAGCGCGATGGGCCAAGCCAACCCTTTCTTCGAACGCGCCGGGTTTGTTCGTGTGGGCGTGGTGAAGAAGACCGGCAGTGCGAACGGAGCGTACGGAACGAACAAGCGATTGAGCGAGGAAACGATCCGCAAGAGCGAGTTCAGCGAACCCGTGTATTACGTGCGGGATAATCGGAAAGCCTGACTCCCCTCTCCCCTCGGGGAGAGTGGCCGGGGGTGAGGGGGGTTCATTTGCATCGAGCTTGAATCTTTCGATTACCCCCTCACCCCGTCCCAACACTGTTGGACCGACACTCTCCCCAAGGGGAGAAGGTGAAAACGAACCCATTCCCCAATCTCGGAGGTTCCCATGTTCCCGCTACTGCTACTCTCATTCCAATCGTTGGCTGAACCGTCCGGCGTCCTTCTCCCGGCGGAGGTGAACGCAGCGCCCGGCAGGCTCGTGCAACTGAAAGCCGAAACGAACGGCACGCTCGTGAAGTGGGCCCTCACGTCCGACGATGCGGATCTTGTGCCATTCCCCGATGGCAAGCTCGCGGTGTTCGCGGCCGCCAAACCGGGGCGGTATCTGGTGCTCGCTTGGACGGCCTCCGGCAACGAACCGAGCGACGCGGCCCGTTGTGTCGTTGTAGTCGGCGATGCGAAACCGGTCGATGCGTTCGCCACCGAGATGCAAAAGCTCTTCGACGCCGACGTTTCGCCGGACAAAGCGCAGTGTGTCCGCCAACTCGCGGAGGTGTACCGCAGCGCGAAGGGTTTCGCCGAGAAGCCGGAGGTTCGCACTGTCGGCCAATTGGCGGAGCGATTGAAGGCCACGGCATCCGCACTTCCCCCCGATGTTCTGATTCCCATGCGAAAGCGGATCGCCGAGGAGATCGCCCGCACCCTTGCCGCGGATGTGGCCAAGGTACTCGATGCGAAGGAACGCCGCACTGCAGTTCAACTATTCGGTCACATCGCCACCACTCTGGAGGGTCTGAAATGAACAAGAACGTGAAACAACGATTGTTGATGGCTCTGCTCGCGGCTCTCGCCGCGTTCGTCGGCTACATCGTGAAGCCAGATCCCGCCCCGGCGCCACTCCCGCCTTCGACCGTAACGCAAGAAGCGCCGCGTTCCTTCGGCTGGATTCCCGATCCGCAGGCGGTGGATGAAATCCGCAGCACCCTGCCGTTCCCGGTGTTTCGCGACACCGAAGCCTTTCAATCGGGCACGAGTTCCGATGACGTACATTTGTGGGACGCTTGCCGGAAAGTCACGGGCGATGTTCTCCCGGCCCGCGATCAGAAATCGGTGGGTTGCTGCGTCGGCTTCGGCACCGCTGCGGCCATCGAACACCTCATCTGTGTACAGGCGGCGAACGCCAGCAACGAAACCTTCCATGAGATCGCACCAGAGATCATCTATGCCGGGAGCCGGGTGGAGATCGGCGGCGGCCGCGTTCGCGGCGATGGCAGTGTCGGGGCGTGGGCGGCGAAGTTCGTGAACCAATACGGCGTGCTGCCGAGGGGTAAGTTTGGCGCACTCGACTTGGTGAAGTACGACGAACGCACTTGCCGCGAACTGGGAATGAAAGGTGTGCCGGACGAACTCGAACCGGCGGTGAAAGAACATCCGGTGAAGGCCATCGCCAACGTGCGGAGTTGGGCCGAAGCCCAAGCCGCGATCCGCAACGGCTACCCCATCGCGGTGTGCAGCAGCCAGGGCTTCGGCATGGTTCGGGATGGGGAAGGCTTCTGTCCGCCGCAGGGCGTATGGTACCACTGCATGGCTTTGTTGGGCATCCGCGGCGGCACCCGCCCCGGCGGCTTCCTACTGAATTCGTGGGGGCCGAACGCCCACAGCGGCCCGCAAGGGCCGGGCGAACCCCCGGGCGGTTTCTGGGCCGACGCTTCGGTACTGGATCGAATGTTGAAGCAAGGCGATTCGTGGGCCTTCAGCAGCTTCACAGGTTTCCCCTCGCAGAAGCTCGATTGGTTTGCGAGGAAGTGAGTTGTATTCGTGCGAACGAGCGATTTCAAACCAACCACCCGGCGAGCCGGGAGCGTCAGCGACCGGAGGCATTCCATTGAAATGACGACTCTTTTCTCGAATTTCAGCGTGATCGTTGTTCGCTTACCTCCGGTCGCTGACGCTCCCGGCTCGCCGGGTGGTTTGCATTTCCATGAACCCGCAAGTACAACAGCGGTGCTCTCCCCGAGACGAGGTTACCCATGTCCGCTTCGAGTGCGATCCACAAAATTCCCAAGCCCATCCTGTTCGCAATGTACGGCGCGCTCGGCGGGCTGGTCGGGGCTCTCTTCTTTGGCGAACCGGCGTGGGCACTCCTCAAGCCTCCACCTCCGCCGGTGACGCAGCCCGCTCTGGCGATCTCGGTTTCCCCATCGGTTCAAGTGTACGCGGGTCAATTGAACAAGTTCACCGTTCAAGGGGCCATCATCACTCCACCCGCACTCGGCGATGGTGCGAAGGTGACGGTTCACTTCGATGGCTTGCCGCCCGGCATGGCGATTCGCGATGTCTCGTTCAATCAATGGAAAGATGGTGCGGCCGAAGGCGAAGGAACCGTGAGCGCAAACGAAAACGCGCCGGTGGGAGTATACAAGATTCGTGCGATTGCGAGCGGGACGCTGCCGGGGTTTGAACCATTCACGGCCTCCGATACGATCAGCGTCCGCGTCGATGCCATGCCGATGCCGATGGTCGATGTGATGTTCGCCCTCGATACTTCGGGCAGCATGCAATACGCGATCAACGGCGTGCGTGACGGCATCACGAAGTTCGCCGCCGGGTTGCGGGTGCAGCGCCTCGACTTCCGCGTCGGCCTCGTCGATTTTTGCCATCCGCAAACTCCGCCGACGACCAAAGTGCTGCGCTTCGGAGAATCCCCCTTCACTAACGACGTGGAAAAGTTCCGCGCTGCGGTGAGCAAGCTGAGGGAACGCGGGGGCGGGCCGGACGAAGCGAGCCTCGAAGGCATCACCGTGGCGGCCGATCAGCCGTGGCGCGAGAAAGCCACCCGCGTGATCATTCTGATCACCGACGAACCGCCGTATCTCCGCAACGATGCGCCGGAGTTCCGCGCCGCGAAGTTCTCCAGCGTGCGCGAAGCGACCACCGTGCTACTCCAGCACAATCTCGATCAGATCCACCTCGTCATCTATCCGGAACAGGAACAACTCTTCACGCCGTTGCAGGAAGCCGGGAAGGGCCAAGTGTTCAACCTCCGACGGATCGCCGCAAAGCAGGATACGTTCGAAGAACTGCTGCCGCGGCTCGGTTCGGCTATCGCGGATTCGGCCAAAGCCGCCCGCCCCGAACAAAGGCCGCAGGTCGAAGAACCGAAGAAGCCGGCCATCGCGCAGAGCCTGCAATCCAAGCAGCAATTCGCGGAGGGCAGCGGTTTGCAATTATTGGCATTCAGTGCGATCTGGAGTGCGCTCGTCGCCGCGAGCATCTGCGTCGTACTGCTGTCGGGGCAACACCATTACTTGCGTTCGAGCTTGCCGGGAATGTTGCCGATCCTCGCTGGGTTGGGCGGCGGCTTCGCGGTGGGCATGCTCGGCGGCCTAGTGGGGCAGGGCTTCTACTCGCTCGGTGCGGGCGGAATCGTTGGAACGATCTTCCAAGTGATCGGCTGGATGCTCTTGGGCGGTTTGGCCGGGGCCGGATTATCGTTCTTCGTACCGAATTTGAAATGGTTCCTCGGCGGTGCCGGCGGCTTGGTGGGCGGCTTCATCGGCGTGATGGCGTTTTTCCTCGGTTCGCAGTTCCACGAAGCGGCCGGGCGATTGTTCGGCGCTTGCATCCTCGGCGGTTGCATCGGCGCGATGGTCGCCTTGGTCGAAGCCGCGTTCCGTAAGGCGTGGCTCGAAGTGAAGCTCGGGCCGCGCGAGACCATCGCGGTGAACCTCGGCCCGGAGCCGGTGAAGATCGGTTCCGATTCCAAGAACTGCACCGTGTGGGCGAAGGGCGCCGCACCGGTGGCCTTGCGGTACTTCGTACGCAACGGCCAAGTGATCTGCCACGACGTTCCAACGAATACAGAAACGATTGCCAAGCCCGGCGATTCGCGGAACGTCGGCCCGTTGGAACTCACAGTGAAGACCGGCAAAGGGAATGCACCGAAGGTGCGAGTGGATCCACCCATGGGAGCCGCGAGCGTTACCGACCGGTCGCTCACGCTCGCGGCTCCGAAAGACGAGGTGCCCCCGCTGCCGATCACAGTGGCCAAACCGATGGCGAAACCGAGTGCGGTGGATGCGCTCTTCGATCCGTTCCCGAGTGCACCGGTGAAGCCGAAGCCCGCGGCGCCGACTGCACCCGCCATCGTTAAGCCCCCCGCTCCGGCGATGCCGAAGCCGCCGATGCCCGCCGCACCCGCGGCGACTGTTCCGCCACCGCCGCCCGTGGTGGCGAAGTGCCCCGAATGCGGCGAAGCGATCCAAGGCAAACCGGGAATGCGCATCTGCAAGAGTTGTGGGGCGATGTCTTGAGCGATGTCCCCCCGCTTTCGTGTTTCCTTCCCGATGGTTCTATCATCACCTCGGCCCCCGAGAAGTTAACGCTTCTCTCCGGTTCGTTCAATCCGTGGCACGAGGGTCATCGCGCGTTGGCGGCGGTGGCGGAACGGCGAATCGGTGTGCCGGTGCATTACGAACTGAGCGTGGCGAACGTGGATAAGCCGGAGCTTCCCCACGAAGAAGTTCAACGGCGGCTCGCGCAGTTCGCCGGGGCGGTGCCGGTGTGGGTGACGCGGGCGGCGACGTTCGCGGAGAAGGCGGAACTCTTCCCCGGTGCGATCTTCGCCGTGGGCTACGATACCGCCGTGCGCATGCTCGATCCGAAATATTCGGGGAGCACCGCGGCGCGGGATGCCGGTTTGCGGAGCCTGTCGGAAAAGGGTTGCCGGGTAATCGTCGGCGGGCGGATCGATGCGGAAGGGGCGTTCCGCGAGTGGGAAATCGCGGGGGCGTTCGCAGAATTGTTCGAGGGAATCGCGGAAGCGGAGTTCCGCGTGGACATCAGCAGTTCGGCGTTGCGTCAACGTGCCTGATTCACTTCTTCAGCGTTTCCTTGTTCTTCTCATACCATCCATCCCATTTCTTGAATGCCTCTTCGCGTTTCTTGGCCGCGTCGTCGCCATCGAAGTAGTAGGCCATGGCGTTGTACTTGAGCGATTCGTTGGAACTGCTCGATTTGTATCGGAAGGTGAGGCCGTACTCGGCGTAATCTTGTTTGGTGGCGAGCAGCAACATCGCCAAGGCGAGATCGCGGGTTTGGATGGGGCTGCGTTTGGCCGCGGCGCCGACACCGATCCCAATGCCGGGGGACACTTCGGTTTCGTCTTTGAGCAATCGCACGAGAGATTCCCGATGTTCCGGGTGCCCGTGCTGGCCGAGGGTG